>CAZNVY010000077.1:0-3254 GCA_964576605.1 uncultured Elstera sp. | reverse complement strand
GCTATTTCCTAACGGCGATTGGCGACCGGGTGACATTGCAGCCGGTGGCGGAAGCTGCGGCCCGCGCGGTGGCGTGACCGCCGCATCGACGTTGACACCTCCCCTCAGCACGCCTATTGTCCGCGCCCGCTTTTCTGTCCAGGGTTAGTGCTGTTCCATGCCGCGTTCTTCCTCTCCCTCCTCGTCCCCCCCCGCCGGCCGGGCACCGTCGCCGCGTCAGTTGCGCGTGGGGGAAGAGGTGCGGCATGTGCTGACCCAGGTTTTCACCCGCGACGGGCTGCGCGACCCCGATCTTGCCGGGGCGTCGGTGATGGTGACGGAAGTGCGGATGAGTCCCGATCTGCGCCATGCGACGGCCTTTGTCATCAAGCTGGGCGGCGAGGATACGCCGGACGCGCAGAAAGCCTTGGTCCGCGCCTGCCGCCGGGCATCGCCCTATTTGCGCGGTCAGATGGCGAAAGAATTGCGGCTGCAATTTGTGCCGGAACTGGCGTTCCAGCCCGATACCTCCTTCGGCGAGGCGGCGCGCATCGGGGCACTGCTCAACCGCCCGGAAGTGCAGCGCGATCTTGCCGCGCACCAGGACGATGAAGGCACCGAGGAGGCATGAGCCGCAAGCGCCGGGGCCAGCCGATCCACGGCTGGCTGGTGGTCGATAAGCCGCTTGGCGTCACCTCCGCAGCGGTGGTCGGCAAAGCCAAGCGCCTGCTGAATGCCGAAAAGGTTGGGCACGGCGGCACGCTGGACCCGCTGGCCTCCGGTATCCTACCGCTGGCCTTCGGCGAGGCAACCAAGACGGTTTCCCTGGTGATGGACGGGCGCAAAAGCTACCGCTTCACCCTCCGTTGGGGCATCGCCCGGTCAACCGAGGATGCGGAGGGGGAGATTACCGCCACCTCCGAGGTTCGCCCCGACCGTGCCGCCATTGATGCGGTACTGCCGCGCTTCCTCGGCACCATCCTCCAGCAGCCGCCCGCCTATTCGGCTCTGAAGATCGACGGCCAACGCGCCTATGATCTGGCCCGCGCCGGGGAAACCGTCGATTTAGCCGCCCGCCCGGTGGAGATTTTCGATCTGCGCCTGCGTGAGATGCCCGATGCCGACCATGCGGTGTTCGAGGTTGATTGCGGCAAGGGCACCTATGTGCGCTCCTTAGGGCGTGACATCGCCGTAGCTTTGGGCACCGTCGGGCATCTTGCGGCCCTACGGCGCACGAAAGTTGGGGTTTTTACCGAGGCGGACGCGATTCTTCTGGATTCAGCCGGGGAATCTCATCATAGTCCGCCGCTGTCGGATCGACTGCTACCGATCCTGACCGTGCTGGACGACATCCCGGCTCTGGCCATTCCGGTAGCATCGGCGCAGCGCCTTCGCCAAGGACAAACCCTTCGCCTGTTTCCAGGCGACTGGGGCGTTTTAGCGGATTGCTCCCCGGAAACGGTACTGGTTGCGATTGCGGAGGGAACTCCCGTCGCGCTCTGTCACCGCGAGGGGGAAAACCTGCGCCCAAGCCGCGTTTTCAACCTCTGATTTTGGGAGTCCCCGATGTCGATCACTGCCGAGCGCAAGACTGCGCTCATTCAAGAATATGCCACCAAGCAAGGCGATACCGGGTCGCCGGAAGTCCAGGTTGCGATCCTGTCGGAACGCATCCGCAATCTGACCGACCATCTGTCGGGCCATAAGAAGGACTTCCACTCGCGCCGCGGTCTGCTGGTCCTCGTCGGTCAGCGCCGCCGCCTGCTGGATTACCTGAAGCGCAACGATCACGGTCGCTATGCGACCCTGATCCAACGCCTCGGCCTGCGTCGCTAACCGCGCCGCTGGGGATGGCAGACTAAAAGCGATCCGCCCTTCATCTGCGAAGGGCGGATCGTTTGTTTTTGCGCTACTCTCACGCGCAACATGGCCGGATCGAAGCCTGATTTTCAACAGGTCCGGCGCAGGGTGGGGCGGGCTGCATCCTGAGGGAAACCCAGCCCGCGCGGCGGCGATGGTGAAAGCACCCCCGACGCACGAACGACCGGAAGGAACGACGATGTTCAATGTGTTCAAGAAAGAAATTCAATGGGGCGGTCGCACCCTGACGCTGGAGACGGGCCGCATCGCCCGCCAAGCCGATGGCGCCGTGCTGGCCACCTATGGCGAAACCACCGTGCTCTGCACCGTGGTCTATGCCAAAGCCGCGAAGCCGGGCGTGGACTTCTTCCCGCTGACGGTGAACTACCAGGAAAAGACGTTCGCCGCCGGTAAGATTCCGGGCGGCTTCTTTAAGCGCGAAGGCCGCCCATCCGAAAAGGAAACGCTGGTGTCGCGCCTGGTGGACCGTCCGATCCGCCCGCTGTTCGCCGATGGGTTCCGCAATGAAACCCAGGTGATTTGCACCGTCCTCAGCCACGATATGGAAAATGATCCGGATATCGTGTCGATGATCGGCGCTTCCGCCGCCCTGACCATTTCCGGCGCCCCCTTCCTCGGCCCGATCGGCGCGGCGCGCGTCGCCTATATCAATGGCGAGTATGTGCTGAACCCGACCCCGGCGCAGCTGAAGGACAGCGCGCTCGACCTGGTGGTCGCCGGGACCCAAGAAGGCGTGCTGATGGTCGAATCGGAAGCGAAAGAGCTTTCCGAAGAAATCATGCTGGGGGCCGTGGCCTTCGGGCACGATAGTTTCCAGACCGTGATCGATGCGATCATCGACCTTGCCAATGCCGCCGCCAAGGAACCCTTCGACCTGCCGGAACCGCCGGAAGCCGAAGCCGCTGTTGCGAAGCGCCTCAAAGACGTCGCGTCTGCCGCGCTGACCGCCGCCTATTCGGAAGTGCAAAAGCAGGTGCGCTACGAAAAGGTCGGTGCCGCCAAGGCCGATGCGATTGCGAAGCTGGTTGAAGAAGGCTTCGCCGCCGATCTGGTCGCCGCGAAGTTCAAGGATCTCGAAGCCGAAATCGTTCGCGGCAATATCCTATCCACGAAGCGCCGCATCGACGGCCGCGACCTCGTAACCGTCCGCCCGATCGTCGCCGAAGTCGGCGTGCTGCCGCGCGCCCACGGGTCGACCCTGTTCACCCGCGGGGAAACCCAGGCCCTCGTCGTCGCCACCCTCGGCACCGGCCAGGATGAGCAGATCATCGACGCGCTGGAAGGCGAATACCGCGAAAACTTCATGCTGCACTATAATTTCCCGCCCTATTCGGTCGGGGAAGCAGGCCGTATGGGGTCGCCGGGCCGCCGCGAAATCGGCCACGGCAAGCTCG
>CAZNVY010000076.1:6769-16332 GCA_964576605.1 uncultured Elstera sp. | reverse complement strand
TAGCCGTCACGCGGTGGTTGTGGCGGCGGCCCTGGATGCCGGGGCGCAAATCATCAATGACGTGACGGCGCTCACCGGCGATTCTGAGGCGCTGGCCGTCGCTCGCCAGGCCGATGTGCCGGTCATCCTAATGCATATGGGCGGCTGCGATCCGCGCACCATGCAGGATAATCCCACCTATGGCGATGTGGTGATGGAGGTTTACCGCGCCCTGGGGCAGCGGGTTGCCGCACTGGAGGCGGCGGGAATTCCCCGAAATCGGCTGTGCGTCGATCCTGGGATCGGTTTTGGCAAAACGGCGGCGCATAATCTGGCCCTGCTGCGGCACCTGCCGCTTTTCCATGGTCTGGGGTGTGCAGTTTTGCTGGGAGCATCGCGCAAGCGCTTCATCGCGGCGGTGTCGAGAGACGAAATGCCGGTGGACCGTTTGGCCGGTTCCTTGACGGCGGCGATTACCGCCTTTGCGGCGGGGCTGCAAATCGTGCGGGTACATGATGTGGCGGAAACCGCCCAGGCCCGCGCGGTTTGGTTCGCCACCCATCAGTAAGACAAATCCCAGGAAATGGCATAGGGGGCCGGATTCTCTTTTCTGTCCGCCGCCGCGGGGATTTGCTATAGAGAAAAGGTAATTTTGATACTAGGGGTTTTATGACGCGCAGTCTTTTTGGCACCGATGGGATTCGCGGCCGGGCCAATAGCCATCCGATGACGGCGGTTATGGCCCTTCAGGTCGCCCAAGCCGCCGGGGCTTACTTTCAGTCGGGGCAGGCGCGGCGGCATGTGGCGGTGATTGGCAAAGACACCCGCTTATCGGGCTATATGATCGAAGCGGCGCTGACGGCGGGTCTCTTGTCGCGCGGAATGGATGTGTTGCTGGTGGGGCCGCTGCCCACTCCGGCGATTGCCATGCTCACCCGGTCGATGCGGGCGGATGTGGGGATCATGGTTTCGGCATCGCATAATCCCTATGAGGATAATGGCATCAAGCTGTTCGGCCCCGATGGGTATAAGCTGTCGGACGAGGCGGAGGCGGAAATCACCCGCCTGATCCTAGAGCCAGACGCGCTGCCGCCGCTGGTCGATTCGGGCAAGATCGGTCGGGCGAAACGGCTGGAAGACGCGGGCGGTCGCTATATCGAGTTCGCCAAATCCAGTTTCCCGCGGGGCCTGCAACTCGATGGGCTGAAGATCGCCATCGACTGCGCCCATGGGGCGGCCTATCGGGTTGCCCCCACCGTGTTGCGGGAATTGGGGGCCGAGGTTATTCCGCTGGCCGTTACGCCCGATGGCACGAATATCAACCGCGACTGCGGGGCGACCGCAGTTGCGCATCTCGCGAGCCAGACGGTGGCGCATGGTGCCCATATTGGGCTGGCGCTGGATGGGGATGCCGACCGGCTGATCGTGGTTGATGAAACCGGGCAGGTGATCGATGGCGACCAGATCATGGCGCTGATCGCTACCGCCTGGGCGCGGGCCGGGCTGCTGCGCGGCGGTGGCATCGCGGCAACCGTTATGTCGAACATGGGACTAGAGAAGCATTTACAGGCCCAGGGGTTGGCGCTGCACCGCACCAAGGTGGGGGATCGCTACGTGCTGGAAGCGATGCGCGCCGAAGGGTTCAATGTGGGGGGGGAGCAATCGGGCCATTTGATTCTGACCGATTACGCGACCACCGGCGATGGGTTGATTGCGGGATTACAGGTACTGGCCTGCCTGGTCGAATCCGGTAAGCGGGCCAGCGAACTGGCACGGGTGTTCAAACCCTATCCCCAAATCTTAAAGAATGTTCGCTACGCTGCGGGGCAGGACCCGCTGATTGTCGATCAGGTACAGGGGGCAATTGCCGCCGCCGAGGCGCAGTTGCAGGGGCGGGGACGGTTGCTGATCCGCAAATCCGGGACCGAGCCGCTGATCCGGGTCATGGCGGAGGGGGAAGATCCGGCGATGGTGGCCGCGATTGTCGATGGGGTGATTGCGAGTGTCGCCTCGGCTTTGGCGAAAGCCTGAAGTCGCGGTAAACTATAGGTTGGGCAGGATTGGGGAGAGGCGACATGCAGATCAAAGGGCGGGTTTTGGTCGTGGCCGGGTCCGATAGCAGCGGCTGTACGGGGATTCAGGCCGACCTAAAGACCATCCTGGCGTTAGGGGGGTATGCCATGACGGCGGTTACCGCCGTCACCGCGCGCGATACGCATGGTGTCGTTGATATCCACCCGATCCCACCCGCCTTCGTTCAGCGGCAAATGCGCCTTGCTTTGCAGGATATTGGGGCGGATGTCATTCACTTGGGAATGCTGCATAACGCCGATTTGATTAACGCCGTATCCGATGTGATCGAAGAGCTTGCCCCGGAAACCCCTATCGTGCTCGATCCCGTTGCGGTTACCAAAACCGGTCGGTCGCTGCTGGATAAGGAAGGGATGCGGCACCTGAAGATTCGGCTGCTCCCGCGCACGACCATTATCACGCCAAACCTGCGCGAAGGCGAACTTCTGGCCGGGATGGATATTCATACCGATGAAGAGCGACACCACGCCGCGCAAATGATGTTGACACTGGGGGCGCGCGCTGTGCTGCTAAAGGGCGGGCACGACGATCAGGACCCGGTGGTCGATCTGCTGGCAACCGATCAGGGCGGCATTACCGAATATGCCGCTCCACGCCTCGAAACGCGCCATATGGCCGGCATCGGCTCCACCCTTTCAGCGGCGATTGCCTGCGGCATGGCCCAGGGCCTATCGTTGCATAAGTCGGTAGAACGGGGCCGCGCCTATGTTCAGGCGGCGATTAAGGATGCGCCGGGCTATGGTCACGGCACCGGTCCGGTCAACCATGGCACGACGGTCACCCCGCTACCCGGCTTTTAAGCAAAGCCCCTTGACGGGGCGCGGGACGGTCGCTAGAGCTAAAACCGTGGTGATTTGAGCCGACCGGCTTGCGGCCACGTTAAATAACCCGCTAAAAGGTCGTGCGCTTGGGCTATGGCCCCGCGAACACCTGCCGGTCGAAGCATTCGGACCAAGGATGGCAGGAGTAGCGGTAATGAGCGAGTTTTCCAATTATCCGGAGCATTTGGATACGCTGCTGGTGCGCGGGGCGCTGACGCGCTCTAACTACGGCGAAACGTCTGAGGCTATCTACATGACCTCCGGCTTCGTCTATGAAAGCGCGGCGCAGGCCGAAGCGCGCTTCACTGGCGATGATCCGGGGTTCGTCTATTCCCGCTACCGCAACCCAACGCTGGAATTATTTGAACAGCGCCTACGCCTGCTAGAGGGGGCCGAGGCCTGCCACGGTACCGCTAGCGGCATGGCGGCGGTATTTGCCGCGCTGGCGGCCAGCGTGCAGGCGGGCGATCATATCGTCGCCGGGCGCGCGCTTTTCGGCTCTTGCCATGTGATTCTTACCCAGCTTCTGCCGAAATGGGGCGTCACGGCCACTCTGGTGGATGGGGCGGACCTGACGGCCTGGGAAGCGGCGGTGCGGCCGAATACCAAGGTTTTTTTCATGGAAACCCCGGCCAATCCCACCTTGTCGCTAATCGACATTAAGGCCGTCGCCGATCTGGCCCATAGTGTTGGTGCCAAGCTGGTGATTGATAATGTTTTCGCGACGCCGCTGCTGCAAAGGCCGCTGGAACTTGGGGCGGATATCGTCACTTATTCGGCAACCAAGCATATCGATGGGCAGGGCCGCTGTCTTGGCGGCGCGGTACTAGGATCGGCGGCTTTCTGCACCGATCACTTGCAACCCTTTCTGCGCCATACCGGCCCGGCCCTTAGCCCTTTCAATGCCTGGTTATTGTTGAAGGGCCTCGAAACCCTTTCGCTCCGCGTCGACCGCTCCTGCGACACCTCGGAAGTGCTGGCGGATCAGCTTTACGGTCATAAGGCCGTTGCCCAGCTGCTCTACCCGCACCACAAAAGCCACCCGCAGTATGCGCTGGCGAAGCGGCAAATGACGCGCGGCGGCACGCTGCTAGCGATCGAATTGAAGGGCGGGCGCAAGGCGGCCTGGGCGTTCATGGATGCGTTACAGGTCATCGACATCTCGAACAATCTTGGCGATGCCAAGTCGCTGATTACCCATCCAATGACGACGACGCACCGCGCCATGCCGGAAGAGGACCGGGCGGCGATGGGGATCACCGAGGGCCTTGTGCGCCTGTCAGTCGGGCTGGAGAGCGTGAAAGACCTGCAGGCCGATATCGAACGCGGTCTGGCCGCCGCCGCTCCCCACGCTTAAGGACAAGGATCATGAGCGATTACGCGGGCGATGTATCGCCGCAAGAAACCTGGGTCGCCTTGACGGACGATCCCGCCGCTATTCTGATCGACGTGCGCACCCCGGCGGAATGGGCCTATGTAGGGTTGCCGGACGTTGCCGCGCTTGGAAAGCTCGTGCTGACAGTGGCATGGCAGACCTGGCCGGAGGGAACGATCAATCCCAACTTCATTGCTGATGCCGAAGCCCAAGGGCTGAAGCGTGGGCAAAGCGTCTATCTGCTCTGCCGCTCTGGGGTGCGTAGCCTTGCCGCCGCGAAAGCGCTTACGGCGGCGGGCTTCGGCCCCTGCTACAATATCGCCGGGGGGTTTGAAGGTCCGCTCGACCCCGAACGGCATCGCGGCGGCCTCGCTGGCTGGAAGGCGGAGGGGCTGCCCTGGCGGCAGAGTTAGACCCCTAGCCAGCGTTCCGTTAGTCTAGGGTCGGCGAGTAGGGACGTGATCGGGCCGGTTGCCTGAACCCTACCGCCGCCTAGCAGCACGGCAGCAGGCGCGCAGGCGCGGGCGACCGGCAGCATTTGTTCGGAGAGCAGCAAGGTTAGCCCGGCGGCGCTCATCAGTTTAATCGCCTCGACCATATCCTGCACGATTAGGGGCGCGAGGCCTTCGGCGGGTTCATCGAGCAGCAGTAAGCGGGGCTGCCCCAGTAAGCTGCGGGCGATGGCCAGCATCTGCGCCTCCCCCCCACTGATCGCGCCGCCCGGTTGCCGCCGTAACCGCGCCAAGGCCGGGAATAGCCCTAGAATCCGGTCAATATCCCAGGGCGGCAGCGGCGATTCCGGATCGGGCGGGCGTAGGCCGGTGGCCAAATTTTCGGCGACGGTGAGATCGGGAAAAATGCGCCGATCCTCTGGCACATAACCAATTCCGGCGCGGGCACGGCGGAAGGGTGGCCAGCGGGTAATATCCTGGCCCCGCCACAGAATGCGGCCCGCCTGCACCGGCACAAGACCGATGATCGCCTTCATCAGCGTCGATTTTCCGGCCCCATTGCGGCCCAGCAGGGCCAAAGCCTCCCCCTCGTTCAAGGTTAAGGAAACGTCGGTCAGTACCGGATGGCCGCCATACCCTAGGGTCAGACCGTCAAGCGCCAGCATCGAAGCCTCCTAGGTAGGCCGCCTGTACCGCCGGGGTGTTGCGGATCGTCTCTGGCGACCCCTGGGCGATCAAGCGGCCCTGATGCAGTACTGCGATTCGATCCGCATGAGCGAAGACCGATTGCATGTCATGCTCGGTAAACAAAATCGCCACCCCCTCGGCAGCAAGGGCAGAGACGAGCTGGTAGAGGGCGGCACGCTCGGCGGCGGCCATGCCCGCCGTCGGCTCGTCCAGCAGCAGTAGCCGCGGGGCGGTGGCGAGTGCCAGGGCCAGGTCGAGCCGTTTGCGGTCCCCATGGTCGAGGGCCTGTACCGGGGTTTCGGCTCGGTTGGCGAGGCCCAGCCGGGCTAGAATCGCCCCGGCCTCGGCCCCGCGTCGGGCGGCGAGAGCAGCGGTGGCGACCGCCTCCACCACCCGCATGGAGGCAAAAAGCGCAGGCACTTGGAAGGCTCGCCCAACGCCGAGCCGCGCTAACCGCGCCGGGGAAGGGGCCAGCACGGGGGTATCGAAATAGCGGAGCTGCCCGCCTGCTACTGGGACCTGACCGCACAGTCGGGCGAAAAGCGTCGATTTTCCCGCCCCATTGGGGCCGATCACCGCCAGCCGCTCGCCGGGGGCAAGCCTTAGACACAGCGGGGCCAATATCTCGCGCGTGCCCCAACTGGCCGAAATCTGATTGGCTTCCAAAGCCCAGGTCATCGCGGTCCCCGTCGGCTCCAGGCCAGTTTGACGGCAATCAGCGCCAGCAGCGCCACCCCCAGGATTGCCCGCCAATAGGGGGTCTCCCGAATGAGTTCGCTGTGTAAAAGATGAAAGATCGCCGCGCCGCCAAAGGCCCCTAACAGCGAGAACTGCCCGCCTAGGACCAGCATCACCAGACCATCAACCGATTGGCCAAGGCTGGCGAGCTGCGGAAACGCCGTGCCGCGCGTCAACACCGTCAGGCCGCCCGCCAGTCCGGCAATCGCCCCAGCGAGGCTAAAAGCGCGTAGCTTGATCGCCGTCAACGATAGGCCCGCAGCGGCGGCGCGCCCTGGATGATCGCGCATTGCCCGCAAAAACGCCCCGCCGGGCGCAAAACTTTCGCGCCGGACGAGGGCTGCGACCGCCACGGTTAGGGCCAAGGTCAGCAGATAGAAGCTTCCCCGATCCGCAAAGAAACCGCGCGGGCTAAGACCGAGGATACCATCATCGCCGCCGGTCAGGCCTTTCGCCTGGATCGCCAGCGACCAGATCCCCTGCGCCACGGCCAGGCTAACCATCGCCAAGGAAACGCCAGATAGTCGCACCGCCAGCGCCCCGACCGTAAGGCCACCGAGAGCGCCAGTCAGGGCTGCCAGGATCAATGCCGTCAGCAGCGCGGCTTCCTCCGGCAAGCCGAGACGCAGGCCGGGCAACGCGAGCGCCAAGCCATAGGCCCCCAGGCCGAAAAAGGCGGCCTGTCCAAAGGTTAGCAAGCCCCCCATGCCGATCAACCAATGCAGCGATAGGGCAAAAAGCCCAAGGCCGAGACATTCCGTGAGCAGCAACAGCCCGTAGGCCCGCCAGTCGCCCGGCAGTAAAACCAGCCACACTGGGGCCAGCAGTAAGATCAGCCCGCCCGCGATCAGGCCCCGCACGCGCCGTGTGGACCAGGGCCGCAGCTCCGGTGCCAGCTCGGCGAGCGGCGGCGGACCGGGGGGCGGGGGCGGTTTACCGCCCAACCCCTGCGGGCGCAGCCACAGCGTTAGCGCCATAATCAGAAACGGCAGCACCAGGCTCGATTTCGGCCACAGCACTAAGGCGGCGGACTGGACAAGCCCAATCAAGAGGGCCGCGCGGAAAGCCCCACCGATACTGCCCAAACCACCGACAACCACGACAACAAAGGCATCCACGACCAGGGTGAGATCGAGGGTCAGCGTTGCCGAATCGCGCGGCAGCAGCAGGGCACCGCCCAGGCCCGCCAGCCCGGCCCCCAGCCCAAACACCCCGGTTCGGAGGCGATCTTCGCGCACGCCGAGCGCGCCGAGCATCGCGGCATCGGAGGTGGCGGCGCGGATCAGAATCCCAAACCGGCTGCGGGTCATCAGCCGGTGCAGGCCAAAAGCCACCAGCGCCGCCATGCCGATCAAGAATAAATTATAAACGGGATAGCGCCGCCCCAGCAGCGTGACCGATCCTGAGAGGCCCGGCCAGCGCGGCCCGACTAGGTCCTCCGGCCCCCAGATCGCCAAAGCCGCGTCTTGCACGATCAGAACCAACCCGAAGGTGGCGAGCAATTGCAGCAGGTCGGGCGCGCCATACAGCGGGCGGATGACCCCCCGCTCGATTATCAGGCCCAGCAGCGCGACGCCGGCAACCGCGGTTAGAATGGCCACCGGATAGGGCATATAGGCGAGCAGGGAATAGGTTAGAAAAGCCCCCAGCATCGCGAGGCTGCCGTGGGCGAAATTCACCACCCGCGAGACGCCGAAAATCAGCGTCAGCCCGGCGGCGATTAGAAACAAAACCCCACCGCTGACCAGCCCATTCAGCAGAATAAACAGCAGAGTTTGCAGGGGTTCGATCATGGATTTCCGTTGCGCTTCGGGGCTAAGGCCCCCCGCACCTTAGGCAAGGGCGTGATCTGCCCCCTGCCGCGGTCTGGCAGCGGCAGGGGGCAGCCAACAATACCCTGGAAAATCGCAATGCCAAGGGGGTGAAGCCCCTAGGGAGAGAATTTTTGGTTGTTTTTAAGTTTAGTTTTGCGCGTCAAGCGGGCGGCGTCGCCGGCCTTCTGCCTCGCTTGGCAGAACCGTTGCGCCGTCAATATAGCGCCAGTCAACCATCACGCCGCGCCCCTCTTTGAGAGCGGTTTTACCCACATAAGCCCCCATCGTCGATTGATGATCGCCGGCGCGGAACTGTGCCGGGCCAAAGGGGCTATCGAACGCTAGGCCGCGATAGGCGGCGATGAGCTTTTCGGTTTCAGTGGACCCCGCTTTTTTCAGCGCGGCAGCGATGGTGTGGATCGTGGTATAGCCGACGACCGAGCCTAGGCGCGGGCTTTCTTTGAACTTATTCTCATAGGCCGTTCGGAAGCTTTGATGTGCTTCCGTATCGATCTGCGACCAGGGATAGCCGGTCACGATCCAACCTTCCGGGGTTTCCTCCTTCAGGGGATCGAGATATTCCGGTTCACCAGTCAAAGCGCTGACCACCGCGCGGCCCTTGAACAGGTCGCGGCTATTACCCTCTTTCACCAAACGCGCCAAATCGGCCCCGAAGGTGGCGTTAAAAATTGCCTGTGGCTTGGCGGCTTCCACGGCTTCAACCGTGGCACCGGCCTCCAGCTTACCCTGCGCGGGCCATTGTTCGCCGACCCATTGCACGTCGGGACGCTTGCTACTCAATGCCTGTTTGAAAGCCGCAACGAAAGCTGTGCCATATTCGTAATTGGGGGCTACCGTGACCCAGCGGGTGGCGGGGAGTTTTGCGGCTTCGGCGGCCAGCATTTCAGCCTGCATCGCGGTCGAGGCCCGCAGGCGGAAAACATAGCGCGAGCCTTTGTCCCACACGAGCGCGTCTGAGAGGGGTTCCGAGGCAACGAAGAGGATTTTCTGACGGTTGGCGTAATCGGCAACCGCGAGGCCGGTGCCCGACGAGAAGGTGCCGGCTAACAAATCGACCTTTTCCGCCGTGACCAATTCTTCGGCGTGGCGGGCGGCATCGGCGGGCTTAAACCCATCGTCGCGGAAGACGACCGCCAGCGGGCGGCCCAGAACCCCGCCGTTTCGATTGATCTCCTCCAACGCCAATTCGATGCCCTTTTTATAAGGCTGAGTGAAGGCGGCAAGGGCGGTATAGCTGTTGATCTCGCCAATCTTAATCGGATCGGCAGCCGGGGCTGCCACCGGGGCCAGCGCCAGGGTGACGGGAAGCAACAGGCGGGCGATAGTCATTCGGGCGTTTCCTCGTGATGCTGGGGCCAAACCGCAGGCGGCGGGCCAAAAACGCCGGAAGAGTGCGGTGCAACAGCGTCAGGAACAAGCCCGCCCGCCGCACGCAGGCCCCGCAGAAACCGCAGGGGCACACGAATGCAGCGTTCGTAGGCGAATGGTTTCAGACCTCGATCGCGCCACCGGGGAGGGCCGACCGGTGCCGGGCCGGGGCATCGGGGGGAATTTCGGCACTACCGCAAAAAGCCAATAGTAGCTG
>CAZNVY010000076.1:0-6756 GCA_964576605.1 uncultured Elstera sp. | reverse complement strand
CATTCAACAGATAATCCAGAACCCCACCCAAGAAGGCCGGATCGCCCGCGCGGGCTTTCAGCTCGTCAGGCCAAAGGCCAGTGGTCGCCAAGAGGCCGGATAATCGTTCCGGCTCCGCAGCAATCCAAGCGAGAACTTGCAATGCTAAGGTCTCGGCGGCGTCGGTCGCACGGCTGGACACGGGGATGGGGGCGGTTTTTGGAAACTGCATAGCCGTGAGAATAGCGTTTCTGACGTGAAAAGACGAGGGATGGGATTGCAGGTTACCGCGCGCTCTGGAATGGTCATGGCCTGATATTTTTGCAGCAAGGAGGCTTTTGTGGCCGATTCTTCCGCGCTTTCGCCCAGCTTGACGCAAACCGTGACCCGCTTGGCCGATTATCGCCCGCCGCTGTACCGTCTACCGTCGGTCCATCTCACCTTCTGGCTTGATCGGACCCGCACGCAGGTAGAAGCCCGCGTGCGGCTTGAACGGGACGAATCAGTCTACCAGCCCGGCGAACCGCTGCTGCTGCATGGGCGCGGCTTGACGCTGGAGAGCCTAACCCTAAATGGGGTGGCCTTGGTCGAGGGCCAGGAGTATCGGCTGGTGCCAGAGGGGCTGGAGCTTCTCAATCCGCCGGTTTCCGGCGATTTGGTCAGCCGGGTCTCGATCGATCCCAGCGCCAATCTGGAGTTAGAGGGGCTGTACGCATCGGGCGATATGCTGTGCACCCAGTGCGAGGCGGAAGGGTTTCGCAAGATTACCTATTGGCTCGATCGGCCCGATCTTTTGTCGGTCTATACCGTCAAGCTGATTGCCCCGGCGGCGGATTATCCGGTTCTTCTGGCGAATGGAAATTGTATCGAACGCGGAACAATGCCTGAAGGACAACATTTTGCTGTCTGGCACGATCCGTTCCCCAAGCCCGCCTATCTCTTCGCGGTGGTCGCCGGGGCATTGGTAAAAACGGCTGATCGTTTTACCACGCGTAGTGGCCGCACGGTCGATCTCGAAATCTGGACGCGCGCCGCCGACGCGGCTAAGACCGGCCATGCCATGGCCTCGCTGAAGCAGGCGATGGCCTGGGACGAGGCGGTCTTTGGTCTCGAATATGATCTAGACATCTATATGATCGTCGCGGTTGGCGATTTTAATATGGGGGCGATGGAAAATAAGGGGCTGAATGTTTTTAATACTAAATATGTTTTGGCCGATCCGCAAACGGCGACCGATTTGGATTACCAGGGAATCGAGGCGGTTATCGCCCATGAATATTTTCATAATTGGACCGGCAACCGCGTAACCTGCCGAGATTGGTTTCAGCTTTCCTTGAAAGAAGGCTTGACCGTTTTCCGTGATCAGCAGTTTTCCGCCGATATGAATTCGGCGGCGGTGCAGCGCATTACCAATGTGCGCGGCCTGCGCGCCACCCAATTTCCCGAAGATGCGGGGCCGACCGCCCACCCCGTCCGGCCCGATTCTTATGTGGAGATCAATAATTTCTATACCGCAACGGTCTATAATAAAGGGGCCGAAGTGGTGCGCATGTACCATAGCCTACTGGGGGCGGATGGGTTCCGGCGGGGGATGGACCTCTATTTTCAGCGGCACGATGGGCAGGCGGTAACCTGCGATGATTTCCGGGCGGCCATGGCCGACGCCAATGAGGTTGATCTAACCCAGTTCGAGCGTTGGTATTCCCAGGCGGGAACCCCGGTGGTGCGGGTTTCTGATAGTTACGATCCCGAAACAAAGACTTATCGGCTGACCCTTAGCCAATCCTGTCCGCCGACGCCCGGCCAGCCGGTGAAACAGCCTTTCTTGATCCCAGTGGCCATGGGGTTGCTGGCGACGGATGGTCGGGCGTTGCCGACCCAATTGGCCGGGGAAGCGGTGGCCCAGGCGGGAACGCGCGTGCTGCGCCTAACTGAAGTTCGGCAGAGTTTTACTTTCATCAATCTGCCGGAAGCGCCGATCCCATCGCTGCTGCGCGGTTTTTCCGCCCCGGTGAAGCTGGAGCGCGCCTGGACCGATAGGGAACTGGCGATCCTGGCGGCCCATGACAGCGACCCCTTCGCCCGCTGGGAGGCAGGGCAAACCGTGTTAACGCGCGTGCTGCTGGCCGATGCCGACCCCGCTGGCACCGCCCCGGCACGCCCCCCGCTGCCGGAACCTTTGGTGAATTTGGTGGCGGCAACCCTGGCCCCCTTTGTCGGACCGGCGGTCTCCGCCAATGCCGATCCGGCCTTTGCCGCCCTTTGTTTAGCCTTGCCGAGCGAAGCCTATTTGGCCGAACTGGTGCCCGTCGTGCACCCGGATCGGCTGCATCAGGCGCGTAATGCCCTGCGCGCCGCCCTGGGGCAGCATTTCAAAACCGACCTGCACCAGATTGTGGTTGGCCTAGCGGAGAGCGGCCCCTATCAGCCCACCGCCGCAGCGGTGGGACGGCGGGCGCTGCGCAATGCGGCGCTCGATCTGCTGGTCGCCGGCGGCGATGCTGCGGCGGTGGCTTTGGCGGCGGCCCAGGCGCGGGCGGCGGGGAATATGACCGACCGGCTTGCCGCCCTGACCGCGCTGGCCGATACCGACCATCCGGAGCGCGGCGCGATTCTGGAGGCATTCCGGGCCGATTTCGCGGGGGACGCGCTGGTCCTCGACAAGTGGTTCACCGTCCAGGCCCTGTCCCGCCGGCCGGATACGCTGGCGCAGGTCACCGCGCTGCTAGCGCATCCAGATTATGATCCGAAGAACCCGAACAAGGTACGCGCCCTGGTTGGCAGTTTTACTACGGGTAACCGGGCGCAGTTCCATGCCGCCGATGGGTCGGGCTATGCATTTCTGGCCGATCACGTGATGGCGACCGATGGGTTTAACGGCAAGCTCGCGGCCCGCTTAGTCGCCCCGCTCGCGCCGTGGAAGAAGTTCGATCCGGCACGCCAAGCCCTAATGCGCGCGCAACTTGATCGGATCCGCAAACGGCCCGGATTGTCGAAGGATGTCAGGGAAATCGTCGAGAAGGCGCTGGCGGCGTGAGCTTGGCGCTGCCTGATCGGGTAAAGCAGGGCGGGTTACTGCTAGGGGGCATCTTAGGGGTGCTGCTACCACAGGCGCTGCCGGTCCTGCTGGCGCTGGCACTCTTGGTGGCGGTGGTGGAATCTTTGGCAGCGGGGGGGCTATCGGTCCTCAGGGAGTTCGGCGCGTGGCACCGGGCGCGCCCGGCGCTCCTGTTGCTAGCATTGCCTGGTTTGGCGCTGCTGCTGGCCCCTTGGGCGGAGTGGCCGGGCCTTGCGGTGGGTCGCGCCGGGCGGTTGGCGGTAGAAATTCTGCTGGCGCTGGTGTTGGCGGCCCATCTTCTTACCCTATTGCCCTCCGTGGCGCGACGACGGGGGACGGCCCTGGCCGTGGGACTATCGGCCGGGGCCGCCCTTGCGGCGGTCGATCTTCTAAGCGGTGGTTGGCTGACCCAAGCGCTGCGTGATCGCCCCGTCGATGCCATTACCTATGGGCGCAGCGCCGTATTGGCCGCCCTGTCGGTATTGCCGATCCTACTGCTACTTCCCCAGCCCGGCTGGTATCGGCTGGCGCTGGCGCTACCGGGGCTGCTGTTAGCGGCGCTATCGGTCAATCTGGCGGCGAAGCTTCTGCTGCCGGTGGCGCTGTTGGCGGCAGGACTCGGCCTCTGGCGGCGGGGGGCGCTGGGGCTGGTTGGGGCGGGAGTTTTGCTGGTCGCGCTGCCGGTCCTACTGCCAGTTGGTCTAACCCCAGCGCAGGACTGTGCACTCTGGGCCAGCAAACCCTCGGCGGCGCATCGACTGTTAATCTGGACCTATGCCGACGGGCTGATTGCGGCGCGTCCTTGGACAGGATGGGGGCTGGATGCGGCCCGGCGTCTGGGCAGCAGCGCCCCGGAGGCAGCGGTTCCAGACTGTGCCCGCGCTAGCCTGGGCCGCGACCATGTGCCGCTACTGCCCTTGCATCCACACAATGGGGCCTTGCAGCTTTGGCTAGAACTCGGCGTTTTGGGAGCCTTGTTCCTGCCCCTGCTGCTGATGGTTGCCGCACGTTCGATCATGCCGATGCCACGGGTTGCACGGATGGCGGCGAGTGCGGCACTGGCGGGCGGATTGGTGCCAATATTGTTCAGCTTCGGCCTGTGGCAGGGCTGGTGGCTGGCGGCGCTAACCCTCTATTGGGGCTTCCTCCTTCTGCTTTTTTCCGCCCGTTCCTAAGGAAGCATTAATCTTGATTCGATAGGGGTGAAGGAGCAGGAATAGCAGCGAGACGGTGGGAGGGATAGGACGCGATGGTGCCTCGGTCCAGGCTATATCCGTTGCTGATTGCACATGGCACCGCGTTCCTCCTGTTGGCCGGGGTAATCTGGGCGGCGGTAGGGGCCGGCTTGCAGGTGCATGACGCCTACCACCAGCGCACGGCAGCGGCGACGGCGGCGACGCTGGCCGAGGTGACCGAACAATATCTGGTGACGACCCTAACCGATATCGACCGGACCAGCCGCGCGCTGCGCCGGGCCTATTTGCGCGATCCCGGCAATTTTGATCGGTTCCTGCGCGATATGGAGGCCCCACAGGCGATTTTCCCAACCTTTCAAGTGTCGATTATCAATTCTGCGGGCTTTTTGGCCTATAGTAGCACTGGCGCGGTCACGACGCCGGTCGATCTGCGTGACCGGCTGCATTACCGCTATCATCTGACCACGCCGGGCGATGAATTATACATCAGCCGCGTTGTTGTGGGGCGCGTTTCCAATACGCTGTCGCTACAGTTCACCCGCAAGCTTGTTGATCTTGGCGGGGCGTTTAAGGGCGTGCTGGTTTTATCGGTAGCGCACGATCACTTTACCCAGTTCCTACGGACGGTCGCCTTGCCGCCGGATGGGTTGGTGGCGCTGGTCGGAAGCGACGGCTGGCTGCGGGCGCGGGTGGATAGTTATGATCCAGGGGTGGCGGCCTTGCCCGCTTCGGTCTTCGAGACGCCGTTGCAAGAAGCCCCTTTCCTCGATACCGACCGCCCCGCTGTGGGGCAGTATCAGATGTCCGCCAGTATCGATGGGGTGCGGCGGGTAGGGGCCTATCGCCGCTTGCCCGGCTTTCCGTTGGTCGTTCTGGTGATGCTCTCGGAAGCCGAAGTGGAGGCCGTCGCGCGGGATATTGTGGGTCCCTTCGTCGGGGGCGGTTTGCTCCTCACCCTGCTCTTGGCGCTGGCACTCACAGCCGCCCTACGGTTGGGGCTGCGGCGCGAGGCGGTGATTACCGCCATGGTGCAGCGCGAGGCGCAGTTGCGCGATCTTGCCAATAATGATGTGCTGACCGGCATCGCCAATCGCCGCTATTTCCTAGACCGGGCGGCGGTGGAAGTGGGCCGATCGCTGCGGCATCGGCGGCCCTTGGCCCTGGCGATGCTGGATCTCGATCATTTCAAGCGGATCAACGACCAGTACGGTCACGCGGGCGGCGATGCCGTGCTGCAGGAATTGGTCCGCCGGGTGCGCGCCCGATTGCGGCGGGAGGATCTGATCGGGCGCCTGGGGGGGGAGGAGTTCGCCTTACTCTTGCCGGAAACCGAGATCGAGGGCGCACTGACGGCGCTTGATTTGATCCGTTCCTTGATCGCCGAACCCCCCTTTACCCTACCGGATGGACGCCACGTAGCCGTCACCGCCAGTATCGGCGTTGCCGATCTGCGCGGTGACAGCGGTTTTGTTCCCGAAACCTTAGAGCATCTACTGAAACGGGCCGATGACGCGCTCTACGCCGCCAAGCGCGGTGGGCGCAATCGGGTGATCCTGGACGTCGGCCCCTCGCCGTTCGCAGCCCATCCGCCGAAGCCGGAGGCTTAATCGGGCGCGCGCTCATGGATCAGATGCACGATCCCGCCGGGGGCGAGAATCCAATATCCGGGAAAACCCTCGGGCAAAGGTTCGATCGCGTCGCAGCGGTCGATCCCCTGGGCTTCAAGCCAGTCGGCCGCGGCATCGGCATCGGGGGTACGAATTTCCAGCCAAGTTTCGGCTTGGCTCAGGGTTGGCACCCGGTCGATCCATAGGCGCATCTCGCCAAAGCGGAAGGTGACGCTGGTATCATCGGCGGAGAGTTGCTCCAGCCCCAGAATGTCCCGATAGAAGGCAACCGCCTGCTGAAACTCGCGCGGCGGCATCTTTAGGGCAATGTTGCGGCCCGCCGAAAAATTGGGGCGGGGGCAGGTTTCCAAAGTGGGGTCACTCATGTTCGCGTCTCTCCCGATGGTCGGACTTGCGATGCCCGTGCGTCGGCAGGATGCCATAAATTTTGCGAGAGCCGAAGAGGCGCTATTTCTGCCCGTCGGCCATAACCCGATTCCGCCCCGCCTGCTTGGCCTTGTACAGTGCCTGATCGGCGGCTTTCATCACGGCCTCCCAATCGGCATAGCGCGGTGATTTTTCTGCCGCACCAATGGAAATGGTGATGGTGACCTGGGTTGCCGGAGCCTTGGTGGGATCGCTGCCCGCCGGCCCATCCGGTTTGGTATCGGGCCGATCCTTACTGCGGACGGTAAAAGGTGTGGCGGCCATGGCGGCGCAAACGGCATCCAAATGCGGCAGCGCATCGCGCAAGCTGCGGTTGGGAAAGACGATGGTAAATTCTTCCCCCCCGTAGCGGAAATATTGCCCGCCACCGGTGACGTTGGAAATGACACGTCCAACCCGGCACAGCACCTGATCGCCGACGTCATGGCCGTAGGTATCGTTGAATTTCTTGAAGTGATCGACGTCGAGC
>CAZNVY010000075.1:0-16398 GCA_964576605.1 uncultured Elstera sp. | reverse complement strand
CAACGATAGCCGGAAACCGAACCGCCATCCCGAATTACCCGGTGGCAGGGGACGGCAACGGCAATAGGGTTGGCCGCGCAGGCCCCGGCGACGGCGCGGGCGGCTTTTGGTTGGCCGATGGCGGCGGCAATCTCGGAATAGCTGGCGGTCTGCCCCGGCGGAATGGCCCGCAGGGCTTGCCAGACGCGCTGCTGGAAGGCGGTGCCTTGAATATCGAGCGGCAAGGAAAGCCCAACGGCGGGCGTTTCGATGAAGCGCGCCACCACGGCGATGGTTTCGGCGAACCCGGCGTCGGCGGGGACGATCTGGGCTTTCGGAAAACGGGCGTGCAGATCGGCGATCAGCGCGTCGGCCTCGTCGCCGAGGATCAGGCAGCACAGCCCGCGTTCGGTCGCGGCGACCAGCATCAGGCCGAGCCAGCAGGGGGCGACGGTGAAGCGGATCGTCAGCCCCGCGCCGCCCTGACGGAAGCGCGTCGGACTCATCCCCAGCATCCCGTCAGCGGCCTCGTAGAACCGGCCGGAGGAGTTGAACCCGGCGGCATAGACCGCCTCGGTCACGCTGGCTTCGCGCTGCAAGGCTTCCTGCACGCGCACCCGCCGCTGGCTTTGCGCGAATTGCTTGGGCGTCAGGCCGGTGATTTCCTTGAACAGCCGGTGAAAGTGGAAGGGGCTGAGGTGGGCCTCTGCCGCCAAAGCATCGAGGTTTGGTTCGGTTTCAGAGGCTTCCAGCAAGCGGCAGGCGCGCGTAACGGCGGCGATGTGATGGGCGCGGCTAACGGCGGCATCCGGGCGGCAGCGCTTGCAGGCGCGCAACCCATCCGCCTGGGCCTCGGCGGGGCTGGCGTAGAAGCGCACATTCTGCCGCTTCGGCGCGCGCGAGGCACAGCCAGGGCGGCAATAGACGCCCGTGGTCATCACCCCATACCAAAACAGACCATCCTGGCTGGCATCGCGCGCCAGAACCTGCGCATAGCGCCGGTCGTCAGGGGAGAGGGTATCGTCGGGCAGGGTCATAGCGTCGAGCATAGCATCACCAGACAGGGGGAGAAGATGCCCGACGATAGACGCGCTGCCCGGTCGCCGCGTCCCGGTCCTTGCGGTTTACTCCTTCGGCGCGACCAGCTTTACAGTGGCGCCTAGGGTGACCGGCTCCAGCCGCAGACTATCGGTTTTGAAAATCACCACCCGGCGCAGCGGCGCTTGCTCCAACGACCCATCGCTGCCCTTGCGTACGGCATACTGCCAGGCGCTCAACTGCCCCTGGCGGTTCAGCACCGTCGCTAGCGCCTCCAGCGCCGGACCGGCACCGAGCTTGGCCGCTTCCGCCGCCGTGACGCCGATGGTGATCTCGTCCTTGACGGTGACCACTTTGAAAAGCTGTACCGGCACCGTCTGCGCCAGGGCCGTTCCCGCCGTTACCAAAACCGCGATCAGTGCTGCGCCGAAAGCCCGCATTTTGCCCTCCGATTAAATCTTGAGTCGATTTATAAGAAGAACCTCCGGCTAAGGCAACGCACCGCTTGCAGGAAAGTCTGGGGAACCCCGCGCCGCCAAGGCTTGACAGCCACCCTACCACTCTCGCACGGTCTGCCGTTGCAGGACTTCCCCTGCAAACGATCTTTTTGAGTGAGTATGATGATCAGGATTACCCTTCCCGATAATAGCGTGCGGGAGTTCCCCGGCCCGGTCACGGGCGCGGCGGTGGCTGCCAGCATCGGGGCGGGGCTGGCAAAGGCTGCCCTCGCCATTAAAATCAACGGCGAAGTGAAGGACCTGACCACTACTCTCACGACCGACGTTAAGCTTGAGATCATTACGCTCAAGTCGCCCGACGCTTTGGAGCTGATCCGCCACGACTGCAGCCACATCATGGCGCAGGCAGTGCAGGAACTGTTCCCCGGCACCCAGGTCACCTTTGGCCCGGCGACGGAAACCGGCTTCTATTACGATTTTCACCGCGCCGAACCGTTTTCGACCGAAGATCTCGCCGGGATCGAAGCGCGGATGCGCGAGATCGTGAAGCGCGACCTGCCCTTCGTCCGCGAAGTCTGGGACCGCGATAAGGCCGTCGCTTACTTCACCGAGAAGGGCGAGAGCTTTAAGGCTGAATGGATCGGCGAGATCGACGCCAACGAAGATATCTCCATCTATCGCCAGGGCGATGCATGGCTAGACCTTTGCGCGGGACCGCATCTCCCGTCCACCGGCAAGATCGGCCAGGCCTTCAAGCTGACCAAAGTGTCGGGGGCCTATTGGCGCGGCGATGCCAGCAAGCCGCAGTTGCAGCGCATCTACGGCACGGCATGGCGCACCCAGGACGAGTTGGACCAATATCTGTTCCAGCTTTCCGAAGCCGAAAAGCGCGATCACCGCAAGCTTGGGCGCGAAATGAACCTGTTCCATCAGCAGGAAGAGGCGGCGGGCATGGTGTTCTGGCACCCCAAGGGCTGGACGCTGTTCCGCACGCTGGAAAACTTCATCCGCGGGCGGCTCGACCAGAACGGCTATGTGGAGGTGAAAACCCCGCAGCTCGTCGATAGCTCGCTGTTCAAGGCTTCCGGCCATTGGGATATGTACGGCGACAATATGTTCAAGGTCGAAGTCGATGCGGGCGAGCGCCTGTTCGGCATTAAACCGATGAACTGCCCGGCGCACGTGCAGGTCTTCCGGCAAGGGCTGAAGTCTTACCGCGATCTGCCCATCCGTATGGCGGAGTTCGGGGCCTGCCACCGCAACGAATCTTCGGGGTCGCTGCACGGCATTATGCGCGTCCGCGCCTTCACCCAGGACGATGCGCATATTTTCTGCCGCGAAGATCAGATCACCTCGGAATCGCTTGAGTACTGCAAGCTGCAGTTAGGCGTTTACCGCGATCTTGGCTTTGGTCTCGATCAGGTCAGCGTCAAACTGGCCCTGCGCCCCGATGTGCGCGCTGGGACCGATGAAACCTGGGACCGCGCCGAACAAGGTCTGCGCGACGCGCTGAACGCCGCCGGTCTGCCGTTCGAGGAACTGCCGAACGAAGGCGCCTTCTACGGCCCGAAGGTGGAATTCCACCTGACCGACGCCATCGGGCGGACGTGGCAGTGCGGCACCTTGCAGCTCGATTTCGTGCTGCCGGAGCGGCTCGATGCCACCTATATCGGCGAAGACAGCGCCCGCCATCGCCCCGTGATGCTGCACCGGGCGATTTTGGGCAGCCTGGAGCGCTTCATCGGCATTCTGATCGAACATTATGCTGGAAAGCTGCCGCTGTGGCTGGCACCCCTCCAGGTCGTCGTCGCCAATATCACCGGCGATGCCGAACCCTATGCCCAGGAAGTCGCCGACGCCTGCCGCAAGGCGGGGCTGAAGGTCGAGCTTGATGTACGCAACGAAAAGATCAACTACAAAGTCCGTGAACATTCGCTGGCAAAAGTGCCGGTAATGCTGGTGGTCGGGCGGCGCGAGGCGGAAAATCGCACGGTCGCCATCCGACGCATGGATGGGGAGACGCAGGAAGTTCTTGAACTCGCGGCAGCCCTGACTAGACTAACGGATGAAGCGAAGGTCCCGGCGGCATAGGCTGCCGGGACTCTTCTGTCTTGTTTATCGATGGCGTTCAATAGGAGTGAGCCATAGCTAGGATACCTCAAGATATGGTACCGACCCGCGACGGGCCGCGTATCAACGACGAAATCAACTCGATGCAGGTACGCCTCGTCGATGCCGATGGCGAAATGGTGGGCGTTGTCTCGCTGCGCGAGGCGCTAGAGCGGGCTGAAGACGCCGGGATGGATCTGGTCGAAGTCGCCGCCCAGGCCGTGCCGCCTGTTTGCAAGATTTTGGATTACGGCAAATTCAAATTTGAAGAACAGAAGCGTAAAGCTGAGGCTCGGAAAAAGCAAAAAATCATCGAAGTGAAGGAAATAAAACTTCGTCCGATGATCGACGACAATGATTATGCCGTCAAAATGCGCGCCATGGTAAAATTTATCGAAGAAGGCGATAAGGTAAAAGTTACCCTACGCTTTCGTGGCCGCGAATTAGCGCACCAAGAATTAGGGATGCAGGTTCTAATTCGCGTGCGCGACGATCTTGATGCCATCGCCAAAGTGGAACAGATGCCCAAGATGGAAGGCCGCCAGATGATTATGGTGATGGCACCGCGCTGATATTTTGGTGAGAGAGAGGAAGGGGCACTCTCTCTCTTTTTTCGATGGGAAGTCTTGCGCATATGGGAAAGCAGTATCTCGATCTTAGTCGATTGCTTGCAGAAGCTCGTGATTTTTCAATGTTTGAGAGCCAGCACCAAGAAGCAAGCCTGTTTGGGACTACAGACGGCAAGGCTATCGGCACATACATTGAAAAAAAGTTCTCTCAACGTCTACAAGAAAAATATTATTTCTCATCAGGGAACTCAGCTTCTGGAATTGACTTCCCAGAACTAGGTATCGATATAAAAACAACCAGTGTCAGACAGCCTCAATCCTCTAGCCCATTTAAGGCTGCCTGGCAGAAAATATATGGCCTTGGGTATAGTTTATTAGTCTTTGTTTACGACAAACAAGATGACTCGACCCTCAGGACGTCCACTCTGCACATAACTGACACAATATACGTCGATAAGGATTTGACTTCTGACTATCAGATGACATTGGGAATTGCGCAAATAATAGAGAATAACGGGAACCAACAAGACATATTTGCTTTTCTGATGGACAAAAAACTCCCTCTTGATGAAGATTTAGCCCTGAATCTAGCGGAAGAAATTATAAAAAAACCTCCCCACATCGGATGCTTAACAATGTCAAATGCCCTGCAATGGCGACTGCAGTACCAAAGAGCTATTAAGATAGCTCGTGAACGTTCTAACAATGGCGTTCTGTCAGTTTACGTAAAATCACACTATTTCTAGATCCAAAAAAATGACAAAATTAGAGAAAATCGAATTCGGGGATTTTCAAACACCCCTTGAACTTGCAGAGCAAGTTTGCAGAATATTGTCAAAAAAAATAACTAGAGATCATATTATTATAGAGCCAACTTGCGGGGTTGGCAATTTTGTTATGGCCGCGTTGCATCTCCTACAACCCAGAGCATTGTATGGGTTTGACATAAATTCATCTTATATCAATACCTTGAAGAAGAAAATACAAAAAGAGAACATCAAGAATATAGTATTGGAGACCCAAGATTTCTTTAAGAGAGATTGGCTGGGCGTTGTGGAAAAAATTCCGGGGGACCTTTTGGTTTTAGGAAATCCACCCTGGGTGACAAGTGCAGCGCAAGGCGTATTTAGAGGGGAAAATCTCCCGAATAAATCAAATATAAAAAATCTTTTGGGCCTTAATGCGATTACAGGTAAAGCAAATTTTGATATATCTGAGTGGATAATTTTAGAAATCATGAAGTGGTTCAGAGAGAAAAACGGCATCATCGCAATGTTAATCAAAACATCTGTCGCCAGGAAAACCATCCAAAACGCAGAAAGCAGAAATGTAAAAATAAAAATGGCGGTAATTTATAAATTTGACTCGAAGCATTTTTTTAATGTCTCCGTTGACGCTTGTTTAATGATTCTAGAAATTGATAACAAATCAAAGCCATGCTATGATTATAGAATTTATCAAAATTTCCAAGATGATGACTATAAAATTTCTGGAATCCGTGATGGTATTCCAGTTTCTAATATTGCCTTATACGAAAAATATGCCCCTGATTTGACGGAAGCTCATTCAGTCTGGCGGTCAGGTATAAAACATGATTGTGCTAAAGTCTTCGAGCTTACAAAGAGCAATGGAAAACTTATTAATGGCTTTGGAGAAATCGTAGATCTAGAAAATGATCTTGTTTTTCCGCTCATGAAGGGGTCGGAAATTGGATCAGAGAAAGGATATTCTGAAAAACTAATCCTAATAAATCAGAAAAAACCTAACGAGGAGACAAAGTTAATAAGGAAAAATTTCCCAAAAACTTGGGATTATCTCATGAAGCACTCCGATAAACTAGATGCACGATCAAGTGTTATATACAGGAAATCGCCAAGATTTTCGATATTCGGGGTTGGGGAATACTCTTTTTCCCCATGGAAAATTGCCATATGCAGCCTGTATAAGAGGTTAAATTTCCAACTTATCTCCAGCATAGATGGGAAACCTGTCATGTTTGATGATACTGTTTATTTTTCTTCATTTTGGAACAAAAATGAGGCACTCAAAGCGTTAGAGATAATTAATAAGAAAGAAGTGAAAGAATACCTGGAGTCATTAATTTTTTGGGACGATAAACGGCCAATCAAGGTCTCTATCCTAAACAAAATTCCCCTACAGGCAAAATACTCTTCAAAAGCAGCCCAGCATGTTCTCATTTAATGAAATCCCTCACCGATGCTCACCGCTTACGGCCTGATCGGGAACCGGCTTGCCGCGCTTCCCGACCTTCCGGATGATCCGCGCCGTGCGCGTTGGATTGATCTGCGCACGCCGACGCGCGAGGAGGAGCAGGCGGTTGAACGGTTGCTAGGCGTTGCCATTCCCACGGCGGAAGATCGCCGCCCAGTCGAAGAATCCGCCCGGCTATACCGCGATCGTGGCGCGCTGGTGATGACCGCCGTGGTCATTACCGGCGTTAGCGAGGGGCGGCCTGTGCGGTCGCCGATCAGTTTCGTGCTAACGCCAACCAGCTTGGTCAGCGTGCGCTATATCGATCCGCTACCGTTCCGGCAGTTCATCACCCGCTTAGGTCATCTGCCGCATGAGGAAGCCGGGGCCGAAACTTTGTTTACCGGCCTCTTGGAAGCGATCCTGGAGCGGGCTGCCGATGTGCTGGAACGGGTCGCTGCCGATCTAGACGAGGTGTCTCTGCGGCTATTCTTTAAGGACGAGGCGACGCCTACTCGCCGTCAAAGCGATGAGAAGATGCAGGTGCTGCTGCGTCGCCTAGGGCGTAAACGCCGGATCGCCGCCCTGCTGCGGGAGAGCCTGCTGAGTTTCGAGCGGCTCATCCCCTTTCTGGCCGAACACGCCGGGCCGCATCTTTCCGCCGCGTGCCAAGCGCGGCTAACGCTGCTGCTGCGCGACATCCGGTCGCTGACCGCGTTTGAAGCGCAACTATCGGGCGAAATCACCTATCTGCACGAAGCCACCCTCGGCCTGATTTCGCTGGAGCAAAACCAGATAGTGAAGGTTTTCTCCATCCTCGCCGTGCTGTTTCTGCCGCCGACCCTCGTCGGCTCGATCTACGGTATGAACTTCGACGTCATGCCGGAACTCCATTGGCCCTGGGGCTATCCTTTCGCTTTGGGGTTGATGGTACTCTCGGCACTAGCCCCGTATTTCTGGTTGCGACGCAAGGGCTGGCTGTAATCGGGTTTTCAGGTATGGTGGGGACCATTTCTGGCTTCCGAGGCGTATCATGCCCTTTGATATCAACCCGCTGTTCATCGCCCTGATTGTGCTGCTGATCGTGCTGCTGCCAATGATGATCTTCCAGGTGCCGCAGAACGAAGTGCGCACCATCGCCCGTTTCGGTAAATTCGTCCGGATTGCCCAGGCAGGGTTGAACATCAAACTGCCGCCGCCGTTCGAGGTGGTAGATCGGAAGATCAACTTCCGCGTTTATACAATTGCGGTATCGCAGCAGATTCGCTCGAAAGACAATCTGTTCATGACCTTGGCGGCGAATGTGCAAACCGCCGTCACCAATAGCGCCCCCGCCATCGTCGCGGCGGCCTATACCGTAGACCGGGTGGAAGAAATGCTGGCCGGCTTTGTCATGGATGCCATGCGCTCGGTCACCGGCAATAAAACTAGCGCCGAACTCTATGAAGAAAGCCAGGTGCTGGGCAATCAGATCGAAGCGCAAGTGGCCGAACGGTTTGCCGCCTTCGGGTATCAGATCCAAAGCATTACCGTTGGCGCGCCGCTAGTATCCGACGAGGTACAGCGCTCCTTCGATAAGGTGGCCAGCGCCGCCCGCGAACAAGAAGCCGCCCAATATGAAGCCCATGCCACGCTGATTCGCCGCCGGGGCGAGGCAGAGGCCGATGCGGCTTATATGATCCGCCAAGCCCAGGGGATTTCCGAAGCGCGCGCCCTGATTTTCAATGGCTATGTCGAACTCTTGCGCGAGAATGCCGAAACCCTGCACGCCGCCGGGGTTAATCCGGAACGGCTGATGGAACAATTGGTCGAGTTCAACCGGCTGGATGCCATCGTTCACGCCTCTGGCAAAGGTAAGCTGGTCGTGATGGACGTCGCCGCGCCGCAACGCATCGCCAGCCAGATCGCGGCGCAGGAACTGGCAGCGGCGGAGAAGCCGGTTCGGGTACCCTCGGCGGGGTAGGAGCTACCCCTGCCCACGCGCCCTCAGGTCGGCGACCAGCGCCGCTTGGAATTTCCGGGCACCCGCGGCGGCGAGAGCCTTGACCATAAGGTGCCCGATCACAGGCGTCTTCAGCAGGAACCGCAGCAGCGCCCCCAAGCGACCGAGAGATCCCGCCGCCTCGCGGAGGAACAAGGGCAGCAGCGCTTCCAGCCGGGCCTGCGCCCGCTGCGTCAGCGCCGCAACCGTCTCGTCCAGCATCAGCGGCCAGGCCGGCTTTGGCACATCCACGGCCGCTGTCCCATAGAGCGGAATGATCCGGGCAGTCACCCGGTCCTGGGCGTGGGCCGGGGTGGCGAAGCGCGCGTCCTGCGGCACCCGTCCCGCCGCGGGCACCCAACCGGCCACCACCGGGTTCTCTTCGTGCAGCACGAATGATTCTCTTAAAAACTGCTGACAGTTGCGGCGGCCAAGTTGGTAATCGTGATCGCGAAAGGCTTCCAGGGTAAACCCGCCAAAACCGCCCAGCAAGCCGCTGGCAATCGCCGCCGCGCCGGTTTTCACCCCCTGCGCGGTGCCACGGCGGGGCGAAATCAGGAAGCGGCTAAACACGCTTTCATCGGCAGCGGCAATCAATTCTTCTGCCTTAAACCGGGTCTGATTTATCAGCGTGCCAACGAGGCGGTTTAAGACGAACAGCAAGGTGGGGCTAAGGTCGCTATCCTTGATGATGAACTCTGGCGGCTCCGGGAAGGGCATGACCATGACCACGGCGCGGGTGGCTTTGTCCGGATCGCGGGGGTTCTTTTGCCCAATCCAGGCATCGTCGCGGTTCCTCTGCATCTGAACCAAGGTCATGCGGGCATATTCAAAGGGGTTGTTGTCGATCATCCCCCCATCGACCGAAACGATGGGGCGTGGCGAGACGCGCCCCCAGTCGGGCGGCGTGAAACCTGCCATGGTCCACGCCGGGGTCAGCTTACTGGATTCGGAAATCCGGGTTTCCATCGCCAAGCTGGGGAACAGGCGGCCCGTGTATCCCGCTAGATCGACGGACAGCATCCGGGGCGGCAAACCGATCGGGAAGGCCGCAGTCGCCAGAGTGGCTTCGGCAAAACCATACCAATTGTCGGGCGGCGGCGGCTGATTGCCATCGGGATAGACCCAGGGCGACGGGATTTCGGCCGCCGATAACCCGATTGCCGCATCATAGTCGGCCATGGTTGGTAAAATCTGCGCTGTCCCCAGGCCGTTAATTCGGTAATGCGCTCGGTCGCCGTGGTCCTGCATCCCATACACTTGGGGGCTGCTGGGAAACGCAATCTGATAGGGAACGCCCCGCAGATTGCTAAGGCTAAGATAGGCGTGGAACGAGGCGGCGATATAGGGTTTGGGCGTCAGGGGTCCCAGCGCCGTAAAGCAACGATCCCGGATCGCGTTCAAGACGGCCCCATTGAGGATAGAGGGAACTTGCCGGGCGGTGATCCCAGCCGCCAGATCATCGATCCCCAAAAACCCTGGCCGGGCCGTGAACTCCCCGGTTGTCGGTACCGGTATCATATCCGGCCCCGTGACCCACGCCTGATAAAGACGCCGTATTTTTACCCAGTCGGGCGGCGGCGGCATTCCCGGTGACGGGGAATTATCGCCGCTGAGGGCGACCGACGCCAAGGCCCCGACGATACCGCCCGCCGATGCCCCGGCAAATCCCGCCAGGATCACACGATGATCGGGCACGCCCGGTTGCCCGCGCACGGCCTCCCAGGCGTCCAGGGCCTCGATCAAAAAATCGACAACGCCTGCCGTATAGGCCCCGGCGGAAATCGCGCCGGCCATACAAAGGCTAATCTCGAAACTAGGCGGACGCGCAAACGGGGTCGTATCCGGCATGATGGGCCTCGCGGAACTGCCCTGACCACCAGGGCATCGCCATCATATTCAGATAAGTTTACACGTTAAAGTTGATCCACCACCCTAGCGATGCTTTTTCTCGCCCGACCGCGCCTTCAGCAGGCTTTCCAGAATCTGCACCGCGTTCAGCCCGCCGCCCTTGCGGGTATTGTCGGTCACGCACCAGAAACTGATGCCGTGCGGCACGGTTTTATCGTCGCGGACGCGGGAGACGAAGACCAGATCATCGCCCGCCGATTCGACCGGCGTGACATAGCCTTCGTCGGCCCGGTGATCGATCACCGACAGGCCCGGCGTTTTGCGCCACAGATCGCGCGCGGCGGTCGTCGTCAGGGGGGCCTCGAACTCCACCGTCACTGCAGCGGCCTGCCCGATGAACACCGGCACGCGCACGCAGGTGGCCGTCAGGGCGATATCGGGGCCGACGAGCTTGCGGGTTTCCCCAGCCAGGGTCGCCTCTTCTTCCGTGTACCCATCGGCCTCAAAAGCGCCGACCTGGGGAATGACGTTGAAGGCAATCTGCTTCGGAAAATGTTCCTTGGTCGGAATATCGTTCACATAGACGCCGCGCGTTTGGGTGAAGAGTTCATCCATCGCCAAGCGTCCCGCCCCAGAGACGGGCTGGTAAGAGGAGACGACGACGCGCTTGATCGGCACTGCCGCGTGCAAGGGCTTCAGCACACAGGCAATCAAAATGGCAAGGGCCGAAGGATTGGCGCAGATATTCTTCTTCATCTGCCCCAGCGCCGCGTCATTCACCCCCGGCACTACCAGCGGCACGCCGGGTTCGAGGCGGAAGGCGTCGGAACAATCGATCACCATCGCCCCGACCTCGGTTGCGCGCTTAACCTCTTTCCTGGCCGTGCGGGCATCGATGGCGAAAAACGCATAATCGATCCCGGTAAAATCAAAGCCGTTCAGCGCGACGACAGTCAGATCATCGTCCTCGCCGTAGGAAACCTGACTGCCGACCGACCGATCAGACGCGAGCGCCGTTACATTCGCCGCCGGAACCAGATCGGCCTCGGCCAAGCTGACCAAAATTTCCCGCCCTACCGATCCGGTTGCGCCGACTACGGCCAGTTTCACGTTCATTCCATCGTCCTTTCGGCTAACCCCGGCGTCAGGAGGTAAGCCGATTAGCACGGGATTACAAGAGAAGGCGGCAGATTAACCGCTTCCCTCTTGCCCCGCCGTCACGGCATCGCCACAGTGTGGCCCTAGACTGCCGGACCGTGAAACGGCGTCAGCACTAGCGAAAGAGGGAAAACAGCCCGATGCGGTCAGCCAACGGTATTTTCGTGTTCTTGCGCTCGATGGTCGATAATCCGACGCGCATCGGCGCGGTGCTGCCTTCCTCCTCCGCCTTGGCGCGGTTGATGGCCAAACAGATCCGCCTCTCGCCTGGTGAAGCGATTGTCGAGATTGGCGCAGGCACTGGCGTCGTCACGGCCGCGTTGCTGGAAGCGGGGGTGCCGCGCGACGCGCTCTATGTGGTGGAACTCGACCCGCGCCTCGCCGAATATTTGCGCAAGCGCTTTCCAGGGGTGGAAATTTTGCAGGGTGATGCCGCGACCCTGCCCGACCTGCTGCCCGCCCACCGGATTGGGCGGATTGCTTCAGTGGTCTCCAGCCTGCCGATCCGCCCCATGCCGAAGCCCGTGCAAAAATCGATCGTGGAAGCGGCTTTTGCCGTGCTGAAGCCGCAGGGCAGCTTCATTCAATATACTTATCCGCCGTTCAGCCCCTTACGCGATCCAAGCCTGAATATCACCGGCACGCGCCTAGGCCGCATCTGGGCGAATGTACCGCCCGCTGCCGTTTGGCGGTTTCAGAAAAAGGCCTGACCGGATGGGGCGGCGGGAGTATCTGAAGGGGGGCAGTTGCGCTAGCCCCCCTTCAGAAACCGCGGCGCAGAGCGAAAGCGCCTGAGAGACTTCAGGCTACGCATTGCCCCTTGCAGAAACGTTAACAAAACGCCGAAATCATGTGACTAATTTAAGGCAATGGCCGGACGAGGCATTGATGCAGGTTCTCATTACCGGCGGCACCGGCTTTTTGGGCCTGACCCTAGCCGAACGGTTGGCCGAACGCGGGCTGCGGACGGTCCTTCTTGGCCTTAGCCCGCCCCCCATCGCCGCACTCGCCCGCTTTGCGGCCCAGCCCGGCCCGGTGGTCCCCCTACCCGGCGATGTACGCGACGAGGGCAAACTGGCGGGGTTGCTGCGCGACTATAGCATTACCCATATCGTCCATATGGCCGCCATTTCTGCCGGGGCCGAGCGAGAACGGCATGACGCGCGGGAAATTCTGGATGTGGCGGTGCTGGGGGCGCTCTCGGTCCTCACCGCCGCGCAACGACATTTGGTCCGGCGGGTGGTGCTGGTCAGCAGTGCTAGCGTTTTCGGTGCCTTGGCCTATGGCAGCGATGCCCTGCGCGAAGACGGGTTCCTGCGCCCCGATACCCTACCCGCCATTGGCAAGGCGGCGCAGGAGGCAATCGTGGAGAGGCTCGCGAGCCTCTCCGGCTTAGACGCCGTGGTTGCGCGGCTTTCCGATGTCTTCGGCCCGCTAGAATATGATACCGGCCACCGTGACGCGCTTTCCGCGCCCTGGCAATGCTGGGACGCCGCCCGCGCCGGTCGGCCCATCCTACTGCCGCGCCCCGGCTTGAATGATTGGCTCTATGCCCCCGATGCCGCGCGCGGGTTAGAGGGGTTGCTGACCGCGCCGCGCCTTCTGCATCGGCTATACCATATCGGCCCCGGTGATCGGTGGGATATGGCCGACTGGTGCGCGCAGCTCGCCCTTCACTTCCCCGGCCTCCAGTACCGCCTAACGGCCGATCCGGCGGCTGATACTATTCGCCTGCCGCTATTGGCCGACCGCGCGCCGCTGGATACCCGGCGGTTGACGGCCGAAACCGGCTTTTGCCCAGCCTTTGACCTAGCCCGCGCCGCGCAGGATTTTCTCGCCCGCGCCCCCGCGGCAGTGTGACCATGCTGCGGCTCTTCGTGGCCCTGCCCCTCCCCGCCCCGGTACGGATGCGCCTATCGCTTCTAACCGGCGGCATCCCCGGCGCGCGCTGGGTGCCGCCGGAAAGCTATCACCTTACCCTGCGCTTTATTGGCGAGGTCGACGGCGGCACAGCCCACGACATCGCGGCGGCCCTAAGCCGGGTGCACGCCGCAGCCTTCGACCTGACCTTAAGCGGTCTCGATACCTTCGGCCAGGGAGAGGCGGCACGGGTGCTCTGGGTTGGTGCCGAGCGCGCCCCCGCCCTGCTCGACCTGCGCGACCGGGTGGAAGCGGCCTTGCGCCTGGCTGGTATCGCCCCGGATACACAGAAATATATCCCGCACGTCACCCTGGCTCGCTTGAAAAAACCGCCCGTTGCCACCCTTATGCGCCAGATCGCCGCCCAATCGCCGCTGCGCCTGCCGCCGCTGGCCTGCGGGCGTTTCATCCTATATTCCAGTTGGTCGCAGGCCGAAGGGCCGTTCTATCGGGAAGAGGCGGTGTATCCGCTGCAGGGGGCAGAGCATGATTTCTGACTGGCGCATTCGGCGCGGCGGCCCGATTGTGATCTTGACCGGCGCGGGAATTTCGCGGGAAAGCGGTCTTGATACTTTCCGCGATCAAGGCGGCGTGTGGAGCCGCGTGCGGCTGGAAGATGTCGCAACGCCAGAGGGCTATGCCCGCGACCCGCAGCAGGTGCAGGATTTTTACAACGCCCGCCGCGCGCAACTCTCCGATACGGCGATTCAACCGAACGCCGCCCATCATGCCCTGGCGCGGTTAGAGGCGGACTGGCGCGGCCCGGTGTTTTTGGTTACCCAGAATATCGACGATTTGCACGAACGGTCGGGAAGCCGCCAGCTTTTGCATATGCATGGGGAGCTGCGCCGGGTGCGCTGCACCGCCTGCGGGGACAATCACAGAGCAGACGGGCTGGTGACTCTGGCCGATGTCTGCCCGGCTTGCGGGGCCATTGGCACCCGGCGGCCCGATGTCGTGTGGTTCGGCGAAATTCCCTACGGCATGGATCGGATTTACGAAGCCCTGGCCGACTGCGACCTCTTCATCTCCATCGGCACATCCGGTACCGTCTATCCGGCTGCCGGCTTTGTGGCCGAGGCGCGGTCGCATGGTGCCTGGTGTCTCGAACTCAACCTCGAACCTTCGCAAGGGGCGAGTTTCTTTCATCGGTCGCTGACCGGCCCTGCCACCGACCTGGTGCCGCGCCTTGTCGATCATCTGCTCGCCCGCGACTGAACCCCTGAGCGACGTGCTGGCGGCGGTACGTGGATGCACCGCCTGCGCCGACCTGCCCCTGGGACCACGCCCGATCGTCCAGCTCGGCCCACAGGCCCGGCTGCTGATTATCGGCCAGGCCCCTGGAACGCGGGTTCATGCCACCGGCATTCCGTTCAACGATCCCAGCGGCGATACGTTGCGGGCCTGGTTGGGCATGAGTCGGGAGCGCTTCTACGATCCCAACCAGGTGGCCTTAACCCCGATGGGCCTGTGTTACCCCGGTGCCCAAAAGGGCGGCGATGCCCCGCCGCGCGCCGCCTGCGCCCCCCTGTGGCACGCCCGTCTCCACGCCCCCTTGCAGCGGCTTCGGCTGACCTTGCTGCTGGGCCGCTACGCAATATCCGCCTATCTGCCCGACCGTGCCAGGCTGCCCGTGGCTGCGGCGGTGCGGGCCGGACCCGTACCGCACCCGCAGTATGGGCAACTCTGGCCGCTGCCGCATCCCAGCCCGCGCAACCGCCGCTGGCTCTGTCAGAACCCCTGGGTTGAGGCGGCGGTGATCCCCACCCTACGCGCCGCCCTCGCAGCCGCCAGTCCGGCATAGAAAAGCCCCGGTACCTATGGGTACCGGGGCTTTTTCGATCTTACGCGGCCCAGCGATTAGTTCAACCGGGTCGGCAGTTCGGAAATTGCCTGATCGATTAGACGGCCCGCCGCCTCGCCGCCCGCATGGGCGGTGAGCAGCTTGCCGGTGGCATCAATCGCAATGCGGATGGTTTCCGCCCGCACGTCGGCCAGGGCAGACGCCTCGGCCTGGGCAATCTTATCCAATGCGGCCTTTTGCCGACGGGATAGGCTGGCTTCCAGCTCGGCCTGAAGATCGGCACGCAGCCGCTCTGCTGCCGCCTGGGCATCCGCCGTCAGCCGCGCCGCGTCGGCTTTCGCCTGTTCGGACTGGGCTTTGGCATCGGCCAAAAGCGCTTCCGCCTCTTTGCGCAGGGTTGCGGCTTCATCGATCTGGCGCTTGACCGTTTCGGCGTGCTTATCCAGCATTCCGCTAAGGGCCGACCAGAGTTTCTTTCCGGCCAGGACAATGAAAACAACAAAGCCAATGGCCACCCAATTATCGGGGCTGGCGAGGAATCCGCCGTGATTTTCCGTGGCCATTAGGCCTGCCCTCCCTGGGTTGCGGCAACCGCCGCCTGGGCATCCGCATCGGAAACCGACAGGTTCAGCAGCTTACTGGCCGCCGCTTGGGCGACCTCCGTCGCAACCGTGCGAACATTGGCCAGGGCGGCCGCCTTTGCCGAAGCGATCCGGGCTTCCGCCGCCGCCGTTTCCGCCGACAGTTTCTGCACCAGTTCGGTTTCGCGCTGTTTGGCTTCGGCCGAGACCGTATCTTGCACGGTTTTCAGCTGCGCCGCCGCCGACGCTTTGACATCGGCCAATTGTTTCTGAACAGCGGCCTGAAGCTCTTCAGCGCTCGCCCTCGCTGCCTTGGCAGCGGCGATGTCACCGTCGATGCGGCTGCTGCGGGCGTCCAGGATACGGCTTAACCGGGGAAGCGCCACTTTCGCCATCAGCACAAGCAGAAGGCCAAAAGTGATCGCCAGCCAGAAAAGCTGCATCGGGAAAACGCCGGGGTTCAGTTGTGGCATTGGAGTCCCCGAAGTTGGGTTTCCCGATCAAGGGGGCTTGATCGTAGAAGCCCCCCAGGTCCGCGCCCGTCGCAGAACGCGTCCCTAGGGGTCAGCGGATAGGCTTACGAGAACAGGATCAGGAAGGCGATCAGCAGGGCGAACAGCGCGACGGCTTCCGTCAGCGCGAAGCCCAGAATGCCGATCGGGAAGACCTTCGGCTGGACGGCCGGGTTGCGGGCCACCGAAGCGATCAGGTTCGAGAAGATGTTGCCGATACCCATGCC
>CAZNVY010000074.1:279-16554 GCA_964576605.1 uncultured Elstera sp. | reverse complement strand
CCCCCGCCACCCGCTGCCCCCCGACCGATTGACGTAGGAAGCGCGGCAACTCCCCCTGATCGCGCGGCGCGGCGAGGACGAGAGAGCCGCGCCGGATGACCTGCACCCCCAGCGCCTCCCACCAATCAGCCCCGCCCGCCGCCGCCGCGACCACGGCAGGCGGTGCGCTTTCCGCCTCGCACCCTGGGGCGAGCATCCCGCCCGCAAGATAGGAACAGGTGGCAAGACCGAGCGCTTCCGCCCGGTCCCACACCTCAACCGCTGCCCCGCGCGCCGCAAGCTCCGCCGCGCAGGCCAGACCGAAGACGCCCGCCCCCAGCACGCGGACGCGCGGGTTACTCCGCTGGGACATAGAGATCCCCCGCCTCGCGGTATTTCTCCGACATTTCCGCCATCCCCGCCGTCCGCGCTTCATCGCGAATTTCCTGCGAAATGCGCATCGAGCAGAACTTCGGCCCGCACATGGAGCAGAAATGCGCGAGCTTATGGGCTTCCTTCGGTAGCGTTTGATCGTGGAAATCCCGCGCGGTTTCTGGGTCGAGCGCCAGATTGAACTGATCCTCCCAGCGGAATTCAAAGCGCGCGCGGGACAAAGCATCATCACGCAACCGCGCCGCCGGATGCCCCTTGGCCAGATCGGCGGCATGGGCGGCGATCTTGTAGGAGATGACACCAACCTTCACGTCGTTACGATCCGGCAGGCCCAAATGCTCCTTCGGCGTGACGTAACAGAGCAAGGCGGTACCGAACCAGCCGATCATCGCCGCGCCGATGGCCGAGGTCAGGTGGTCATAGCCCGGCGCAATATCGGTCGTCAGTGGCCCAAGCGTATAGAAGGGCGCGCCGCCGCAAACGGCCAACTGCTTGTCCATATTCGCCTTGATCTTATGCATCGGCACATGGCCGGGGCCTTCGATCATCACTTGGCAGTCCTTGGCCCAGGCGATCTTGGTCAGCTCGCCCAGGGTTTCCAACTCGGCAAACTGCGCGGCGTCATTGGCATCGGCAGTGGAACCGGGGCGCAAGCCGTCGCCCAGGGAGAAGCTGACATCATAGGCGCGGCAAATATCGCAAATCTCATCGAAATGCGTGTAGAGGAAATTTTCCTGGTGATGCGCCAGGCACCATTTGGCGATGATCGAGCCGCCGCGCGAGACGATACCCGTCACCCGGTCTGCCGTCAGCGGGATATAGGCCAGCCGCACGCCCGCGTGGATGGTGAAGTAATCGACGCCCTGTTCGGCCTGTTCGATCAGTGTATCGCGGAAAATCTCCCAGGTCAGATCCTCGGCAACCCCGTTCACTTTTTCCAAGGCCTGATAAATCGGCACGGTGCCGATGGGGACCGGGGAGTTCCGCACCACCCATTCGCGGATATTGTGGATATTGCGGCCGGTCGAAAGGTCCATCACCGTATCGGCGCCCCAGCGGATCGCCCAAACCAGCTTATCCACTTCCTCCGCCATGCTAGACGTGACGGCGGAATTGCCGATATTGGCGTTGATCTTGGTCAGGAAATTCCGCCCGATCACCATCGGCTCAAGCTCCGGGTGATTGATATTGGCGGGCAAAATGGCGCGGCCTTCGGCGATTTCCCTCCGCACGAATTCGGGCGTGATGAAATCCGGGATCTCCGCCCCAAAGGGTTCGCCGTCGCGCGCTAAGGCTTCTTTCGCCTGCTTGCGGCCCATATTCTCGCGCAACGCCGCCACTTCCATTTCCGGGGTGATGATCCCGGCGCGGGCATAGGCCATCTGGGTCACGGCTTTCCCGGCCTTGGCGCGGCGTGGGGTATGAACCACCGGGAAAGGCTCGGCAGAGCCTTGGGCGCGCAAAGCAGCGGCAAGGGCGCTCTCATAGGCTTCCGTATCCCCCTGCGCCTCCACCCAGGCGGTGCGCGGGCGCGGCAGGCCCTTCCGAATATCGATGGTCACCGTGGGATCGCTATAGGGGCCGGAGGTATCATAGACCGGAAAGGGCGGCTCCCCCGCTGATGGGTGGAGGTGGATCAGCCGCAGCGGCGCCCGAATATCGGCGCGCGAACCGGTAACATAGGTTTTTTCGGACGCGGGCAGCGCCCCAGTGGTGACGGTAAATTCCTGCATCGAGCCTCTCCCGATAAAGATCAGAGACAGACCCGGTACGGCGGGGATGACACGGAGTGCGGCAGCGACTCCCAATACGGGTGAATAGCACGCCGAGCGTTCGGTCCCTTCGCCGGTATGAACCGGATCAGGTTCTAAGGGTCGCTTTGCTGGTGCCCTAGCGAACTAGAATGCACCTAAAAGCCTCTCAGCCCCTTGGCGGGACTCCCCTCGAAACGAGATTGACATGACACGGTTCGGCGGCGGGCGTCAAGCCGGGGAAGCCTGGGGCTTGAACGGAAGATCCGCCGCAGGCCGCCTCACCACACGGGTTCTTTCAGCATAACCTTCGGATCGAGCAGGTAGGAATCATAGAGCGGCAGGCTGGCCCCTCCGATGGCGCGGGCCATGCTGCCTGTCGCCCCCTCCACCACTTCCGGCGCGGCGATCCCTTGAAGGTCAAGCCGGGTCAGTGCGGCCTGCGTTGCGGTGATAAGCCGGGCGCGGACGGCGGTTGGAAAAGCCCCATCGATAATCGCCGCGGAAAAATCGATCACCGAACAGGCTGCGGCAATCGCCTGGGCCAGATTATCGGCCGTTCGGTCGATCCATTCATCAAGCACCGGGCCGTAATCGTTCCAATCATCGGGGTTTTGCCACAGGCGCGCCGGATCTTGCCCCGCCCCCTTTAAGGCTTCTTCCAACATCAGCAGCGAGGCGACGTTGATAAGCTGCCCCCATTTACCGCCCGAACTGCGCACCGGCATCGATCCGACCGCCCCGGCATTACCCGTCCGCCCACGATAGACGGTGCCATTCAGCACCACGCCGCCGCCGATGAAATAGCCGATGAAGAAATAAATGAAATCCGGATAGACGGCCCCGCGCCCGAAGGTTAGCTCTGCCCCGCAGGCCGCCGTCGCGTCATTTTCAACGAAGACCGGATAGGGCTGCACCGCCGCAAGCCCCCCCGCCAGATCGATCGTGCGCCAAGCCCCCATATCGGCCCCGACAATATCGGCCCAGTTCCAAAGCTCGTAGGGAACGGCCACGCCCAGGCCCGCCACCCGTGCCCTTTGCTCCTCTGTCAGGTTGCCAATCAAATGCGGCACCCCCGCCGCCACGAAGCGGCGCAGCCCCTCCGGCGTTGGCCAGGCATAGGCCTCGCGCAGCACGGCCCGCACCTGCCCAATGAAATTCATCAGCAAAAGTTCCGCCGACCGCCGCCCAACTTTAAGGCCCAGGGCGAAAACCCCATCGGGGTTCAAGCCCAAGGGAATCGAAGGTTGGCCAACGCGGCCCCGCTGCGGGGCACCCCGCACGAGGAGATGATCTTCCTCCAGCCGCCGCATCGTGACCGACGCCGTCTGCGGCGATAGCCCCGTCAGCCGTGCAATTTCCGCCTTCGGCAGGCTGCCATGACGGCGCACGAGCGACAGCATCAGCCGTTCGTTCAAAGTCCGCCCTAGGGCCGGTTTGCGCGCCGCCGACTCTCCGGTCGGTCCCGCACCATAGGTGAATAAGGTCATGCGTCCTCCCGCCCGTTCCTCCTAAGCCAGTCAGGCGGGCCTGGCAAGGATGCCATGACAAATAAATAAATCAATCTGCTTTATTTATTGACAGACCCGAACCGCGGGTGTTTGCTATCCGGCGAGAGGGGGTGCGAGGCCCTCTGTCCAAACAACCCATCCGCGCATCTCGAAACGGGAGCGCCTATCGATCCACCGGGAGGATCCCATTATGAAAGCCACGCTGCTTGCATCCTGTGCAGGTGCCCTCATCGCCACATGTGCCGCCAGCGGCGGTGCCCTAGCGCAGACCAAGGCCTGCTTGATTACCAAGACCGAAACCAACCCGTTCTTCGTCAAAATGAAGGAAGGGGCCATTGCCGCCGCCGGGAAAAGCGGGATTAGCCTGCAAACCTTTGCTGGAAAGGTGGATGGCGATGTGGAAAGCCAGGTCGCGGCGATTGAAACCTGCATTGCGTCGGGCGCGAAAGGCATTCTGCTAACCCCATCGGACTCGCGAGCCTTGGTGCCCGCTGTCGCCAAAGCGCGCCAGGCGGGGCTGCTGGTGATTGCCCTTGATACGCCGCTGGAGCCGGCCTCCGCCTCTGATGCGGTGTTTGCCACCGATAATTTCAAAGCGGGCGAAATGATCGGCAAATGGGCCGCCGCCAAGCTGGGGGATAAGGTTAAGACCGCCAAAATCGCGATGCTCGACCTCAGCGCCCAGCAGATTTCGGTCGATTACCTACGCGACCAAGGGTTTTTGAAGGGCTTTGGCATCGACATTAAGGATCCGAAAAAAATCGGTGACGAGGGCGACCCGCGCGTCGTCGGCCATGATGTAACCCTGGGAAATGAGGAAGGTGGCCGTAAGGCGATCGAAAATCTGATCCAGCGCGATCCTGGCATCAACCTCGTTTACACGATCAACGAACCCGCCGCTGCTGGGGCCTATGAGGCGCTAAAATCCCTCGGCATCGCGAAAGATGTTCTCATCGTTTCGGTGGATGGCGGCTGCCCCGGCGTGCGCAATGTGAAACAGGGTGTGATCGGGGCCACCTCGATGCAATTCCCGCTGCTGATGGCCGCTAAGGGGATCGAGGCGATCGATGCTTTCGCCAAGTCCGGCACCAAGCCAAAAGCCAGCGAAGGGTTGGATTTTTACGATACCGGCGTCGAGCTGATTACCGACGCGCCCGTACCGGGGGTTCCGTCGATCTCGGCGGACGATGGGTTGAAGAAATGCTGGGGTTGATGCCCCAGCCCTCTTAAATCCGCACTCTCCCCCTTCTCGGCAGGGAGTACCGGCACGGTCGGCATTTTCCTGCCGCTTTTCCCTGGGACAAAGGAGCCTGCGATGAGCGAGGTTAAGGCCGGGCGGGCATTGCTGCCCTTTGCCAACAATGGACCCGCGATGACCCCAATCTCCCCCCCGGACGCGGCACCAGAAACGGTTGCCAGTTTCAAAGAAGCTGCCCCCGCGCCGCTGCTGCGCGTGCAACGTTTCCTGCATGGCAATCCCACTATGGTTCCGGTGATCGTCCTGCTGCTCAGTATCCTGGGGTTCGGAATCATTGCCGGGGATCGGTTTTTCCACCCCTTCAACCTATCGCTGATCCTTCAACAAGTGTCGGTGATTGGGATTCTGGCTGCGGCGCAGAGTTTAGTGGTGCTTACCGCTGGGATTGACCTATCGGTTGCCGCGATCATGGTTTTATCGTCGGTCATCATGGGAAAACTGGCGGTCGATGTCGGGGTTCCGGCCCCTTTCGCGGTTCTGATCGGCTTTGGCATCGGCACGCTCTGCGGTTATCTGAATGGCATGATGGTCACGCGGCTTAAGCTGCCGCCCTTCATCGTGACCCTCGGCACCTGGAATATCCTATTTGCCCTGAACTTATGGCTATCGGGGGCGCAGTCAATTCGCAGCCAAGATATCGACTTGCACGCCCCGGTGCTCAAGTTCTTCGGCGAACGGGTGAGTTTCTTGGGTGCGCAGTTTACCTATGGCGTATTTTTGGCGGCGCTTTTATTCGCTGGACTGTGGTTTTTGCTGAACCGAACCGCTTGGGGCCGCCATGTTTACGCGGTGGGCGATGATAAGGATGCGGCAGAACTGGCCGGTATCCGCACCAACCGTACCCTGATAAGCGTTTATGCCTTGGCTGGTTTTGTCTGTGCCTTGGGGGCTTGGGCGGCGATTGGTCGGGTCGGGTCGGTCAGCCCGCAGAGTTTTTATGAAGGCAATCTACAGTCGATTACCGCGGTCGTTATTGGTGGCATCAGCCTATTCGGCGGGCGCGGCTCGATCCTAGGACCGCTCATTGGGGCCTTAATCGTCGGCGTGTTCCAGTCCGGTCTGCGGCTGTCGGGCGTTGATGTCCTGTGGCAGATGTTCGCCATCGGCTGGCTCATCATTCTCGCGGTCGCCCTTGACCAATGGATCCGAAAGGTATCGGCATGATCCCCGTCCCGCAAATCCCGATTTTACAGGCGAAGGGCTTAGTGAAGCGCTATGGCCGGGTCGTCGCCCTCAATCATGCGGATTTTGATCTCTATCCGGGCGAAATCCTGGCCGTCATTGGCGATAATGGCGCGGGTAAATCCTCGCTGATTAAAGCTCTATCCGGTGCCTTGCTTCCCGATGAGGGCGAAATCCGGCTGGAGGGGCGGCGCGTCGCCTTTCGGTCTCCGCAAGAAGCCCAAGACGCCGGGATCGCCACGGTCTATCAAACCCTGGCCCTCTCCCCCGCCCTTTCGATTGCCGATAATATGTTTTTGGGGCGCGAGATTCGCAAATCCGGGCCGCTTGGCCAGTATCTGCGCGTGCTGGATCGGGCCGCGATGGAAGAGCGCGCCCGCGCCATGCTGTCCGACCTGGGGCTGATGACCATCCAGAATATCCGCCAGCCGGTCGAAACCCTATCGGGCGGCCAACGCCAGGGGATCGCCGTTGCCCGCGCCGCCGCCTTCGGCTCGAAAGTGGTTATCATGGACGAACCGACCGCCGCCCTGGGCGTTAAAGAATCCCGGCGGGTGCTGGATTTGATCCTGCGCGTGCGGGAGAAGGGGCTGCCGATTGTGCTGATTTCGCACAATATGCCGCATGTGTTCGAGATTGCCGACCGCATTCATATTCATCGGTTAGGTCAGCGACTCTGCACTATTCGGCCCAAAGATTATTCTATGGCCGATGCCGTCGCCTTTATGACCGGCGCGAAGTCCCCCGTAGCCGACGCGGCGTAAATCGTATCTGGATACGGTTTAGCCGGCTTGTTATCCTCCCTGCGGAAATAATTTTACGCGGTGAGGGTCGAATGCGGCATTCTATTGCTTGGGCTATAGGATTGGTCCTGGCCAGCACCGGGGTGGCCGCGCAGACCTGCGCCCCAATCCCCGATACGGCGGTGGCGTTTGATCTGAAACTGACCGGCGGCCCCGTACCGGATAATTTCTACAAAACCGCCCTCACTATTCCCGGCGGGGAAAGCGGTATTGACGTTGTGATTGATACCGGCTCCACCGGGGTTGTGGTCAGCAACCGTAAAGTATCGCCTGCCGCCTTCGCCGCCGCCACGCAAACCGGTCATATTCTCTACAATAGTTCCAACAAATTCTTCGCTGGGAAGTATGTAAAAACCCCAATTATCTTCCAAACCGTGGTCGGCGATCGGGTATCGAGCCTACCGCTCGATATTCTGGCCGTTAGCTGCACCTGTACGGTCAACCCATCCGCGCCGACCAACCAAGCTGCCCCCGATCCGGCCCGTTGCGCGACGTATAACGGCACCCCGCCGACCGATGGATCTACGCAAACCAGCCTTGCCCAGTGCCAAGCCGCCCCCGATTCGATTGCCATGATGGGCGTCGGCTTCGACCGAGGGGGCCGTTCCGCCGCCCTGAACCCGTTTCTGAACCTCGCGGCCCCGGCGGGCAAGACGATCCATCCGGGCTATATCATCGGGAAAACGGGCGTCACCTTAGGCCTGACCGCCGCCAATATTCAGGGGTTCAAGACCCTCCCCCTCGCCTCGAATCGGCAATTGCCGGGGACGGAATGGCTGCAACCCACCGCCTGCGCCACCGTGACCGGACCGGGGGCACCGCCAAGCGCCCCCCTATGTGGTGGGCTGCTGATGGATACGGGGATCGACTTCATGTTCATGTCCTTCAATACGAAGTCACGTCCCGTTGGTGCGGTTGCTTCCGGCGCGACGCCTTATGATGGGGCAAAGCGGCAAATTCTAACTCCGGGCTGGACAGTCACGGTAACCGTCCCGTCTCAACCGTCGCCGGTGCTTCAATATGGTCTGACGGCAGTTCAGACCAATGTTTCACCGGCTCCAAGCCAGAGTGTGGCCGTTTGGGCGGGATCGACCTCCCCCGACGGCTTCATGAATACCGGGCGGCGGTTACTCTATTCGGCGGCCTATCTGTTCGATCAGCAATGCGGCCGCCTGGGCTTTGCTGCTTATTAAACCGCGCGGCTTGAAAGCCCTTGGGCGGGGCGCTATACCCCGCCTATGAGCACCGCCGATCCGCACATCGAAAGTCTTTTCGTCACTAAACTCTATCGGGCCGATCTCTTGGGCGCGGGATTGAATGACGATCTGCACGCGGCCTGCCGTGCCGCCGCCGAGGATGATGAAGCCGGTCAGCGCTGGTCTGACGAGCATGGGTATCCCGGCTATACATCTTATGCGTCGCTCGATGATCTCGGTTGGCGGTTCCCGGTGGTCAAGGCGCTTATCAAGCATCTCGATAAACATGCAAAGGCTTTCGCCAAGCAGCTCGATTGGGATCTGGGCGACCGAAAGTTGGTTCTGGATTCCCTCTGGGTGAATGTGCTGGAGCCGGGCGGATTTCATAGTGGGCATCTGCATCCGGGCAGCGTTCTAAGCGGCACCTATTATGTTGCGACCCCCGATGGCGCGGGGGCAATCACCTTTGAAGACCCGCGCCTGCCCCGTCTGATGGCGGCCCCGCCCAAAAGGAAAAAAGCCAGCCGCGACCAACAGACCTTCGTTGCTATCGCCCCTAGCCCCGGAACGCTGCTGCTGTGGGAAAGCTGGATGCATCACGCAGTGCCCTTAAATCGGGCGGCCACTGAACGGATTTCCATCAGCTTTAATTACGCCTGGCGGTAGCCACTAACACCGCTTCCCCGCTGGTTCGGCAACGCTATTGTCGAGCACAACCAAGTTTTTAGCGGTTTTTATTGATTGAGTATTGTAAGTTACCCTGCGCCCTTTCCTGGTTTCCGAGCCTCGATTGTTTCGGTAGCGACAAATTTTTTCCTCGGATTTTTTTATATTATGTAAACCAGATATTTCTAACCGCCGTTTTTCTAAGCCCGCCCCCAGACATTCGCCTAAAAAATAGACGTTCTGCATACAATAGACCCGACCCTCGCCGGTTTGGAGACATTTTTGCACCTAAAACCGCCGCGCGGGCGCATGAAATATCCCGATGCCCCCATCCATGCGAAAGTTGGCCTGTCCCTTGCTAACCCCGTCTCCCAGCCAACGAAAACGACGAGGAGGCTGTGATGAAGTTTACGAGACGGGCGATTCTGGGGGCGGCTACGGTTGCGGCATTATCGAGCTTTTCAGGCCTCAGCGCCTATGCGCAATCGACCGATACGATCAAGATCGGCATCCTCCACTCGCTCTCCGGCACGATGGCGATCAGCGAGACGACGCTGAAGGACGCCATGCTGATGCTGATCGACGAGCAGAACAAGAAAGGCGGCGTGCTGGGCAAAAAGCTGGAAGCCGTCATCGTCGATCCGGCCTCGAACTGGCCGCTGTTCGCCGAAAAGGCCCGCGAACTGATTACCCAGCAAAAGGTTTCCGCCGTGTTCGGCTGCTGGACCTCGGTATCGCGCAAGTCGGTTTTGCCGGTTTTCAAGGAACTCAACAATATTCTGTTCTACCCCGTGCAATATGAAGGGGAAGAAAGCGAAAAGAACGTTTTCTACACTGGGGCGGCCCCGAATCAGCAGGCTATCCCAGCCGTTGATTATCTGATGAGCAAGGATGGCGGCGAAGTTAAGCGCTGGGTTCTCGCCGGGACCGATTACGTTTACCCGCGGACGACCAATAAAATTCTGGAAGCCTACCTGCTAGCCAAGGGTGTCGCCAAAGACGACATCATGATTAATTATACGCCGTTCGGTCATTCCGACTGGCAGACGATCGTGGCTGATATTAAGACATTCGGCTCGGCAGGGAAGAAGACCGCCGTGGTTTCCACCATCAACGGCGATGCCAATGTTCCTTTCTATAAGGAACTGGCCAATGCAGGTATCAAGGCAACCGATATTCCAGTTGTTGCCTTCTCGGTCGGGGAAGAAGAACTGGCCGGCGTCGATACTAAGAACCTGGTCGGCCATTTGGCGGCCTGGAACTACTTCCAGTCGGTGAAATCGCCGGTAAACGATGAATTCATCGCTAAATGGAAAAGCTTCACCAAGAACCCGCAGCGCGTGACCAACGACCCGATGGAAGCCCATTACATTGGTTTCAATATGTGGGTAAAGGCCGTGGAAAAGGCTAAGAGCTTTGACCCGGAAGCGGTTATCGCCGCTCTGCCGGGCATCGAAGCGCCGAACCTGACGGGGGGCATCTCCAAGATGCTGCCGAACCATCACATCACCAAGCCGGTGATGATCGGCGAAATCCGCGCCGATGGTCAGTTTGACGTCGTCTGGCAGACGAAGGATCTCGTGCCCGGCGACGCTTGGTCCGACTTCCTTGACGGGTCGAAAGACCTCGAAGCCGATTGGGTTGGCAAGAAGTGCGGCAATTTTAACACCAAGACCAATAGCTGCGGCGGCTAAGGCCCTAGCGACGACGGGCGGGGCCGGGTCACCGGCCCCTCTCCCGCTTCCTCATTCATTTATTGGATAGAGCATGATCCGCTTTCTACAGGCTTTGCTATTCTGTGTCCTATGCCTGGGATCGCTCCCCGGCTTGGCGCAAGATGCCTATGAAACCGGCCTGCAGCGTTTGGCGCAGGATAGTTTTGCCGAAACAACGGCGGCCATACCGGAAATCGCCACCTCTGGCGCGGCAAATGCCGCTTTGGTGATTGAAGCCCTGGCGGAAGGGCGACTGTTTTTCACGCCCGACAAACAGATTATTCTTAAAAAACCGAACGGCGATTTAATCGATGCCCGCAGCGGGGCCAGCCTTGCCGCTGCCCCGGCGGGCATGAGTGTTGTGCGCCTGAATAATCGGGTGCGGAATGTCGTGCAGGGGGCGCTGGGTAACCTTGGCATCCTCAGCCCCGACCCGGTGAAGCGCAAGGAAGCGGCCCTCGCCGTGCTACGTTCCAAGGATGCAACGGCGCTTCCCGCGCTGGAAACCGCAATCAAGCAGGAAAAAGACCGGGCCACGCTGCGGATTTTGGAAACCGCCCGTGCGGCAATTCTGGTTACTAAGGCCGGGGCACCGGATAGCGAGCGACTGGCTGGGATCGCCCTGCTGCGCGATGTTGGCACGCAGGAGGCGCTGGCGACCCTGCGCAGTCTGCCGCCCGATGTGCCCGCCCCAGTGATCGAGGCGGCGCAAGCGGCGGCAAAAGCCATTCAAGACCGGCTAGCGCTCTGGGAAATCGTGCAGACCGCTTGGTACGGTCTATCGCTCGGCTCCGTCCTGCTGCTCGCCGCTATCGGCCTGGCGATTACCTTCGGCGTGATGGGCGTTATTAATATGGCCCACGGCGAAATGGTGATGATCGGGGCCTATACAACCTTTGTGGTGCAAGAGGTCATCCGCAGTCATTTCCCCGGTCTGTTTGATTACTCCCTGGTCTTTGCCCTCCCCCTGGCTTTCCTGACGGCGGGTCTGGTCGGCCTGCTGATTGAACGCTCGGTCATTCGCTTTCTCTATGGTCGCCCGCTGGAAACCCTGCTGGCCACTTGGGGGGTTAGTCTGATCTTGCAACAGGCCGTGCGCACCTATTTCGGCCCGACCAATCAGGCGGTGGGTGCCCCGGCCTTCATGTCCGGCCTGATCGAGGTTGGCGGCCTGTCGATCACCCTGGGGCGGTTGTGGATTATCGTTTTTGCCTTCCTGGCCTTCCTCGCCCTGTTAGGGGCGCTGCGCTACACCCATTTCGGTTTACAGATCCGCGCGGTGACGCAGAACCGCCGCATGGCGGCCAATATGGGCATCCGTACCAATTACATCGACGCGCTGACCTTTGCCTTAGGCTCCGGGATCGCCGGGGTCGCCGGGGTCGCCCTATCGCAGATCGACAATGTGTCGCCCAACCTGGGGCAGAGCTACATTATTGATAGCTTTATGGTCGTTGTGTTCGGCGGCGTCGGCAATCTGTGGGGCACGCTGGTGTCCGCCCTGTCGCTCGGCATCGCTAATAAGATATTGGAACCTTTCGCGGGGGCGGTTTTGGGGAAAATCCTGATCCTCGTCGGCCTGATCCTGTTCATCCAGAAAAAACCACGCGGGCTGTTCCCGCAAAAAGGACGGGGTGTCGAAGCATGACGTCGGGCGTCTTTTCCGCGATTTCCGACCGGGGCAGCGGCGTTTTCATTGCCATTCTTTTGGCGGCGGCCGTGCTAATCCCCGCCTCCAACCTGCTGCTGCCTCCCGATTCGGCCCTGCATGTGCCGACCCATTTGGTCTCGCTGCTGGGAAAATATCTCTGTTATGCCATGCTGGCGGTGGCGCTCGATCTGGTCTGGGGCTATTGCGGCATCCTCTCGCTCGGTCATGGGGCCTTCTTTGCCCTCGGCGGCTATGTCATGGGCATGTATCTGATGCGCCAGATCGGCCCGCGTGGGGTTTATGGCCATCCCGAACTGCCGGACTTTATGGTCTTCCTGAATTGGAAGGAACTGCCCTGGTTCTGGCAAGGGTTCGATATGTTCCCCTTTGCGCTCTTGATGGTACTGGTGGTGCCGAGCCTACTGGCCTTCGTTTTCGGCTGGCTGGCGTTCCGTTCCCGCGTCACCGGCGTCTACCTGTCGATCATCACCCAGGCGATGACCTATGCCCTGCTGCTGGCCTTTTTCCGCAATGATATGGGCTTTGGCGGCAACAATGGTCTGACCGATTTCAAGGATATTCTGGGTTTCAATTTGCAGGCGGATGGCACGCGCATGACGCTCTTCGCCCTGACCGCCCTGGGCCTTGTGTTGTGCTATTGGATCAGCCGAGTCTTGGTTACCTCCACCTTCGGTAAAGTACTGATCGCCATTCGGGATGCCGAAAGCCGCACGCGCTTTTTGGGGTATCGGGTTGAACATTATAAGCTGGTGGCCTTCACCGTCTCTGCCGCGATGGCCGGGTTGGCCGGGGCGCTCTATGTACCGCAGGTCGGGATCATCAACCCGTCAGAATTCGCGCCGGGCAATTCCATCGAAGCGGTGATCTGGGTTGCGGTCGGCGGGCGCGGCACCTTGGTTGGCGCGGCGATCGGGGCGCTGATCGTCAATTTCCTGAAAACCACCTTCACCACCGGCGCGCTGGCCCCCTATTGGCTGTTCATGCTCGGCGGCCTGTTCATCGCCACCACCCTTTTCTTGCCGAAAGGGGTTGTTGGTGGGGCGAAAGCCTTTTGGGAAAAACGCAAGACGACAAAAGCGGCGGCTGAAACCGCCCCGGCGGCGGAGTAGACCGATGAGCGTGACCGTTCCCATTTCCGCCAGCCTGCTCTATGTCGATGGCGTTACCGTCTCCTTCGATGGGTATAAGGCCCTGCGCGGCCTATCGCTCTACCTTGCCCCCGGCGAGATGCGCGCGATCATCGGCCCCAATGGCGCGGGCAAAACCACGATGATGGACGTTATCACCGGCAAAACCCGCCCCGATACCGGCGATGTGTTGTTCGGCGGGCGCCACGATCTGACCCAGATGGACGAAGCCGCTATCGCCAACCTTGGCATCGGGCGCAAGTTCCAGAAGCCGACCGTGTTCGACAGTCTGAGCGTGACCGATAATCTGCGGCTCGCTCTCAAGGGTGCGCGCGCCCCAGGCTCGGCCTTATTCGGGACGCGCAACCGCATTACCGAAGACGATATCGCTGCGATCCTAACCCGCATCCGGCTGATCGAGCATCGCCACCGGATCGCCGGTGCCCTAAGCCATGGCCAAAAGCAATGGCTGGAGATCGGCATGTTGCTGGCGCAAGACCCAAAGCTACTGCTGGTCGATGAACCCGTCGCCGGGATGACCGATGCGGAGACCGAAGATACCGCCCATCTGCTGCGCGATATCGCGCAAACCCATTCCGTGGTGGTGGTGGAACATGATATGCATTTTATCCGTATGCTCGACGTGACCGTCACCTGTTTGCACGAAGGAGCGGTTCTGGCGGAAGGCACCATCGACGCCGTTTCGTCAAACGAGCGCGTCATCGAAGTCTATCTCGGCCGTTAGGAGGCTCTGATGCTCAACGTCGAGAATATCGATCTGCATTATGGTGCCGCCCAAGCGCTGCGCGACGTTTCGATTACCGCCAGCCCGCGCAAAATTACCTGCGTTCTCGGCCGAAACGGGGTTGGCAAAACCAGCCTGCTGCGGGCCATTGTTGGTCAGCAGGGGATTTCGCGCGGCAAAATCCTGTGGAACGGCGAGGATATTTCCAAATTGCCACCCTACCGCCGGGCGCGCCAGGGCGTCGCCATCGTGCCACAGGGGCGCGAGATTTTCCCGCTGCTGACGGTGAAGGAGAACCTTGAAACCGGGTTCGCCGGGCTGCCGCGCAAAGAGCGCTATATTCCCGATAGCGTCTTCGCACTCTTCCCGGTGCTGGAAGAAATGCTGGGGCGGCGCGGCGGCGATTTGTCGGGCGGGCAGCAGCAGCAGCTCGCCATCGGTCGCGCCCTGGTGATGCGCCCGAAGCTGCTGGTGCTGGACGAGCCGACCGAGGGGATTCAGCCCTCGATCATCAAGGATATCGGCAAGGCCCTATCCTTCTTGCGCGAAACCACCGATATGGCGATCCTGCTGGTGGAGCAATATTTCGAGTTTGCCCGCGATTTGGCCGATACTTACGCCGTGATGGATCGCGGTCAGGTGGTGCTGGCGGGCACCCGTGCAGAGATGGTCGAAACGGATGTTCGCCGCCACCTTGCCGTCTAACCCACCCCCCCGCCCTGGGATCGGGCGCGTCCGCGTCGTTGGCGGCGTGCGCGCCAGTTTAACCGAGGGGCCGCGTGGGACTGCGATTGGCCAATTGCACGAAAGCGGCGGCTATCGGCTGATGCGCCCCCGGTCGGATCATGGGTTTGAGGGGGTGGTCATCAATACCGGCGGCGGCATGGTCGGCGGCGATCAAATCACCCTGCACGTCAGCGCCGAAGCCGGCAGCCGGGGGATAATCACCACCCAATCGGCAGAGCGCGTGTATCGCGCGGGCGATCAGAGCGAAACCCGCGTCGATACCCGGCTACGCGTTGGGGCCGGAGCGCAGTTGGCCTGGCTTCCCCAGGGAACAATCCTGTTCAACGGGGCGCGGCTTGCCCGCCGCCTGCACGTTGATCTCGCGCCGGACGCGTATTTCCTGGGCGGAGAGATGCTCGTCTTCGGGCGCACAGCCTCTGGCGAAACCATCACCGAGGGCGGTTTGCGCGATGTGTGGCGCGTGTTTCGCGGCGACCGATTGATCTACGCCGATACAGTCAGGATCGACGGCGATATCGATGCCCAATTGCAACGGCCCGGCATTGGCGGCGGCGCGCGGGTCGCAGGCGTGCTGCTGGCGGTGCGGCCCGATGCGCTGGATCTGCTGGGCCGCGTGCGCGACCGGCTGGCGGGGGCTGCCTGCCGTATCGCCGCCAGCGCCTGGGATGATATGCTGATCGTGCGCGGGCTGGCTGACCGACTGGAGCCGCTGGCCCAAGGGTTTACCGCTGTCGCCCCGCTGCTGATGGGCCGCCCGCTGCCCCGCGTTTGGAGTCTCTGAAAAATGCACGAGTGCGCCCGATGAACCTGACCCCGCGTGAAAAAGATAAGCTGCTGATCGCCATGGCCGCGATGGTCGCCCGCCGCCGTCTGGAGCGGGGCGTGAAGCTCAATCACCCGGAAGCGATTGCCCTGATTACCGATTTCGTCGTCGAAGGCGCGCGCGACGGGCGCAGCGTCGCCGATTTGATGAGCGCGGGCGCCCAAGTGCTGCGCCGCGATCAGGTGATGGAGGGCATCGCCGAGATGATCCACGACGTTCAGGTGGAAGCCACGTTTCCCGACGGCACCAAACTCGTAACCGTCCATCAGCCGATCCGATAAGCGAGGGATAGACTATGACGCGCCTATTTATCTTTGTTGCGGCCTTGACCGCCGCTACCCCCGCTTTTGCCCATCTCGACCCCGCGGCCCATGGGTCGCTCGCGGCAGGCTTGACCCATCCGCTCTCCGGTCTCGATCATCTCTTGGCGATGGTAACGGTCGGGCTTTGGTCGTCGGTGATCGGCGGGCGGGCGCTGTGGGCGATACCGCTCGCTTTCGTTGGCTGCATGGCGGTCGGCTTCGGGCTGGCGCTCAATGGCATCGATCTGCCCTTCGTTGAACCGGGTATTCTGGCGTCGGTCATCGTCCTTGGCCTGCTGACCGCCCTTGCCGCCAAGATGCCCGCCGCGCTGGGGGCAGCGCTGGTCGGCCTCTTCGCCCTATTCCACGGGCACGCCCACGGTGGCGAGGTGGGGGATGCCTCCA
>CAZNVY010000074.1:0-269 GCA_964576605.1 uncultured Elstera sp. | reverse complement strand
TCAGCTTCGGCATCGGCTTTGCGCTCTCAACGGCGGCGCTGCACCTCGCGGGCATCGCCTTTGGTCTGAAGCAGAAGCATCGACTGGTCACCCGCCTGTCGGGCGCGGCAACCGCTGGTGCAGGCGTTGTACTCGCGGTTGCCAGTTAAGGAGCGCGCCCGATGATCCCCGGCGAAATCCTACCGCAAGACGGCGAGCTTGAACTCAATAAAGGCCGCGACGGCATCACCTTAACGGTCGCCAATAGCGGCGACCGCCCGGTGCAGGTC
>CAZNVY010000073.1:16049-16586 GCA_964576605.1 uncultured Elstera sp. | reverse complement strand
AACCGACGACAACACCGTTATGAGCGGCGCGTTCTAACCGCTGAACTACAGGCCCCCGCAGCGATCCCAGCATGGGCCGGGGTAAGGTTTATGAAAGCAAAAGGGGCATTCCGTCAAGAATGCCCCCATGCTTTCGGCCCGATATTTTTACCCTGGAATCATTAGGTATCCAGGAAGCTCCGCAATTTTCGGCTGCGGCTGGGGTGCTTCAGTTTGCGTAAGGCCTTGGCTTCGATCTGGCGGATGCGTTCGCGGGTGACCGAGAACTGCTGGCCCACTTCTTCCAGTGTATGGTCGGTGTTCATGCCGATGCCAAACCGCATCCGCAGTACCCGTTCCTCGCGTGGGGTTAGGGTGGCGAGAATGCGGGTGGTGGTTTCGCGCAGATTGGCCTGAATGGCGGCATCGAGTGGCAGAACCGCGTTCTTATCCTCGATGAAATCGCCAAGATGGCTATCTTCCTCGTCCCCAATCGGGGTTTCGAGGCTGATCGGCTCTTTCGCGATCTTCAGAACCTTGCGCACCTTCTCGAGCGGC
>CAZNVY010000073.1:6995-15998 GCA_964576605.1 uncultured Elstera sp. | reverse complement strand
AGCATCTGGCGCGAGGTGCGCACCAGCTTATTAATCGTTTCGATCATATGCACGGGAATGCGGATGGTGCGGGCCTGATCGGCAATCGAGCGGGTGATTGCCTGCCGGATCCACCAGGTGGCATAGGTCGAGAACTTATAGCCGCGCCGATATTCAAACTTATCCACGGCCTTCATCAGGCCGATATTGCCTTCCTGGATCAAATCGAGGAACTGCAAACCACGGTTCGTGTACTTCTTGGCAATGGAGATGACGAGGCGTAGGTTCGCCTCCACCATTTCCTTTTTCGCCCGGCTGGCTTCGCGTTCGCCTTTCTGGATTTTCTGTACCATGGCGCGGAATTCGCCAATCGGCAGCGTCACTTCTTCCGCAAAGGCCGCGATATCGGCCCGAATTTTCTGGGCTTCCTCGGCGTGCTTATCGTAGAAGCGCGTCCATTTCAGGCTACGGCCCTTCACGGTTTCCAACCAGCCCGGCACCAATTCATTGCCCATATAGGCGGTTAGAAAATCGGCGCGCGGCACTTTGGTCGATTCGGCCATGCGCAGCAGTTTACCGTCCAGCTGCAATAGTTTGCGCGCCAGCAGGTTATGCTGTTCGACCAATTGCTCGATTCGCTGCGGATTAAGCCGCACGGTCTTGGTGATTTCCACCAGATCGGCGCGGGCTTTTTCGTATTTCTTTTCGTTCGCCGAGGCCAAAGGCTCGCCCTTCAGAAGCGCGGCCACGCGCTTTTCCTGAAGCTTGGCCAACTTAACTTGCGCGTCGGCAATCTCGGCGAATTTTTCGATATACTGCGGCAGCAGTTCGGCTTCCATGGCCGAGAGGGAAACTCCCGGCTCGTCGCCCTCGCCCTCGCCGTCCGCCTCAGCGGCGACAGGATCTTCTTCCTCCACCTCGTCCGGCTCTTCCGGATCGGCAGCGGCCCCGGCGGCCAATAGTTCCGGCGGAATATCCTCGTCTTCGGCGGGGGCACCATTACCATAAGAGGCTTCGAGATCGATAATGTCGCGCAGCAACATCCGCTCTTCGATCAGCGCTTGCCGCCAAGCGACAATCGCCCGCTGCGTGAGCGGGCTCTCGCACAGGCCGGAGATCATCGCCTCGCGACCCGCTTCGATCCGCTTCGCTATGGCGATTTCGCCTTCGCGGGACAGAAGCTCCACCGATCCCATTTCGCGCAGATACATGCGCACGGGATCGTCGGTCCGACCGACTTCATCCTCGTCGACATTGCCGCGCGCGTCGCCGTCGCTTTCGGTTTCGGGATCCTCGGTTTCAGCCTCGTCGCCTTCGACGATATTGATGCCGAGTTCCGACAGCATCGCCAGCGTATCTTCGATCTGCTCCGAAGAAACCTGATCCTGGGGCAGGGCAGAATTCAGCTCGTCATAGGTCACATAGCCGCGCTCTTTGCCCTTAGCCGTCAATTTTTTGACGGCGGCAGCGACGGTATCGACCAATGGACTTTCGAGAGCTTCTTCCTGCGGGGTTTGTTCTTCTGCGGTATTCGCTGCCTTCTGCGCCATTCTTGACCCTCGCCAACCAAACCTGAACCGTCGCGACTTAATCCTTAGCCCCTGTCATGCCAAAAACATGCCGGGCGCTTCTTCTACCCTACCCGCGTTACGATGGTGCGACAGCATCCATCGTTCCGCCTTCCTCCGCCTCCGGCTCCTCGTGCGTTTTGGCACGATCTGCGAAAAGCGCCTTATAGCGCGCCCAGGCCTCCGGCGTTTCCTCCGATAAGGTAACGGCCATCAGCAGGCGGCGGTCTTCCGCCACGCGCCGTTCCGTCAGCCTGCCGAAAAGTTCGGCAACCTTTGCACGCACATCCTGGGGAAACGCTTCACGTCGGGTGAAGGGAAACGTTCCGGCGACGTCTTTCTGCATCACATGCGACAGCATAAAGGCGTTCTCGCCCTCCGCGAGATGGGACTGCAGGGCATCGGCGTCAAGGCCGGGACGGGTAGCCGTTACGTTTACGATTTCTCGTCGAAGCGAGTCAAGCCCCACATCGGCAAAGCCGATCTCGGCCAGCGCCTCGTGCCACTGGTCAAATAAAAACGGATGGTTCAGAAAGGCGGCCAATAGGGCGCGGGCGTGCATCCGCTCGGCGCTGAGAGGGGCCGACGCTAGGCTGGTGTTCGGGCGCTGCTTTAGGAAAACATCCGGCTCTGGCCACCGCCCGCGCTTGCCGCTGGGCTGCCGGGCGCGCGGCACATAGGCGGGCACGGCAGCGTCGGGCACCGGCTGCGCGGGCGCAACGCCAAACAGCGCCGTTAAGCGCTGGTCGATCTCGGTCTGATACAGCCGCCGCACGTCGGTATCGGCAATCGTGGCGACCTGAGCGTGCAGATCGCGCGATAGTTCGGCCTTACGCTCCGGCGTATCCAGCGCCCGGCCCGCCTGCGCACCGGTCCACAGCGCGTCGATCAACGGGCGGGCTGCCGTCAGCGCCTCCCGCAGCCGGGCGGGACCGCCGGGGCGGCCCAGAAGGTCATCGGGATCAAGCCCCTCCGGCAAGGTCGCAAACCGTAAGGAGCGTCCGGCTTTCAGCAGGGGTAGCGCCCGCAAGGCCGCGCGCATCATCGCCTTCTGCCCGGCGGAATCGCCGTCGAGGCACAGAACCGGTTCCGGCGCGAGGCGCCAGAGTTCTTCCATCTGCTCCTCGGTCAAGGCGGTTCCAAGCGGCGCTACCGCCGTATCGAACCCCGCGCGGTGCAGGGCGATCACATCCATATAGCCTTCGGCCAGGATGATTTCCTGCTTCTTCGCGGCGCTGGGGCGGGCGTGATGCAGGGCATAAAGGCTGCGCCCCTTGTGGAACAACGGCGTTTCCGGGCTGTTTAGATATTTCGGCTGCCCATCGCCCAAAATACGCCCGCCGAAGGCAATGACCCGCCCGCGCCGGTCGCAGATCGGGAACATCACCCGGCCCCGGAAACGGTCGTAGGGATCGGGCTTTTCTTCCACCCGGATCAGCAACCCGGCTTCGACAAGCATCGCATCGTCAAAACCTTGGATCTTCAAGGCGACCTTCAACCCGTCGCGCTGATCGGGCGCCCAGCCCAGGCGGAATTTACCGATATCGGCCTCTGGCACACCGCGCTTTGCCAGATAGGCCCGCGCCGCGCCGCCGGACGGGCCGCGCAAGGCTTGCTCGAAATAAAGGCAGGCCGCCTCCATCGCAGCTTCTAGCGTCTGGCGTTTTTCGACCGTTTTACGGTCCTGGGGCGTATCATTGGGAACGGGAATCCCCGCTTCTGCCGCCAAACGCTGTACGGTTTCGGCAAAGCCCAACCCGTCGGTCTGCATGACGAAAGACACGATGTCCCCATGCGCGCCGCAGCCGAAGCAATGGTAAAAGCCCTTATCGTCATTGACGAAAAAGCTGGGCGATTTTTCGCTATGAAACGGGCAAAGGCCCGAAAACTCCCGCCCCTTACGGGTAAGCTTCACCTTCCGCCCGCCCAGCGAGGAGGCGGGGACGCGCGTGCGCAGATCATCCAGAAATTGGGGCGGGAAGGCCATCGGTGCCCCTTGCGGTTAAGCGGTCAGCTTGGCCTTAACCTGGGCACTCGCGGTCTGAAAATCCATCGTCCCGGCAAACCGTGCCTTCAGCTCGCTCATCACCTTACCGAGGTCCTTAAGCCCGGCGGCCCCGATATCGGCGATCACGGCGGCAATGGCGGCATCGGCTTCTGCGGGCGACATAGCTTGCGGCAAAAACCGCTCGATCACCGCGATTTCGGCGGCTTCCCTTTCCGCGAGTTCCGGGCGACCACCCTGTTCATAGAGGGTGATCGACTCGCGGCGCTGCTTAATCATAGTTTGCAGCATCGACAGAATTGCAGTGTCGGAGATGCCCTCGACACCGCTGGGGCGGGCGGCGATATCACGGTCTTTCAGCGCCGCCTGGATCATCCGCAGGGTGCCGACCGCCGCCTGATCCCGCTCGCGCATCGCGGTCTTATAGGCTTCGGTGATCTGCGTGCGCAGGCTGCTCATGATGCATACTCCTTACGGCGTCGAAACAAGGGCGGGATCATAGCCGAAGCGGCTTGACGAGGGCCAGCCCTGTAACGCTGACCCGCGTTTTGAACAAGGATAGAGGCTTGCAGGAACTCGGTTTCCCGATAATCTGTCTGATAACCAGACAAAAAAGCCAACATAGGGACGGAAGATTATGCACCTCGGCACCCAGAACGCCGCCCGCGATGATACCGATTATCGCATGTTCGCCCAGCTTGGCCTGAAACATCTCTGCGCCGACCCGCCGGGCAAGCCAACCGATTGGACGCTGGACGATCTGCTGCGCCACCGCGAAAAGGTGGAAAGTTTCGGCATGAGTCTCGACATGGTGCAGCTTCCCATGAGTTCGCGGCCCATCGAAATGCAGGACAGCCCAGATATTCTGCTGGCGGGGCCGAACCGCGACCGGCAAATCGAGGTGATCTGCCGCCTGATCGAAAATCTCAAGAAAGCTGGGATCCCGGCGGCGAAATATAATCTAAACCTGATCGGCATTCCGCGCACCGAGATGGAAATCGGGCGCGGCGGCTCGCGCCACGAGGCCTTTCGCTGGGACAAGGCCGACCAGGGGGCCGCCCCCGGCGCGGCGGGCGTGGTATCGGAAGACGAAAACTGGGAACGGATTGAGTATTTCCTCTCCCACGTCGTGCCGGTGGCCGAGGCCAATCAAATCCGCCTCGCCTGCCACCCGCACGATCCCGATACCCCGCCGGGCTATAAGGGCGTGACGCGGGTGCTGGGGACGGTGGAGGGGCTGAAGAAGTTCGTGACCCTGCATGATAGCCCCTATCACGGCCTCAACTTCTGCCAGGGCACGGTCGCAGAAATGCTGGACGATCCGCGCGCCGAAATCGGCGATGTCATCCGCTGGTTCGGCAGCCGGGGGAAAATCTTCAATGTCCATTTTCGCAATATCCGGGGCGGGAAACTGTCCTTCATGGAAGTTTTTCCCGATGATGGCGATATGGATATGTTCGAGAGCCTAAAACTATATGCGGAGGTGGGCTATCAATACATGTTGATGCCCGACCATGTGCCGCATATCGATGCCCGCGACCCGGAAGGAACCGCTTTTTCCTTCTGCTTTGGCTATATCCAGGGGTTGCTGGACGGGGTGAAGCGGCTCTATCCAGGGGCGGTGACGGCATAGGCTAGCCGGTGGCCCGCTCGGCCAGGGCCTGCCGTAGGATCTGCACGGCCGAGACCAGGAACAAACCGGCCAGCACGCCCGCGACCAGCAAATCGGGCCAGGGCGTGCCGGTCACGCCAACGGCCGCCGCCGCCGCCATCACCGCAACATTGCCAATCGCATCATTGCGGGAACAGAGCCAGACCGACCGCACATTGGCATCCCCGTCCTTGTAGCGCATCAAAAGGAAGACCGACGCAAGATTGGCCCCTAAGGCCAAGACCCCAACCAACCCCATAACCTCGGCCTGCGGCTGTCCAGTCACAAACACCCGATATAGCGTGGCCCCGAAGACCCAAAGCCCCATGGCAAACAGGCTTAGGCTTTTCAGCAGGGCGGCGGTGGCCCGCACCTGCAAGGAGGCCCCGATGACCGCAAGGCTGAGACCGTAGGTCAGCGTATCGCCCAGAAAATCTAAGGCATCAGCCTGCAAAGCCTGCGAGGCCGCCTGCTGCCCAGCGATAATTTCTGTGGTGAACATCGCCGCATTCAGCCCAATCACGCGCCAAAGGGTGCGCCGATAACGCGGGTCCATCCCATCAAAAACCGGCGTGCCCCGGCAACCACAGGCCTCATCGGCCGTCGGCCTATGGGAATGGGGCGTAGGTGTGGCATGATCGTGCGGCATAGGGTACCTCCTTTTCACTCGATACCCTTAGCGCTACATCCTCTAGTGACTAGAGGAGCAAACGAAAAATGACAGCACTCAGCATCGGCGCGCTGGCCCAACAGACTGGGGTGAAAATCCCCACCATCCGCTATTATGAAACCATCGGCCTGCTGGCGACCGCCGACCGTAGCCAGGGCAACCGGCGGCTCTACGGGGCCGCCGATGTGCAGCGGTTACGCTTTATCCGCCACGCCCGCGACCTGGGGTTCGAGACCGAGGCGATCCGCGAGCTGCTAGCCCTCGCCGCCCATCGCGATCACCCCTGCACCGCCGCCGACGCTTTGGCCGAAGCGCATCTCGGCGCGATCGATGCTAAAATCGCGCAGCTCACCGCCCTCCGTGCTGAAATTGCCCTGATGCTCGCCGCCGACCGGCACGGCACAATCGCCGAGTGCCGGATCATCGAAGCCCTGGGCGAAGTTTGCGACCGCCACCGCCCGGAAGAATTGCATCCCCGCGATCATCGCCATATTTAGGTATGGGCCATATCGGGGGTGGGTACATGACGAGCTTCGATTTTCCAGGCTGCCTTGCGTTCGTGCTGAAATGGGAGGGGGGGTACGTCAATAACCCCGCCGATCCCGGCGGCGCGACCAATAAAGGGATCACCCAAACCACTTACAATGCTTGGCGGCAGAGCCAAGGCCAGCCCACGCAAAGCGTACAGGCGATCAGCGATGTGGAGGTACAGGCGATCTACGCGCAGAACTACTGGCACCCCAGCGGGGCTGATCGGGTGCCCGCCGCGTTGAACCTTGCAGCGTTCGATACCGCTGTGAACCTGGGAGTCAGCCGGGCCGTCCGCTTTCTGGAACAATGCGTCGGCACGACAACAGATGGGGTTTTCGGCCCGCAAACCCAGGCGGCGGCGGCAGCCTGTTCCGTGTCGACCACCGCCGCGGCCTATTGCGATGCGCGCGAAGCCTATTACCGCGCGCTGGTAGCCCAGACCCCTAGCCAGCAGGTTTTTCTGAAAGGCTGGCTGAACCGGCTGAACGATCTGCGCACCACCATCGGCCTTCCCCTTCCGCCCACCTCCCCTCGCTAATCCGTGGTATAGAAGGCGCGATCATACTCTGGGGAGGTCCTATGTCTGCGCCTATCACGCTCTACACCAACCCGTTTTCGCGCGGGCGTACCGTGCGCTGGATGCTAGAGGAACTGATGGTTCCCTACCAGATCCAGGTACTGGATTATGGCACGGCGATGAAATCGCCGGACTATCTGGCGATTAATCCGATGGGCAAAGTCCCGGCTCTGACCCATGGGGATGCCATCGTTACGGAAACGGCGGCGATCTGCGCCTATTTGGCCGATGCCTTCCCCGATGCGGGCCTCGCCCCTGCCCCCGGTACGCCGGCGCGCGCCGCCTATCTGCGCTGGCTGTTTTTCGGGGCTGGTCCCCTGGAAGCGGCGGGGCTGAACAATGCCCTGGGCGTTAATGTCGCGCCGGAGCAAGAGCGGATGACCGGCTACGGCACCCTCGCCCGCGTGGTCGAGGTGCTGGATGCCACCCTGGCCCAGCAGCCCTATCTAACTGGGGAGCAGTTTACCGCCGCCGATCTTTACATCGGCGCGTCCCTGGGATGGATGATCGGCTTCAAGCTTATTCCCGGCACCCCGGCGCTCAATGCCTATGTTGCCAAGGTGAAGCAGCGTCCCGCCGCCGTGACGGCCGCCGCCCTGGACGATGCGCTGATTCCCCCGAAGCAAACCTAAAAAAAACCCGGCGGGTCTATCCCGCCGGGCCATTGCCTTTCACCGGAGAGGCCGATCAGGCTTTCCGCAAAATCTCCAGCAGCGACTTCACTTCCTGGCGCAAATCTTCCGACTGGCGGGTTAGCGCATTTGCCGACCCTTCCACGGTTTGCGCCAGCGACGCGGTTTCCGCCATCCCAGTAACCACCGCATCCAGCGTCCGGCTCATATCGCGGGTCACGGAGACGCTCTGCTGCACCGTACGGGCGATTTCGCGGGTGGCGGCATCCTGTTCTTCGACCGAGGCGGCGATCTGGGTATTGATCGTTTGCACGCGGGCGATAACGTCCGTCACCTTTTGGATCGCTTCGACCGCGCGGTTGGTTTCGCTTTGCACGGCAGCGATCTGCTCGCTGATTTCATCGGTGGCCTTGGCCGTTTGACTCGCGAGGCTTTTTACCTCCGTCGCCACCACGGCAAAGCCCTTGCCCGCTTCCCCAGCGCGCGCGGCTTCGATGGTGGCATTCAGTGCTAGAAGATTGGTCTGCCCGGCAATATTATTGATTAGGCTAACCACCTGGCCGATCTTATCTGCCGCCCCGGCCAGGGTCTGAATGATTGAATTCGTCCGCCCAGTTTCCTGGGTTGCGGTCTGCGAGATGGAAGAGGCCTCGGTCACTTGCCGACCGATTTCAGCAATGGAGGCCGAGAGTTCTTCCGTCGCGGCCGCAACGGTTTCCGCCCCACTGAGGGCTTGGCGGGACGCGGCCGCCGCCGTGTTCAACTGCCCTTGGGCCTGATGGGCCGTCTTCGCTTGGCGCTGGGCGGCCGAACGCACTTCGCCTGCCTGAGTGGCCGACGTATCAACCGCTTCTGCTACCGAATGCTCCAACTGCATGGCCACCGTGCCCAGGGTTTCCACCCGCTGGGTCTGGCTATCTTGCAGCAGGCGCGCCTCGTGCACATCAATCAGGGCACCGCCGGCTTTAATCGCCACCCCGGCCCCATCGCGCAGAACGCCTGCCGTAAAGCGTAGCCAGCGGTAGCTGCCATCTTTCATTTTGAAGCGGCTCGTTTCGTCATACCGTTCCCGGCTGCCAATGGTGGTAATCAGGTTACGCAGCTTCGGGCGCACGATTTCCGCATCATCCGGGTGCAAGCGCGTAACCAAAGATTGGAGGGTATTAGGGAACTCGGCTTCGCTACTGAAGCCCAGCAGACGGCGAAACTCGGCAGAAAACACCCATTGGGTTTTTTCATGCTGGGTATTGGCTTCAAACAGGGTGACGTGCCACAGCCCAACCCCTGCCAGGGTTTCCCAAAGCGAAACGAGATCGGCATCATCCGCCGACCGACCGGAAAATAACCGTGCCAGCACTTACATCCCTCCGCCTCTCCAAACGCGCGACCA
>CAZNVY010000073.1:0-6985 GCA_964576605.1 uncultured Elstera sp. | reverse complement strand
CGTGGGCCTACTGCGGACTGTAGCAAAGCAGATGTCACAATTTTTTGAAACTGGCAGCAGGTCGCCGTGGATAAATTTCTTAACGGCGTCCTGCTCGCCGGAGTTAGGTCATATTCAGGATAACGGTTTTCTTATGGGTGAAATGTTCCAGCATCGATTCGAGCGAGGCTTCCTTGCCTAAACCCGATTGCTTGATCCCGCCGTAAGAAATATTCGGCTGCACCACAAGATTTTGGTTTACCTGCACTAATCCTGCTTCCAACCGCCGGGCGGCATTAAGCGCGGTCTTGAGGTCCTTGGTCCAAATTGTCGCCGCCAGCCCATAGTCGCTATCGTTCGCCGCAGCAATCACCGCGTCAAAATCGGTCCAGGACTGAATGCAGGTGACCGGACCGAATATTTCTTCGCGCAAGACCCGACTGGTCGCGGGCAGGCCGGTAAATACCACCGGCTGGGCGAAGAACCCCTTGGCCAACGCCGCTTCCTTGGGCATTTGGGCGCAGCGGAGGGCCGTGCCGCCCTCCGCCTCGCCGATAGCAACGTAGTTCTGCACTTTATCGAACTGATCCTTGGAGATGATCGTGCCGATATCGGTCGCCTCGTCCAACGGATCGCCCATCTTCATTTCGTTCACCTTCGCCGTCAGTTTGGCGATGAAGGCATCGTGCAGGTCGGCATGAACATAAATGCGGCTGGCCGCGGTGCAGCTTTGGCCCTGGCGGGTAAAGCGCACCCCTGCAATCGCCCCCGCGACGGCGCGGTCAAGGTCGGCATCGGCACACACGATCATCGGCGATTTGCCGCCGAGTTCGAGCGTGACCGGGATCAACTTATCGGCGGCGGCGCGGGCGACGATCTTGCCGGTTTCGACCGAGCCGGTGAAAGTGACCTTGCGCACGGCGGGGTGCTGCACCAGCGGCGCCCCACAGTCCGGTCCGAAGCCCGACAGGATATTCAGCGTGCCCTTCGGCAAGACGGAGGCCATGAGCTGACAGGCGCGCAAAACCGCCAGCGGCGCTTCTTCCGCCGATTTGACGATGACGGTATTTCCCGCCACCAACGCCGGGGCGATTTTCAGCGCCATCAGCATCATTGGCACATTCCACGGGATGATCGCGCCGACAACGCCGAGCGGTTCGTGGATCGTCACCGTCAGCATATCCGGGTTGAACGGCACGCTTTCGCCCTTCAACTCCGGCGCCAGCCCCCCGAAGAAGGTAAAAACATCGGCGAGGACGGAGGCTTCCACCCGGCTTTCGGTCCGCAGGGCTTTGCCGGTTTCAAGGGCGACAAGGCGACCGAGTTCTTCCTGATGCGCCTGCAAAATCTGACCGCAGGCGGCAACCAGCTTCCCGCGCTCGCGCGCCGGGCGGGCGGCCCAGAGTTTCTGCGCGGCCTGCGCCGCCTCAGCCGCCTTCGCCACATCCGCCGCTTCCCCCAACGCGGCGTCGGCAATCTGTTCGCCGGTGGCGGGATTGACGACCGGGAAGGTCTTGCCGCTGAGGGCCGGGACGAGATCGCCATTGATCAGCAGCTTGCCCGACAGGGCCTTCGCCAACAGCTTCGGATCGAGGATCGGATCAAGGCCGGGGGCAGGGGTAAGGGCGGCAGCGGAACGCAGGGCAGTCACGGGGAGGGTCCTTCCGGCAAGGGCAGCGGTGCGCCCGAAAAACGTGACGCTAACGTCACCAAAATTTCCTGGCCCCGTCCAGTGGCATTCTGCCTCACTCCCGCTGCGATGGGGCAATGCCCGCCGTTCGGATCGAATGCCTATTGAGGCAATTGCTTATATAATATCGTGGTGCCATGCAGCCCGTCGCGGGCCGTGTTGAGGGCGTAGTCGGGGATCATGCCAACCACCTGATACCCAAGGCCGCGATAGAGCGGCTCGGCCCGGTCGCCGCTGCGGGTATCGAGGGTCAGCAAACGGCGGCCGCGTGCCTGGGCTTCGACTTCAAGCGCCCGCATAAGGGTTTTCGCCACGCCAAGACGGCGGGCCGTGGGATGCACCATCAGCTTGCAGACATCGCCCCGGTGCGGCTGGTTCGGCGGCGTGTCGGTATCGAGTTGCACGCTGCCGATCAGCCGACCGTCCACCTCCGCCGCCAATAGCACACGGGTACCCGTCGCCACACCGGGGCAGACCTTTTCCGACCAGAAGGCCGCCGCCTCGGTCATCGAAAACGGCAGGAGAAAGCTGATACTGGCCCCATCGTGCACACAGGCGTGAAGCAATTCCGCAAGTTCAGGTAAACGGCGGTCAAGCTCTGCCGCGGTCAGGAAGAGGATATTCATGAGAACCTCACACCAGAAAAATCAGATAGCGCGCGCCGCTATCCGGCGGCGTTTGAAACCGGCTAGGGCCGAACAGTTGGTAGCGCAGGCAGTCGCCAGGGCGCAGGGAGTGCACGGCCCCCGCCAGCGTTACGCTCAAAGCCCCGTCCAACAGCAGCAGATGATGCTCCAACCCCGGTCGCGGCGGGGCGTCATAGGCAATCTCGGTATCGATGGGCAGGCAGGCTTCGATCACTTCCCCCGCCAAACTATGCGCGGGCGGCGAAACCGAGCGCCGGATGAAGCCGGTGGCCGGATCGGTCCAGACCGGCTGATCGATCTGCGGCACCCAGGGCGCGAACCCATCCTCCACCAGCCGGATCAAGCGCGATAGGGTTAGCCCATAGGCGCTGCAGAGTTTACCGAGAACTTGGGCGGTGGCGCTCACCTCGGCATTCTCTAGACGGGAAAGCGAGGCCCGGCTAACGCCGCTGCGCTTGGCCAGATCGTCTAACGACCAGCCGCGCTCCTGCCGTAAGGTCCGCAAGCGTTGGGCGAGACGGGCATCCAGAGAGGACACAGGGAGAAGAGAATTTTCCATATCTGGAAAATTCTCTCCTATCAGGGAAATGTCAATCGCTTTCGCAACAGGTGCCCGCGCCTAATCGGCGGCTTTGCCTTCGGCTTCGGCTGACCACCAACGGCCTGCCGTCGCCCCATCGCCCTTGGTGAAAATCAGATAAACGCCTTCCCAGGCCGACGGGGTTCGGACCAGCTGCAGATTCTGTGCCCCCCGGAGCAAGAGTAAGCGCGCCAGCCGGTTCAGATCATAAATATTCATCTGCATCACCGGATCGGACAGCGGCGCGCCGCGCAGCAGATTGAAGAGATAGCGCAGCGGCGTGATGTATTTCTGGGCGAGGGCGGCATAGCGCTTCAGCGGTGCCCGCGCGTCCGAAATCGGTACATGCAGCGCGCCGATGCCGCCGGGCCGCAGCTTATCGTAAAGCCCCAAGATGATCTCGTCGCCAACTGGCACGGGAATATGCTGGATAACAATATAGGAATGGACGAAATCGACCCCCTGGGGTAGATCGGCAACTGACCGGCACAGGTTGAGCGGCCCAACCCCGGCTTCTTGCGCGTGGCGCGCGGCGCGATCCAGCATCGATTGGGCGATATCGACCCCCCAGACCTGATCGGCATACTGCGTGAGCGGGATCGCCAGCCGCCCAACCCCAACGCCGAAATCGACGGCGATGCCGAAGGTTCCGCTGTGCCGCGCAGCGATAGGGCCGCGCATCAGGCCGTCGATATGGGCACGACCCTGGGCAAAAAACCGGCGCTTGCGCTCCTCGTCTAATTCCGAACCGCGATAGACCTCGGCAGTATTAACACCATAGTAAGGATTATTTTTTCCGAATTCTTCCCAATTTTTTTTAGTATCTTCGGTAATCATCCGATTCTATCCAGAATTAGCTGTGTCGGGCATCGCGACAATAGGCCGGTTTTTCTGCCCCCTAACCTTGGAAATACCATATGATTGTTTCAAGAGCAATCGCCGCCCCGCCGCTTCGACTCTGCCACGATAAACGAGGGGCCGCCATGCTGGGAAATCCCGCCGCATGGGGTTGACCCTGGGGGGCGGCTCCCGTATAGGCTCCGCAATTTGCCCGCCCGCCAGCCCTTTATGAGGAATGCCATGACCGATGCCGCCCCCACCCCGACCGGCGCTCTTATTCTTCAAGATGGCACTGTACTGTGGGGGCGTGGGTTCGGAGCGTCGGGGCGATCGGTGGGGGAAGTCTGCTTCAATACGTCGCTGACCGGCTATCAGGAAATCATGACCGACCCGTCTTATGCCGGGCAGATTATTAGCTTCACCTTCCCGCATATCGGCAACACCGGTACGAACCCGGAAGATATCGAAACCAAGACGCCCGCCGCGCGCGGCCTGATCGTCAAGACCGATGTGACCGAGCCGTCCAACTGGCGGTCGGTGCAGAAGTTCGATGCGTGGCTGAAGGCTTGGAACCTTGTCGGCCTTGCTGGGATCGATACCCGCCGCCTGACCCGCTTGATCCGCGACCAGGGCGCGCCGACCGGTGTGATCGTCCATAATCCGGCGGGCATTACCGATGCCGATATTGAGGCGGCTAAGGCCGAAGCGAAGGCCTGGCCCGGCCTCGAAGGCATGGACCTCGCGATCGAGGTTTCAACCCGTCAGAGCTATGCCTGGACGCAATCGACCTGGAGCCTCGGTGCCGGTTATGCGGAGCAAGACAGCCCGGACCATCACGTCGTCGCCATCGATTATGGCGCGAAGCAGAATATTCTGCGCTGCCTTGCTGCAACGGGCGCGCGGGTGACGGTGGTTCCGGCCACCGCCACGGCCGATGACATCCTGGCGCTGAAGCCCGATGGTGTTTTCTTGTCGAACGGCCCAGGCGATCCGGCGGCGACCGGGGCCTATGCCGTGCCGACCATCCAAGGGCTGCTGGCCAAGGATCTGCCGATCTTCGGTATCTGCCTCGGCCATCAATTGCTCGCCCTATCGCTGGGGGCCAAGACCAAGAAAATGGATCGCGGCCACCGCGGCGCGAACCATCCGGTTAAGGATCTCGAAACCGGCAAGGTCGAAATCACCAGCCAGAACCACGGGTTCGTCGTGTGCGAAGAAACCCTGCCAGCCGATGCGGCCGTGACCCATGTGTCGCTGTTCGACGGCAGCAACGAAGGCTTCCGCCTGAACCGCCGCCCGGTTTTCTCCGTTCAATATCACCCGGAAGCCAGCCCCGGCCCCTCGGACAGCCATTATCTGTTCGACCGGTTCGCCAAGCTGATCGAAGCGCATAAACGCTAGACGTTCTGCCCGCTGACCTTCCGCCTAAACGCCCCGCCGCCCGCCGACTGACGAGAGTACCGCCCCATGCCGAAACGTACCGATATTTCCTCCATCCTCATCATCGGCGCGGGGCCGATTGTTATTGGTCAGGCCTGTGAGTTCGATTACTCCGGTGCCCAAGCGGTCAAGGCGCTGCGGGCGGAAGGCTATCGCGTCATCCTCGTCAACTCCAACCCGGCGACGATCATGACCGACCCGGAATTGGCGGATGCGACCTATATCGAACCGATCACGCCGGAATTCGTCGCCCGCGTCATCGAAGCCGAACGGCCCGATGCGCTGCTGCCGACGATGGGCGGCCAAACGGCGCTGAACTGCGCCCTGGCGCTTGATGCCAATGGCACGCTGGAAAAATTCGGCGTGGAACTGATCGGTGCCAAGCGCGACGCGATTGAAAAGGCGGAAGATCGGCAGTTGTTCCGCGAGGCGATGGAAAAGATCGGCCTCGAAAGCCCGAAAAGCCATCTCGTGACCTCGCTAGAAGAAGGGCGCGCGGCGTTGGCCCAGGTTGGGCTGCCGGCGATCATCCGCCCGTCCTTCACCTTGGGCGGCCAGGGCGGCGGCATTGCGTATAATGTCGAAGAGTTCGAGGCCATCGTTGCGGGCGGGATTAAGCTCTCGCCGGTCGGCTCCGTCCTCGTCGAAGAATCGGTGCTGGGCTGGAAAGAGTATGAGATGGAAGTCGTGCGCGACCGCGCCGACAATTGCATCATCATCTGCTCCATCGAAAACATCGATCCGATGGGCGTGCATACCGGCGACAGCATCACCGTCGCCCCGGCGCTGACGCTGACCGATAAAGAATATCAGATCATGCGCGACGCCTCGATCGCCGTGCTGCGCGAGATTGGCGTCGATACCGGCGGGTCGAACGTGCAGTTCGCCGTGAACCCGGAAAACGGGCGCATGGTGGTGATCGAAATGAACCCGCGCGTCAGCCGCTCCTCGGCACTGGCGTCGAAAGCAACCGGCTTCCCGATTGCCAAGGTCGCGGCCAAGCTGGCGGTGGGCTATACGCTGGACGAGCTACAGAACGACATTACCAAGGTCACCCCGGCCAGCTTCGAGCCGACGATTGACTATATCGTCACCAAAATTCCGCGCTTCACGTTTGAAAAATTCCCGGGTGCCAGCCCGACGCTGACCACCTCGATGAAGTCGGTCGGGGAAGTCATGGCCATCGGGCGCACCTTCGCTGAAAGCTTCCAAAAGGCGCTGCGCGGTCTCGAAACCGGCCTGTCGGGTCTCGACGACATCGCCGTCGATGGGCTGCGCGCCGCGCTGTCCACCCCAACGCCGGACCGTATCCGCATCATCGGCCAAGCCTTCCGCGAGGGCATGAGCGTCGAGGAGGTCTATACCGCGACCAAGGTCGATCCCTGGTTCCTGCGCCAGCTTCACGCCATCGTTGCCGAAGAAGCGGCGATCAAGGCGAAGGGCCTGCCGCGCGACCGTTCCGGGCTGCACCGCTTGAAGGCGCTGGGTTTCTCCGACGCGCGCCTCGCCAAGCTGACGGGGCAGACCGAAGCCGGGGTGGCCGCCCATCGCGCCGCCTTGGGCATTCTGCCGGTGTTCAAGCGCATCGATACCTGCGCGGCGGAATTCGCCTCCGACACGCCCTATATGTATTCGACCTATGAAGGCAATGGCGTCGAACCCGCCGAATGCGAAGCCGACCCGACTGACCGCAAAAAGGTGATGATCCTCGGCGGCGGCCCCAATCGCATCGGCCAGGGCATCGAGTTCGACTATTGCTGCGTCCATGCCGCCTATGCCCTGAAGGATGCGGGCTATGAGACGATCATG
>CAZNVY010000072.1:16495-16740 GCA_964576605.1 uncultured Elstera sp. | reverse complement strand
GCTGACGATCCCAAAGGCAGGCAGGATCATGATGTAGACTTCGGGGTGGCCGAAGAACCAGAACAGATGCAGGAATAGCATCGGATCGCCACCGCCGGCCGGATCGAAGAAGCTGGTGCCGAAGTTACGGTCGGTCAGCAGCATCGTGATCGCGCCACCCAGCACCGGCACGGCGAGCAGCAGCAGGAAGGCCGTCACCAGAATGGCCCACACGAACAGCGGCATGCGGTGCAGCGTCATGCCGG
>CAZNVY010000072.1:8419-16450 GCA_964576605.1 uncultured Elstera sp. | reverse complement strand
GATCGCCCCCAGGATCGACGAGGCCCCAGCCAGATGCAGCGAGAAAATCGCCATATCCATTGAGGCGTTCGGCGTGCCGAGCTTGGAGGAGAGCGGCGGATAAATCGTCCACCCCACACCCGCCCCGGCATTTTCCCCGCCGACAAAGGCCGAGCCGAGCAGCAGCGCAAAAGCCGGAACCATTAGCCAGAAGCTAATGTTATTCAGGCGCGGGAAGGCCATATCCGGTGCCCCGATCATGATCGGCACGAACCAATTGCCGAAACCGCCGATCAGCGCGGGCATGACGACGAAGAACACCATGATGACGCCATGCGCCGTGGTGAACACGTTCCACACATGGCCATTGGCCATATACTGCATTCCGGGATTTTGCAGCTCCATCCGCATGTAAACGGAGAAAGCCGCCCCGATCAGCCCCGCGAATACTGCGAAGATGATATAGAGGGTCCCGATATCCTTATGATTGGTCGAGAGCATCCACCGACGCCAGCCGGTGGGCGCATCGTGGTGGTGATCGTCGTGGCCATGTGCCGCCGTGGGGTGCGCCATGGTATTCTCTCCTAATCCCTAAGTTCGCTTACTGACCGACCGCTTGGGCGACGGAGGTTCCGTCGGCACCGAGGCGGTTGGCAGCGAATTTGGTTTGCGCTTCCTTGGCCCAGGCCGCGAATTTGTCTTTCGACACAACCTCGACGGCGATCGGCATGAAACCGTGATTGATGCCGCAGATCTGATTACACTGGCCGAAGAAAATGCCTTCCTTGCTGGCCTGCATCCAGGTTTCGTTAGTCCGACCAGGGAAGGCATAGATCTGCACACCGAAGGGCGGCACGAGCCAGGAATGCATCACATCCGCCGAGGTGACGAGCACGCGCACCTGCGTATCAACCGGAATAACCAGGCGGTTATCAACCCCCAACAGGCGCGGCATTTTCTGTTCCGCCGCCGCTTTATCGTCCAACATGTAGCTGTCGAAGGTGAAATTACCGTTATCCGGATATTCATAGGACCAGTACCACTGATGGCCGGTGACTTTGATGGTCATTTCGGCATTCGGGGCACGGTCGAGATAATAGAGCAGGCGGAAAGAGGGGGCGGCAATCCCAACCAGGATCAGCACCGGCACCAAGGTCCAAACCACTTCTAGCATCGTGTGGTGGGTTGTCTTGCTCGGCACTGGATTGGCTTTGGCATTGAAGCGCACAATCACCACCAGCAGCAGAATCATGACGAAAATCACGATCGCGGTAATGACCCAAAGCAGCAGCGTGTGGAAATCGTGAATCCGCTCCTTGACCGGCGAGGCCGCGTCAACCAGCCCCAAGCTCCAGGGGGCGGGGACGTTCAAATCGGAAGCAAGGCCTGCGCCCGCCCCCAGCAGCATGGGGAGTGCCGCCAACGCGACCGCAACCCAACTCCAAATACGCGACATGCTCATCCTTCCTCCGGTCCTCTGAACCCCTCGTTGCGACGCCACCATTCGGCGGCCCGGCATCGACAACAAGCTAGGGCGGACACCAACGGCGTCCACCCTCGGCACCCCCTTTGGGCACTTCTCGATAGCGGGCGCATTTTGGCGCGCGCCAACCCATCTGTCAAAGATTAGCCGCAATGATTTGGATCAATGCGAAATCTCCCAGGTTATCCCGCGCCGCAATAGCAGCTTTGTGCGGTGCCTATAACCCTGGTCGCCGATAGCGGCGATTGATCTTCGGCGGCAAACACCCCATTGCTTTAGGACAAGAGTTTTGAGGAGCCGCCCATGTCCGTTTCCGCCGCCGCGCTTGCTGAAAGCGATGCTTTGTTCTTCTCCGCTGCCGGTCTCGACCGGACGGCGACCGAGGCTGCGGTCGCCCAGGCGTTGCGGGGAGTTGATGACGGCGAACTCTATCTCGAATACACGCAGTCCGAAAGTTTTTCCTTCGATGACGGTCGCCTAAAAAGCGCCAGCTACGATACCAGCCAGGGCTTTGGCCTGCGCGCCGTACTGGGAGAAACCACCGCCTATGCCCATGCCTCGGTGCTGGATCTCACCGCCCTGCGCCGGGCGGGGGAAACGGTCGGGGCGGTTCGCCGGGGGTATGCAGGCACGGCGGCCCTCAGCGCGGCCCCGCTTACCGGTGGCCCGGCCCTCTATTCCGCCGCTAACCCCTTAACCGCTGTCGGGTTCGATGCGAAGATCGCGCTGCTGGAGGCCATCGACGCCTACGCCCGCGCCAAAGACCCGCGCGTGCGGCAGGTGATGGCCTCGCTTTATGGCGAATGGTCGGCGGTGCAGATTCTGCGCGGCGACGGTGCCCGCTTTGCCGATATTCGCCCGCTGGTGCGGCTGAATGTCGCCGTGATGGTCGGCGAGGGGGATCGGATGGAATCAGGATCCGCCGGGGCGGGCGGGCGCACGGCCTATGATCTCTACCTGCAACCGCAGCGCTGGCAGGCGATGGTCGATGAAGCCCTGCGGCAAGCCCTGGTCAATCTTGGCTCGATCCCGGCCCCGGCGGGGGAAATGACCGTCGTCTTGGGCGCGGGCTGGCCGGGGGTGCTGCTGCACGAGGCCGTGGGGCATGGGCTGGAAGGCGATTTCAACCGCAAGCAAACCTCCGCCTTCGCCGGGCTGCTCGGTCAGCGCGTTGCCGCCCCCGGCGTTACCGTGGTCGATGACGGCACCCTGCCCGACCGGCGCGGCTCGCTGACCGTCGATGACGAGGGCACCCCAACGGGCCGCACGGTGCTGATCGAAGACGGTATTCTAAAGGGCTTCTTGCAAGATCGCCTCAATGCCCGGCTGATGGGTGTCCCCGCCACCGGCAATGGTCGCCGCCAGTCTTATGCCCATGCGCCGATGCCGCGCATGACCAATACGTTCATGACCAATGGCGATAAAGACCCGGCGGAAATCATCGGCTCGGTCAAAAAAGGCCTTTATGCCGTCAATTTCGGCGGCGGGCAGGTCGATATCACCTCCGGGAAGTTCGTTTTCTCGGCCACCGAAGCCTATCTGATCGAAGACGGTAAGATCGGCCCCGCCGTGAAAGGCGCAACGCTGATCGGCAATGGGCCGGATGCCCTAACCCGCGTGAGCATGATCGGCACCGACAGCCGCCTCGACGATGGTATTGGCACCTGCGGCAAAGATGGGCAGTCGGTTCCTGTCGGCGTCGGTCAGCCAACCTTGCGGATCGACGGAATGACGGTCGGCGGGACGGCGTAAGCGCCGCCCCCTAATCCTCGTCTCGGATCAGACGAATTTCCACCTCGTGCTCGACATAGCGCCATTCCTCGGTTGCCCGAAGCGCCGCCAGCAGCGCGTCGAAGGCCGCCGCATCGTCCGGGGCAAAATCGAACCAGGTCAGGAAATCGAAAGGCTCGGCCGTGCTTAAATCGCGGCAATGGTGCAAGCGGCGGGCGATGGCCGGAAGATAGGCCAGCCCCAGGCGGGTATGGTGGGAGCGGTCCTCGAAAATCTCGCGGCGGCGATCTTGGGAAAGCGCCCACCATTCCGCCGATTTGCGGATCGGTATAAGGGCGGCGCACCGCGCCTCGACCCGCCCTGGGGCAACTTGCCGGGCGGCGAGCGCGGCCTGCTCGGCTTCGGTTGTGTAACGTTGATTGCTGGTCGCGCCGTGCAGCATCCAAACGGCATCGGGCGGGGGGGCCTCTGCCGCGCCGACGTCAAGGCGAGGGGCCAGCGGCAGGTCCGGTCCGCAAACTGCCGTCTGGCCTAGAATGCGCCACGGCCCAGTCGCCCCAGCCGTGAACCGTACAAGTCGTGGGTTAACGGGCGGCATTTGCCCTCCTCCAGCGGTTGGTGTGAAACAACCGAAGCAAGGATGGGGCCAGGGCGGCGATCAGCTGATCGCGTTCACCAGCTTCATTGCAATGCCAAGAGAACCAGCGACTTTGATTTTGCCGAACGTATAGCCGATCATCGGATCAAGCTGCCCGTCGATCAGCTTGCCGAGATTTTCGGCGGAAATGCGGATCGTGCAATCGGCCTCCCCATCGGCGCTTTCTGTCAGCACCGGCTGCCCGGCGCGGGCGTCGATCGTATAGACCCCGTCGCCGCCTAGATCGAAGCGGACCACCGCGCCCAATCCCGCCAAATTCGGCAAAGCCGCCTGAAGGCGCGTTTCCAGCATCCTTTGATCCTTTACATATTCCTTTTACGTAAAGGTAATGAAGGATATCGCAAAAGGCAATTTGATTCGCGGCCTGCCGCCAGAAAGCCCATAAACCAGAAAGCCCACGAAAAAGGGGCACTGCCGCAGCAGCGCCCCTCCCCGATAGAACGTTTCGCGCGCTGGATTAGAAATCCACGCGGGTGCGGAAGGTGAACAGGGTGCCTTCGTTGTTCTTCTTGCCCGCCTTCAGGCCCGACGTGGCCGATTCGGCATCGAAGAAAATCAAATCGCCCTGCAGCGACAGACCGGGAGCCAACTGATAGGCCGCGCCAAGACCCCAGACGACATCACTGGTATCGGCCACACCACGCGCCTTATAGTCGGTTTCGACGCGGGCATAGTTCACACCCACGGCGAATGGGCCGGTTTCATAGGTCAGACCCAGCTGCCAGCCGTACTGATCGTCGTCCTTAGCAAGGCCGGTTTCGCCATTGTCGAAATAGTGACCGCCGAACACGAAGCCCTTGTACCCAAGGGTAGCGCCGATGTGCCACACCATATAGTCGCCAAGGCTGCTCTTAACCGTCGCGGAAACGTCCTTCTGGTCGCCCCACTGGACGCCGGCACCGGCGGTGAAGGCCACATCGCCGAATTCGCGCGCATAGGTCGCGCCCAGGGCGATCAGATCGTTATAATCATTGCCGCCGCCGGTCACATACTTCGAGCGGGCATTATCACGCCCAGCGGACCCTTTTTCCGGGGTGTAGCTGATACCAGCCTGGAAGCCGGAGAAAACCGGGGTGTAATAGACCAGCTTCGTATCGAACTCGCCTTCATTGGCGTGATAATAGCTGAATAAGCCGGTATCGATCCCGAAGGCGTAATCGGCCTGACCGATACCCACCGACGGGGCCTGAATTTCAAACTGCGAATCCACGGCCAGCGTATCGCCAAGCTCGATCTTACCCCAAGAGCCGGAGAGGTAGACGAACTTGGTATCCGCGCCCAGAACATCCTGGCGGGCCTGGTTGCCGCCATTCTGGTTATTGCGCAGACGGGCGCTGAAACCATAGGTCAGACCGTTTTCGGCCTTGGCTTCCGCCTTCAGCGACAGACGATAATCGATGCGGGCTTCGCGGGATTCCGAATTCGCCGCCTCATCCGACACAACAATGAAATCCGACCGGATCGAGCCGCCGAGCGTCACAGTAAACGGTGCCTTGGTCGTTACCTGCTGGGCCGCCGCCGCTCCTGCGGCCAAAACCAGCGCCGTCGTGGCCAGTAGAATTTTTTTCATGCCTAAATCCCCTAGATTATGTCATTGCAACGCAAGATTGCACGACACACCGGCGCGCCGTGGACGCGATCCGGCAGTGACACTGTCACGCTGTAACATCGGTCAGATTTATGTCAAGCGAGACGCCGTCGCACATTCCCGCGCCAATCTGCTGAAAACAAAAGCATTTTAATATTTTGCTGAGGCTAACGCCTTGATAAATCATACCCCAAGATACCAATGTGGTATGCCTATGCCGTGTTGCAAAATAACAACAAAAGGCGAAGAAACCGCAATTTTTCACCCCCGCCCCCCTTACCCCCGGTAGATTTTACAGGGGGCAATCGGCGGGGAAGGGGGCGGCAAAATCGGCTCAATGCTCGAAAATATCGCCCGGCCAGCCGATCAGGTCGAGGTCGGCCCGATGCGGCAGAAAGCGAAAAATCGCCTGCGCTAGGTCTGTGCGCCCCTCCCGTTCCAACGCCAAATCGAGTTTGGCCTTGATCGCGTGCAGATAGAGGACGTCAGACGCGGCATAGGCCATCTGCTCCGGCGTCAGGCTTTCCGCCCCCCAGTCGGAGGATTGCTGCTGTTTAGACAGTTCAATCCCAATGGTGTCGCGCGCCAGATCCTTCAATCCGTGCCGATCCGTATACGTCCGCACCAGGCGCGAGGCGATTTTGGTGCAATAGACCGGCGCGGTCAGCACCCCCAAATGATGCTTCAGCACCGCAATATCAAAGCGGCCAAAATGGAACAGTTTCAAGACATCGGGATCGGCCAGGAGCCGGGCCAGATTGGGGGCTTCCATCCGGCCATGCTTGCCCGGCATCGGCATCTGCACCAGATGCGCGTGACCGTCGCCGCTGGAGAGTTGCACGAGGCATAGCCGGTCGCGACCGATGTTAAGCCCCATGGTTTCGCTGTCGATTGCCACCACCGGCCCCAGCGACAAACCATCGGGAAGGTCGCCCTTATACAGAAACTCGGCCATCTTCTGCCCATCCTTTTGTCAAACGCGCGCCCGATTGTGCCCAATCGGCGTGCGCCGGGACATAGCAGATTTCTCCCCCGCCGCAATGGTTTTCAGGCCCGCGTTCAGGGCGGGGGCAGGATTTCCCCCAAGGGCGCATCGGGCAGCTGCCCATCACGCAAAAAAGCCGGCACCAGCGGCCAAAGGTTCGGCTTAAAACGATCATGAAAAAAGGCAAAATGCCCGATGCTGGCCGCGCCGATCCGGGCGGGATCAAGCCGCAGATGCAGCTTCGGGCTGGCCGGGGTCAGCGCCAGGAACCGATCCGTGGCCGCGCGGGTGGCAAAAGGATCGTCGGTCGCGCTAACCGCCAGCAGCGGGGCGGTCACCCCCGTAAAATGCTGCGCCAAAGCGGTGCGCGACAGGGCGGTACTGCTGTGCCGCCCCCGCCGCAAGACCGTCTCGAAGCGCGCGCCCATCCGGCTCCAGTTGCGCACCACGCCCTTTGGCACATCCTCCAACCACCCCAAGCGCTTGCCAGGGAAATAGCCGAGAATCTCGGTAACAAGCGGCATGAACACATGCCAGCGTAGCAGCATCTGCAGCCGCCCACCGGGGTGGTAATCCCGCCAATAAGCAAATTGCGCCCCAACCGTCACCACGCGGCGCAACCGATGGCTGGCCGGAGCCAAAACCGCACAAACGCCGCCAATGGAATGGCCGACCGCGTAATAGTCCCGCCCTGGAAACCGGGCTTCGGCGGCGCGCATGACCGCATCAGCGTCGCGCCATCCCCAGTCAATCCAATCGGCCCGCAGCCCGCGTAACGACGGGGGACGCGAGCCGCCGATGCCCCGGTAATCATAGGTCAAAACCTCGAAACCCTGCCCGGCCAGCCAGGCGGCAAAGCGGTTATAGTAGCGGCCCTGAACCGCCGTTGCGCAATGGACCGTCACCACGGGGTTTGCCCCCGCGCCCCGGCCCTGCCAAAGCCATCCCTGTAGGGGCTGCCCATCGGCGGCAATGATCGGGAAGGCGTGCGGAACGATCTCGGTCATAGAAGCCTCCGGCAGGATCGGCAGCAGTCAGATCAAGCCTTTCAGGCGGGTCATATCCTGTCCAATGCGGAAATAGAAGGCCAGACTATACGGGCGCTTCTTGCACGTTTATCTTGACCAAAGCGTCATCTTATGGCGGAGCCGATAATGCGTCTTTTAACCCTCGATAGCCTGCCCCTGACCCGGCAAACCCATGGGGACCGGTTCGACGCCGGTTACGTATCGCTGACTGCTGGCAGCGGCGCGCAACACCTAGGCGCGCGGCTGGTAGAAATCCCGCCTGGAAAACGGGGGTGGCCGTTGCACTGCCACCACAATAACGACGAGATGTTCGTCATTCTCAGCGGCCAGGGCACCCTGCGCTATGGGGCTGACAGCACACCGGTTACAGCAGGACAAGTGGTGATCTGCCCGGCCGGGGGACCAGAAACCGCGCATCAACTCGTCAACGATGGGACGGAAGATTTGCGCTATCTCGCCATCGGGTCAATGCGCGATCCGGATATTATGGAATATCCCGATTCCGGTAAGATCATTGCCTTTGCTGGGGCGCCCCCCGGCGGCGATAAAAGCAAGCGCCGCTTGGCGATCACTCAGCGG
>CAZNVY010000072.1:6663-8386 GCA_964576605.1 uncultured Elstera sp. | reverse complement strand
AATCTAGACTATTGGGACGGGGAATAAGGTTCCGAAGGGGCAGAAGCGGCGAAAAATTTCCCCCTATCGATCTAAAAAAGCCATGATTGCACGGATTTTCTGTCCTTCCCCACCATGTTGCGCTGCGAAGGACAGGAATGCCCCCGATGCCCGCGCCCCGCCGTGCCCTACTTGTCGCCAATCCCGCCAGCCGACGGGGGCGTGAGGCCCTCGCCCCCGTCGAAGCGGCCTTAGCCGCCCAGGGCGTTACTCTGAGGCCGATCCAGGCAGACACGCGCGAGGGGCTAACCCCGGCGCTGATCGCCGCCGCCGCCGAGGCTGATCTGATTATTGCGGTCGGCGGCGATGGAACGGCAAATTCCGTTGCGGCCGCGGCCTATACGACGGGCCTGCCGGTCGGCTTGATCCCGGCAGGAACCGCCAATGATCTAGCCCGAACGCTGGGGCTGCCCCTCGATCCGGGTGCCGCCGCCCAGGTCATCGCCGCCGGGCGTCTGCGGACCATCGACCTGGGCGAGGTGAACGGGGCTTTCTTCTTTAACGTCGCCAGCCTGGGGCTATCGGTCAAACTGGCCGATCGCCTCTCCGGGGCCAGCAAACGCCGCTGGGGGCGCTTGGGTTATCTCTGGGCCTTGCTGCGCGCCTTGGCCGACGCCCGCCCCTTCCACGCGGCGATCACGGCGGAAGATGGGCGCACTATTCTTATCAAAACGCTCCAAATTGCCGTCGGCAATGGCCGCCACTATGGTGGCGGAATGGTGGTGGAAGAGGGGGCGAATATCGACGATGGGCGGCTCGATCTCTACTCGTTGGAGTTTAGGGCATTGTGGCGGTTGCTGACCATCGCCGGATCGTTCCCCAATGGCCGCCACGGTCTTAGCCCAGAGGTTCGGACCCTTTATGGCCAAAGGTTCGAGGTCCAAACCCGCCGACCGAAACCCATTAACATGGATGGCGAATTGCTGGCCGAAACCCCCGCCGTTTTCAGCGTGCACCCCGGCGCGATCCGAATGATCGTTCCCCAGGCCGACGGTTAGGCGCGCATCACCAACCGCCGTCCGGCCAAGAGGGCCAGCCCCATGGCGGCCAGCGCCCCCAGAGCTAGGTTCAAGCTCGACTGGGCCGCCCCCCAACCGATCAACGGTGGCCCCAGCAAGAACCCGGCGTAACCGAGCGTTGCCGCCGCTGCAACCCCAGCGCTGGGGCTGATGCCCGGCAGATTAGCCGAGGCACGAAACAGCACCGGCACGACATTCGCGGCCCCCAAGCCCACCAGCACAAACCCCGCCGCCCCCAGGGCTAAGGTGGGAGCGGTGACCGCGATCAGCAGTCCGGCGGTCATCGCCAAGCCGCTAACCGCCAAAGTGCGCACTGGTCCGAAACGCCCGACGATCCGATCACCCGCAAAACGACAGGCGGCCATGGCCAAGGAATAGGCGGTATAGCCGGCGGCGGCCCATCCGACCGACGCTCCCGGCGGCAGAATATTGGTCAGCAGCAGCGCGCTCCAATCGGCCACCGCGCCCTCCACCATAAAACAACCGAAGGCAAGCGCCCCCAAGGCCGCCACAGCCCCGGTCAGGGGAAAACGCTTTTGGCTCTTTGTCTCTGTCGCCGCCGGTAACAAAGACTGTGCCGGGATTGCCAGCAGCACAAACAGCAGCATTAGGACCGCCGCCATCCCATCGCCGCGACCATAGCCGATCAGAATCAACCCACCGCC
>CAZNVY010000072.1:3963-6645 GCA_964576605.1 uncultured Elstera sp. | reverse complement strand
CCACCCCCGACCCCAGCAACCCGCCAAGACTAAAAAACCCATGACAGCTGGAGAGCATCGGGTACCCCAGGGCCTTTTCAACCGTACTCGCCTGGGCGTTCATCGCCACATCCAGCGCGCCATTGCCAAGGCCGAACAGAATTGCGCCGATTGCCACCAGGGGCAGACGCGGGGCGGTTTCCGGCAGAAAAACCGCCAAGAGAATCGGTAGCACCACACTGGCCAGCGCCGCGGGCAGAAACAATCGGGTGGCCCGGTGCGTCCCAAAACGCCCGCCCAGCCAGCCGGCAACCGGCATTCCCAGCAGCGCGCCGACCGCGACCAGCATCAAAATGAGACTAAGCGCGGCCTCCCCCAGGCCCAGAGCATCACGCAACACCGGCATATGCGCCGCCCAAAGGCCATAGCCCATGCCATTTGCCAGAAAGATCGCCGAGATAACCCAGCGGGCACGGATGGCGGCGGTCATTCCCCGCCCTCCGGCGCGGCAACGACCAAAGCGGGGCCATCGGCCAGCCCGGTTAAGCGGGCCTGAAGATCGGACGGGGCATCGGCCTCGACGATCAAATGATCCAGCCCGGCAAGATCGGCAACCTTGAACGGCGCGATCTGGGTAAGCTTTTCTGTCACCACCGCACAGGCCACCCTTTGGCTGGCATAGATCATGGCCTGTTTCAGCACCGCATCCTCCGATTCCCAAACCCCTAACCCCTGGGCGGGATCGAGGCCGCAGGCCCCGATAAAACAGAGATCGGCCCGAATATCGGCCAGCGCCCGCAAGGTTCGCGCGCCGCGCACCGATCCGGTTCCGGGGGCAACGGTCCCGCCCAGCATAATCACCTCGGTCTGCCGGAAATGACCAATCGCCACGGCAATATGCGGGCAATTGGTGATAATCGCCGTCGCCGCCCCATCCGGCACCTGCCGGGCCAAGGCCAGATTGGTGCTGCCCGCGTCGATCAGCAGAATATCCTCAGGCCGAATTAACGGCAGGCAGGCACGTGCCAGAGCCTGTTTGCGCTGCGGGTCGGTCGCCACCCGTTCGCGGAAATCCGGCCCCATGCCGGTGCGCCGGATCGCGCCGCCATGTACCCGCCGCAGTTTTCCCGCCCGGTCGAGATCGCGCAGATCGCGGCGGATCGTATCCTCCGAGGTGCTAAAAACCTGCGCCAGATCGGCGGCAATCACCCGGCCCTGCTGGACAAGGAGAGTTAGAATCCGTTCGCGCCGCTCTTCGGCCAACATCGGGTTTGTCCCTGATTCTGCATGTTTCCGCCAAAACATGCATTATTCCGCACAATCACGCAAGAACCCGCAGCGCCCTGTCGTCGCGCCGTCATGGTTTCGACTTCCTTTTGTCCCATTCCCCCTGTAGGGGAGAAGCATGACTGAATCCGAACAGGCCGCCCTGGCGGTTGCGCTCGACCGGGGGCTGATTGCCCTGCCCGAAACCGGCCCGATTCTGGCACAAGGGCTGATTCCTGGCACCCCACTGGAGGATTTGCCGCAAACGCGCAGCCTGCTGCTGGAAGATTTTGAGCCACAGGCCGACCGGCTGGCCGCGCGCGGCTGGACGGTGGAGCCGGTGCCCGCTGGCTCCGAAGCCTTGCGGGAACGGTTGTTGCGCGACTTCGGCGCACCGCCGCGTCTCGCGCTGCTCATCCCCGGCAAGCAGCGGGAGCGGGCGCTCGGCGATCTGGCCCTGATGGCGGAAACTCTGGCGGAAGGGGGCACCCTTGCCCTGTCCGTCGCCAATTCTGGCGGCGCGGTGCGGGCGCAGAGTGATCTTGCCGAACTGTTCGGCTCGGTCGGCGTACTGTCCAAACATAAGTGCAGGGTGCTATGGGCGCAGAAGGGCGCGGATTTCAAGACCGGCCTCGCCGCCGCTTGGATCGCCGCCGCCCAGCCGCGCCCGCTGCCGCTGCTGCCCCACGGCTCCGCCGTGCTCACCGCGCCGGGCCTGTTCGCCTGGGATCATCTCGACGCGGGATCGCAGTTGCTCGCCGCCCATCTGCCCGCCGATCTGTCGGGCGCGGTGGCCGATCTTGGCTGCGGCTGGGGCTATCTCGCGGCGGAACTGCTGGCGCGCTGCCCCGGCATCACCCGGCTGGATGCGATTGACGCCGACGCCCGCGCCGTCGCCCTCGCCCGGCAGAATCTGACTGATCCGCGCGCCGCCGTGCGCTGGGCGGATGCCAGCCAGCCGCACGGTGTGGCGCAATGGGACGCGGTGGTCATGAACCCGCCCTTCCACCAGGGCCGCGCCGCCGTGCCGGACCTCGGCCGCGCCTTCATCCGTGCGGCGGCCCATGGGCTGAAGCCCGGCGGGCGGCTGCTGCTGGTCGCCAACCTCACCTTGCCCTACGAGCCGGAACTGGCCGCCGAATTCACCAGTTGGTGCAGCTTGGCCGAGGCAGACAGTTTCAAACTGCTCACGGCGGTGCGCTAATGCTGAAACGCGCCTCGCAATGGCTGATGGCCCTGGGCTACTGCGCCTCGCGCCGGGAAGCCGAAGGCTGGATCGCCGATGGCCGCCTGTCGCTGACCGATGGCACCCTGCTGGAAGATGATCCGCGCATCGAGCCTGACCGCCTGAAAGCCGACGGCGAACCGCTGGACCCAGTGCCGCTGACGCTGATCCTGCATAAGCCGGTCGGCTTCGTCTGCTCGACGGAAGACCCT
>CAZNVY010000072.1:0-3953 GCA_964576605.1 uncultured Elstera sp. | reverse complement strand
GGTTTATGATCTGCTGCCCGCCCGCTTCCGCCGCCGCGACCCAGTGCTGTCGGTGGCGGGGCGGCTGGATAAAGACACCTCCGGCCTCGTGCTGATGACCGACGACGGGCAGTTGCTGCACAAGATCATCTCGCCCAAGCGCAAGGTGGAGAAACTCTATCAAGCCACCCTCGCCCGCCCGCTGCGCGGGGATGAGGCCGCCATTTTCGCCAGCGGCACCCTGACGCTTCAGGGCGAAAAAACCCCGTGCAAACCCGCCGGGCTGCGCGCGGTTTCGGACGATGGCAAACAGGTGGAGGTCCGCCTGACCGAAGGGCGCTATCATCAGGTGCGGCGGATGCTGGCCGCCGTCGGCAATCACGTCGAAACCCTGCACCGCGCCCAAATCGGCGGTCTTGATTTGGGACAATTAAGCCCCGGCGACTGGCGCGCCTTGACCGAGGCTGATCTGAAGGCGATCTTTGCCGAACAGGTTTCAAAGGAATGACCATGCGCCGCCTGCTGCCGCTTCTGCTGCTCGCCTGCCTGACCGCCCTGCCCGCCGCTGCGGCAGGCCCGGCAAAAGAGGAGCGCAAGGTTCTGACCGTGCGCGATCGCCAGACGCTGAACGGCGTCGTGCCCGACGTTGGGCAGCTCTACATTCTGCCGCCGCGCGGCTATCAGGTGATGAAATCGAAAATGGATCGCGGCCTTAAGCTGGCCTTCGACGCCGCCGCCGGGATCGTTATTCAGGCGGTCCACCCCAATGGCTCGCCGAAAGGCTCGATCAGCCTGCAATTCGCCGATGGCCGCCGCGTGACGATGAATGTGCGCACCCAGAAGGTCGGTTACGTCAATAATTACCTGATTCTGCAATAGGCTGCGGGTCTCCTCACACAATTGGGAGGTCGATCATGGGCGTTCCCTCGCTGCTGGTTTTTCTGTTCGTCGGCACCGTCGCCGGTTGGCTCGCGGGCTTGGTGGTGGCGGGGGGCGGCTTCGGCTTTATCCGCAATGCCGTCGTCGGCATCGTCGGCGCTTTCGTCGCCGGGCTGATCTTGCCGGAAGTTGGCCTCAGCTTTGGCGGCGGCATCCTGTCGGCGATCCTCCATGCGACGATGGGGGCCATTATCTTTTTGGTCGTCTTAGGACTGTTACGGCGGGTACAATGAACAAATTCGGCTATATTTTGATCGGCGTGCTGATCGCCGTGATTGCTGGCCTTGGCACCTATATCTACCGCGAGCAGACGAAGCCGAAGGGGCTGGAGTTGCGGATCGATAGCAATGGGGTCTCGATTCAGAATAACTAATCCGTCGCGTCTAATCACAGCTAGGGGTATTGCTTCACACTCTCTTTGAAGTGGAGAAAGCTTTCTATTTTTGGTAGATTTTTGGACTAAACTTTGGGTGGCAGGAAAACCTATGGATAACCAATCAGTATATTCGAATTTCACGGAAGAAGAGTTTCAAAGATTTATTTCAAAAAAATTACCAGAAATAAAATGCACGTCATGCGGCCATAAAAATTTTACCTCTGTTTTTGAAATTGAAAACGAAATAAGCCGCCCCTCATTAGTAGAGTATCGAAAATCACCTAACCAGAAAATTGTTGGCTTGTATGAATTCATTCCTCTTGTATGTGATAATTGCTCAACAACGATCCTCTTAAGCGCTCATCTAATTCAAAAGTGGGTCAATAAAAACCTCAGGGATGTATAAAATGTCAGAACATGGCCCAAACATTCGCATTCTACACCCTGGCCGAAACTCCGGTTCTCCCGTCGGGCCTAGCGGCGTTGACAGCGGCGGGGGCGGTCCCCATGATCCTAGTATGGAAGCGCGTATCGCCGCATTGGAAACCAGCGTCAATGACATCAAGGCCGTTTTACAACGCCTTGAGCCTGTCATCACGCGCATGGATGAACGCCTAAAAACCCTTCCGAGCGCCGAGAGCTTTGGGGAATTGAAGGGCCGGGTCGCTTCCCTGCCAACTTGGTGGGTTCTGCTGGCGTTCGCCGTTATTGCGACCGGCTTACCCGCCCTGATTTCCAAACTAAATTTTTAAATCTGACTGACAGCTTTCGGCCAATTGACTTCCCGGCCCGAATCCCCCATACCTGCCCTTAGGTCATAAAGCCCTGCGTGGGAGAGCGCGGAGCCGTCCGCCGCCGAAGGAGCAACCCGCCCCGGAAACTCTCAGGCAAATGGACCGCACAGGGAAAGGCTGCTCTGGAAAGCGGCGGCGTCTGCCGTCCACCGACGAGGCAAGCTGGGTGAAAGCCCGGTCGATCTTTCAGGTTTACAGACAGAGGGGGTGCCCGCCGTCGGAGGACGGCACGCGAGATCGCTTGCGCGAAAGGCACCCAGACTGTGACCGATACCGAGACTCCCCTGCTGACTACCGCGCTCGATGCGCTGCATCGCGCCCTCGGCGCACGCATGGTACCCTTCGCGGGCTATGCCATGCCGGTGCAATATCCGACCGGCATTCTGACCGAGCATAATTTCACGCGCAGCAGCGCCGGGCTGTTCGACGTATCGCATATGGGGCAAGTGACGATCCGGGGCCTGAATGGTGCCGATCCTGCCGCCGCGCTGGAACGGCTAGTGCCGGGCGACATCCAGGCGCTGAAGCCGGGCCGGATGCGCTATACGATGCTGACCGACGATGCCGCCGGTATCCTCGACGATCTCATGGTCACCAAGCTCGAAGATCGGCTGTTCGTCGTCGTCAATGCCGCCTACAAGGCCCAAGACATTGCCCGTTTCCGCGCCAAACTGCCCGATTGCGAGGTGATCGAGCATCACGACGCCGCGCTGCTAGCCCTGCAAGGCCCGCAGGCGGTGACCGTGCTGGAAACGCTGATCGAGGGCGTTGAAGACTTGGGCTTCCTGTCGGGGGCGGAGTTTGCTTGGAACGGGGTGACGCTGTTCATCACCCGCTCCGGCTATACCGGCGAAGATGGGTTCGAGATTTCGGTGCCGAATAGCGCCGCGCAGTCGCTGGCGCAGGCCTTGCTTGCTGATGCGCGGGTAAAGCCCATCGGCCTTGGTGCGCGCGATTCGCTGCGGCTGGAAGCCGGGCTTTGCCTGTATGGTCACGACATCACCCAGGATACGACGCCCATCGAAGCCGATCTGGCCTGGACGATTTCCAAGCGCCGCCGCGCCGAAGGCGGTTTTCCTGGCGCGTCCGTCGTGCAGCAGCAGTTGGCCGATGGCACCAGCCGCCGCCGCGTCGGCCTGCAACCGGAAGGCCGGGCACCCGTGCGCGAAGGGGCGAAGGTTTACGCCGATGCCGCGCTGACCGAGTTTCTTGGCACGGTCACCAGCGGCGGTTTTGGCCCCACGGTCAATGGTCCTGTGGCGATGGGCTATATCGCCGCCAGCCATGCCGCCGTGGGCCGCGCCCTGTTCCTGGAACTGCGCGGCAAGCCGGTTCCGGCCCAGGTTGCCGCCCTGCCGTTCACGCCCCATCGTTACGTTCGCTAAGAAAGGCTTTCCGTCATGAGCAGCTTGAAGTTCACCGAAGATCACGAGTGGGTGCTGGTCACCGGCACAACCGCCCGCGTCGGTATCACCGCCTATGCGCAGGAACAGTTGGGCGACGTGGTCTTCGTCGATCTGCCCGCCGTTGGCACCAAATTCGCCAAGGGCAAGGAAGCCGCGGTGGTCGAGTCGGTTAAGGCCGCGTCGGACATTTACGCCCCGGTTTCCGGCACGATTTCGGCGGTCAACGACGCGCTACCGGACGATCCCAGTCTAGTGAACACCGATCCGCAGGGCGACGGTTGGTTCTTTGAATTGACCCTGGCCGATGCTAGCGAACTCGACGGTCTTATGGACGAAGCGGCCTATCAGGCCCATATCGGAGCCTAACATGCGCTATCTGCCGCTGACCGAGGCCGACCGGCGGGCGATGCTCGCCACCATCGGTGCCCCCTCCGTCGATGCCCTGTTCAAAGATGTTCC
>CAZNVY010000071.1:0-16774 GCA_964576605.1 uncultured Elstera sp. | reverse complement strand
CGTCGCATCCGACCGGCGGCGCTATCGGCCTTCTGGCCATGGCCGCCGCTGTCGTCGCGCGCGGGCGCAGCCGGGAGAACGAGAACCCCGTGCCGCCGCCGGTGCGCACTTGGTCGGTATCGCCCTGCTCCATGGTGATATCGGCGATATCAAGGCCCAAGGCATCCGCCGCAAGCTGGCCATAGGCGGTGGCATGGCCTTGACCATTTGATTGCGTGCCGATGAAGATCGTAAGCTTACCGGCCGCATCCATGACTAAGCGGGCATTTTCTGGGCTACCCCCGGCACAGGCTTCGATATATGACGAAATCCCCAACCCGCGCAGCTTACCCTTAGTAGCGGCAGCGGCACGGCGCGCCTCGAACCCGGCAACATCGGCGAGGCGCAGGGCTTCGGTCAGCGTCTGATTAAAATCGCCGCTATCGTAAGTCTGGCCCAGCGCGGTTTTGAACGGCATGGCCGCCGCCGGGATAAAGTTGCGGCGGCGAATTTCTGCCGACGATAGGCCGGTGACGCGCGCCGCCTCTTCCACTAGCCGTTCGATAACATAGGCGGCTTCCGGGCGGCCCGCGCCGCGATAAGCATCGACCGGCGCGGTATGGGTAAAGACCCCGCGCACCCGCACCGAGGCGCAGGGGATGGCATAGACGCCGGTCAGCATCATCGTCCCCGCCAATGTCGGGATGAATGGCCCATAAGGCGAGAGGGTGCCGCCAAGGTTGGCGATGGTATCCACCGATAGCGCCAGGAATTTTCCGTCCGCATCCAGGGCCAGGGCGGCTTCGGTGACGTTATCGCGCCCGTGGGCGTCGGCCTGTGCGGAATCCGACCGCTCGCCCGTCCATTTTACCGGACGGCCCAATGTCTGTGCTGCCAGCAGGACCAGCGCCTGTTCCGGGTAGGGGAAAATCTTGGTGCCGAAGCCGCCGCCGACGTCGGGCGTTATCACGCGCAGTTTTTCGCGCGGGATGCCGAAAACCTCGTCGGCAAAAACCTCTTGCAGGTCATGCACGCCCTGGCTGCTGGTATAGAGCGTTAACCGGCCGTCAGCATCGATATCGCCGATGGCGTTGCGCGGCTCCATCGCGTGCGAAATCAGCCGATTATTGATAAGGCGAAGGCGCGCGACCTGCGATGCTTTGGCAAAAGCGGCATCCACCACCTCTGGTTGGCCCGATCCCCAATCGAAGCAGATATTGCCCGGTGCGTCGGGATAGACCTGCGGTACGCCGGGGTCGACCGCGCGGGCGGTTTCGACAATGGCGGGGTGATCCTCATAATCCACCATTACCGCATCCAGCATATCGCGGGCGGTGGCAAGGTCTTCGGCGATGACCAGCGCAACCGCATCGCCAACATAGCGCACGGTATCCTCGGCCAGCAGCAAGCGCGGCACCACCACCATGGGCGAGCCATCGCGGTTGGTTAGTTTGATCGGCGTCATCAGCGGCTTCAGCCCCGCCGCTTTGACATCCGCCGCCGTCAAGACCGCCAATGCACCGGGTAGGGCCAGGGCTTCGGTCGCATCAATGCCTTTGATCGTTGCATGGGCATAGGGCGAGCGCAGCACCAGGGCATGGGCCTGATTCGGTAGCGCAATATCGTCGGTATAGCGGCCCTGGCCGGTGATGAAGCGCTGATCTTCCACCCGGCGCACCGGTTGGCCCATTCCGAACTGACCCATCCCGCTCTCCCTGACGCAGCTTGTCCGACAATATGTCGATTAACGGCGTCATCAAGATAGGCAGGCGCGCGGCCGGATACCAGAGGCAATTCGCCAAGGCAGGGCGGCGCGCCCCAGCGGGGTTTCGATCCGATGGCCTGGGGCTTGCATTGGCTTGTCAGGCAGGCGCGATGGCCGTGCCGGGCCTCCGGGGGGCGGGCCGGAAGGTTGAATTTTTCCTGGTGGAGTATGTCGATGGATAGCTCGAAGCGCGTTTTTCTCAAGAGTGTCGCGGTTGGTCTCGGCATGATCGCCGGGGTGCTGGCGGCGGGACCGGCGGATGCCCAGTCACTGTTGGAGACGATTACCAAGACCAAGGTCATCAAAATCGCCGTCCCCACCGATTATCCACCCTATGGGTTTGTCGGGATCGACTTAAAGCCCCAGGGCCTGGATATCGCCATGGCCGAATTGATTGCCGAAAAAATGGGCGTTAAGCTCGAAACCGTTCCGGTGACCAGCGCCAATCGCATCCCCTACGTGCAGACCAAGCAGGTGGATTTGGTTATTTCGACTCTCGGTAAGAATCCTGATCGGCTGAAGGTGATCGACTTCACCCACGCTTATTCACCCTTCTTCCAGGCGGTTTTTGGACCAAAGTCTTTGTCGATCAAAAGTTTCGACGATCTTGGCGGTAAGACGATCGCGGTCGCCAAAGGGGCGATGGAAGAACAGGAATTGGCCAAGGTTGGGCCAGCCAGTATGGAGTTTAAGCGCTACGAAGATCAGGCCGCCGCTTCCGCCGCGTTTGTTGCCGGGCAAACCCAGGTGATTGCCACCAGCGTTTCTAACGCTGGGCTAATTGCGCAGAAAAACCCCAGCCTAGGGGCAGAGTTCAAACTGCTTATCAAAGATAGTCCCAACTTTATCGGTGTTGCCAAAGGTGAAGACGCGCTGCGTGCTAAAGTGAATGAAATTATTCTCGCCGCTAAGGCCGATGGTACATTGGATAAAATGGCCCAGAAATGGTTGGGCCGCCCGGCAGGTGATCTGCCGCTCTCCGACTAATCGCCGGCGCTGGGGGCGGGATTTCCGCCCCCGGTTTGGTGTTTCGAGCGCTTGGGGGGTGAATGCAAGTTGATCTGAATTTTTGGGCGGTTCTAAGCCAATGGCCGTTTTTGCTGCGCGGCGTGCTCTGGACCGTTGGTCTGACGGCGATTGCCTTGCTGCTGGGTTTCGCGCTGGGGATCTTCTGCGCCTGGAGCCGCGCTTACGGGCCGCGCGCCTTGCGCTGGCCGGTTGCCGCGTATGTCGAGGCGATCCGCAATACCCCTTTTATTGTGCAGCTCTTCTTTATTTTCTTTGGGTTGCCCTCGCTGGGCTTACGATTGTCGCCGGAAGTTGCGTCGATTATTGCGATGGTTTTGAACTTGGGGGCCTATTCCGCCGAAATCTTTCGGGCTGGGATCGAGGCGACGCCGAAGGGCCAAGCGGAAGCCGGGGCAAGCTTGGCGCTTAGTCCTGTGCAAATCTTCCTCTATGTCATCGTGCCGCCGTCCTTGAAGCGGGTTTGGCCGGCCTTTGTCTCGCAATGCGTGATTGTGATGCTGGGGTCCGCCGTCTGCGGTCAGATCGCAACAGAAGAATTAAGCTATGCTGCTAACGTAATCCAAGCAAAAAATTTTCATACCTTCGAGGCTTATATTGTCGCGACGGCCCTATACCTTCTGTTGGCGGTTGGCCTGCGCCGCCTGTTAACCTGGGCCGGTCCACGGTTTTTATTCGGGAGATAACGATGGTCGATTTCTCCCTTTGGGATATTATCCGCAATTTACTGCTGGCTGCGCGCTGGACGGTGGTTTTATCGCTGATCGCCTTTATCGGCGGCGGCTTGGTTGGGGGCGGGCTATTGGTGGCGCGGTTGACCGGCAAACGCTGGATCGAGGTTTTTGCCGCGCGCTATGTTCAGCTTTTCCAGGGAACCCCGCTGCTGATGCAGATTTTCCTGGCCTATTTCGGCCTTGGCCTGTTCGGTATCAAACTTTCCCCGTGGGTCTCGGTTTCGGTCGCCTTGACCCTTTATACCAGCGCCTTTCTAACTGAAATCTGGCGCGGGTGCGTTGCCGCCATTCCGAAGGGCCAGTGGGAAGCGTCGCAGAGCCTCGCCCTCAGTTTCGGGGAACAATTGCGCTACGTCGTGCTGCCGCAAGCACTGCGGATTGCTATTCCGCCGACCGTGGGATTCTTGGTGCAAGTCATTAAGGGAACGGCGCTAGCATCGGTGGTTGGATTTGTCGAGTTAACCCGTGCCGGCAATATGATTACCAATGTAACCTACGCTCCCTTCACGGTTTTTGCCTGTGTGGCGGTGATTTACTTCCTGCTCTGCTACCCGATTAGCCTTTATGCGCAAGTTTTGGAAAGGAAGCTCCATGCCGCCCGTCGCTGAGAGTGCCCCCTATGTGCCGCCGATCGTTCAGATCACCGCCCTACGCAAATCCTATGGCGCGACCGAGGTGCTGAAGGGGATCGATCTTTCAGTCCAGCACGGCGAAGTGATCGCGATTATCGGGAAAAGCGGATCGGGCAAGAGCACGCTGCTGCGCTGTATCAACGGGCTTGAAGTGTTTCAGGACGGGGCGCTGACCGTGGATGGCAAGCCCTTGGTGCATGATAGCCCCATCGCCATGCGTGCCTTGCGGCAACGGGTGGGTATGATTTTTCAAAGCTTTAACCTGTTCCCGCATCTTACGGTCGGGCGCAATATCATGCTGGCCCCGACCCTGGTGAAAAAGCGCGATCAGTCCCAGGCCGAAACCCAGGCGCGGGCGCTGCTGGAGCGCGTTGGTTTGGCAGAAAAGTTCGACGCGATGCCCGATCAACTCTCTGGCGGTCAACAGCAGCGCGTCGCCATCGCCCGCGCCTTGGCTATGGAACCGGCGGTGCTGCTGTGCGACGAAATTACCTCGGCCCTTGATCCCGAATTGGTGGGGGAAGTGTTGCGCGTGGTGGAGCGCCTGGCCGACGACGGGATGACCCTACTGATGGTAACCCACGAAATGAACTTTGCCCGCAAGGTCGCTGATCGGGTGATTTTCATGCATCAAGGCCGTGTGCACGAGATGGGACCGCCCGACGCACTGTTCGGTGCCCCGCAAACCCCGGAGCTGCGGCAGTTTTTATCATCCCTGCTGGAATAGGCCGTGTTCTTAGGGCAGTAGCGCGCTGGATTTAGCGGGCAAAGGCTGCCAAGCTGGGGCGTGATCGATTTTCGGAACCTCGAAACTTTTTTCTGGGTCGCCAAACTTGGCAGCTTTCGGGGAACGGCGGAAAAGCTGAACACCACCCAGCCCGCTATTTCCGCCCGAATTGCCCAGCTTGAAGATAATCTGCAAACCCGCTTGCTTAATCGCGAGGGGCGGCGGCCGACCCTGACGGTGAAAGGCGTGGAGCTGCTGGACTATGTCGAGCGTCTCTTGGCGCTGCGCGACGAAATGATTATGGCGGTTACCGATCCCCGCGCTTTGAAAGGAACCGTGCGGTTAGGCTTATCGGAAACCATCGTGCATACATGGCTGCCGCGCCTGGTCAAAGAACTCTATGTGCGGCACCCGCAGATTACCTTGGAAATATCGGTGGATGTTTCGGTCAACCTGCGCGATTCCCTACTAGAGGGGCAGCTTGACCTTGCCCTGTTACTTGGCCCAATTAGTGCGCCGAATGTAACCAACCGCCCGCTGTGTACCTATCCGATTGCCTGGGTCGCAGCCCCCGATTTGGTGCAAGACCGCGCCCCCCTGTCGCTGGCCGAACTGGCGCAATGGCCGATTATTACCTATTCCCGTGCCTCGCGCCCCTATCACCAACTGATCGATTTGTTTAAGCGGCATAATGTTCTTGGGGTGCGGGTTTTTGGCAATAGTTCCCTGTCATCGATTGTGCGAATGACCATAGATTCAATCGGTGTTAGCGCCATTCCCCCTGCGGTTGTGCAGGAGGAGCTGGCGGCGGGCAAACTGCGGATCCTGCCCACGAAAACGGCATTGCCCGATCTGGTGTTTACCGCAACTTACGTCAATACGCCGGATAACTCCTTGGCGGTATTGGTTGCGGCCATTGCCCAGCAGGTTGCTGAAACTGTCTAAAGCTGCGGCAGGTCTGACTATTCCAGTAGCATTTTTAGCTTTTGTTTCATTGAAAACAGTCGCGAAATCGGTTGATTTCTGCTTTTCGATAAAAATAATTTATCAAAAACCGTCGAAAAAATAAATTGGACGAATACCCCTTCTGAATGGCTTCATAAAATTGTCATTGCAGAGGGCGATTGATATGATTGACGAAACGACAGTCACTGACGCTGCATCAATCCGACGGCTTATTCGATCTGGAGTGATCGATGGACATACCTCTGGGTTTGCGCCTGGATATAGTCAGGGTAATGTGGTGATTTTGCCAAAAAACTTCGCGGATGATTTCCGTGAATTCTGTCGGTTAAATCCAAAATCCTGTCCTGTTCTTGCCGAGTCGGAGCCAGGTGATCCTCGGCTTCCCGCTTTGGGGGCTGGGATTGATATTCGTCACGATCTGCCGCGCTATCGGTTGTTTCACCACGGGGTGTTGACGGGCGAAGTAACCGATATTGCGGATGTTTGGCGCGATGATCTGGTCACTTTTGTGATCGGCTGTTCCTTTACCTTTGAAGCGCCGCTTTTGGCAGCCGGTATTCCGCTTCGACACGTGGCGCAGAAGCGCAATGTGGCCATGTACCGCACGAATATTCCGACCACGCCCGTGGGACCGTTTTCTGGGCCGATGGTCGTTTCTATGCGTCCGCTGACGCCCGCCGATGCGCTGCGGGCGATCGATATCACCAATCGTTTTCCGGATATGCACGGTGGCCCCGTGCATTTCGGCTTTCCTGAGCAGATTGGGATCGCCGATATCGCCAAGCCAGATTATGGCGATGCGATAGCCATCGAGGACGGCGAAGTGCCCGTGTTTTGGGCCTGTGGGGTCACACCGCAGACCGTTATTCAGGCCGCTCGTCCCGATTTCTGCATCACCCACTCCCCAGGGTGCATGTTGATTACCGACCTGCGGCACGCCGACCGCAACGTTTGAAGCCTACTCGGCCGTGCCGCAGCCTCCCCCTCTGCGGCAGAGGTGCCCAGTGGCCGCAGGTCGGCCTTTTCCCAACGATAAAGACCCTATGAACGGAGGCTTACGTCATGACCCGTGTAAAGATGCTTTTGACCTCGGCGGCCCTCGCCACGACCCTAGCCTTACCCGCCTATGCCCAGGTTTCGGAAGTGGTGATCGGCGTTATCGAACCCATGTCCGGCGCGGGTGCGCAGACGGGGATCGACGCGAAAGCGGCGATGGAAACGGCGCTCGATATTATTAATGAAGATGTGGATATTGGTCTGCCCTTGGGGCCAGGGGCCGGGCTGCCGAAGCTTGGCGGGGCTAAGATCCGTCTCGTCTTCGCCGACCATCAGGCCGATCCGCAGAAAGGCCGGGCGGAAGCCGAACGCCTTATTACGGAAAGTAAAGTATCCGCTATTATTGGGGCCTATCACAGCGCCGTTGCCGCCGTGGTTAGCCAGGTTGCCGAACGCTATCAGGTGCCGTTTCTGGCCGCCGATTCATCGTCGCCCAGCCTGCACCGCCGGAACCTGAAATGGTTCTTCCGCACCTCGGCGCACGATGAAATGTTCTCCCAGGCTATGTTCGATTTCTATAAGGACATGAAAGAAAAAAAGAATATCACCGTCGATCAGGTGGCGATGTTCTATGAAGATACGATCTTTGGTACCGATAGTTCCAATATTCAGCGCAAACTGGCCGGGGCACAAGGCATTAAAGTTGTGGGCGATATTAAGTATCGCGCCAATAGCCCCTCGCTGACCTCGGAGGTGCAGCAGCTCAAATCCTCCGGCGCGCCGGTACTGATGCCGTCGAGCTATACGACCGACGCGATCCTGCTGCTGAAAACGATGGGCGAGCTTGGTTATAAGCCGCAGGGCATCGTTGCCCAGGCGGCGGGGTTTGCTGAACAGGCTTTCCTGCAAGCCGTCGGCGATAAGGCGGAAGGCATCATCAGCCGCTCCAGCTTCTCGCTCGATCTGTCGGAAAAGCGCCCGATGGTCGCCAAGGTTAACGAAATGTATAAGAAGCGCAGCGGCAAAGACCTGAACGATAATAGCGCCCGCCAGTTGATGGCGGTGTTGGTGATGGCCGATGCGATCGACCGCGCCGGGTCGATCAAGAACGACGATATTCGCACCGCGCTGCAAAAGACCGATATTCCGGGCGACAAGACGATCATGCCGTGGGCCAATGTGCGCTTTGACGAAAACGGCCAGAATACCGGTGCCACCCCCGTGCTGATCCAGGTGCAGGACGGCGTTTACCGCTCCATCTGGCCATTTGAAACCGCTAGCCGCCCGGTCGTTTGGCCGATCCCGGCCCGCTAAAGCGCGCCCAAGGTATCGCGCCATGACTGCATCCGCCATCGCCCAGCTGGTGGCCAGCGGCCTCTTGATCGGTTTGATCTACGCCCTGATCGCGGCGGGCTTGTCCCTGATCTTCGGATTGATGGACGTTGTGAATTTCGCCCACGGCGAATTTTTGATGACGTCCATGTATGTCACTTTCGGATTGTACCTGTTTTTCAGTCTCGATCCGATCCTGCTCATGCCGGCGACGGCCCTGGTGATGGCGGCCTTCGGGATCTTCATCTATCGAACCGTCGTCAAACGCGCGTTGGCCGCCAAGGTCAATGCCGGGATGGTGCAGATTTTCGCAACCTTCGGGCTTGCGATCACTATGCGCGGTCTGGCGCAGCTTTTCTGGACGCCGGAATACCGCAGCATCAAGGACAGCGTGGTCGCCGATAAGACGATCTCGATTGCCGGCGTCTTCCTGCCTTTGCCGCAATTGGCGGCGGGTGCGGTCTGTCTGCTTGCCTTCCTGGCGCTCTATCTTCTGATCCAGCGCACCGATTTTGGCCGTGCCTTGGAAGCGACCCGCGAGGATAGCGAGGCCGTCAGCCTGATCGGCATCGACCGCCACAAGATTTTCGCGCTCGGCTGGGCGTTGGGGGCGGCGGCGGTTGGCGTAGCCGGGGCGATGCTGGCGACCTTCTACTACGTTCATCCGGGGGTCGGGGCGACCTTCGCGCTGATCGCCTATGTGACGGTCGCGACCGGCGGCTTCGGCAATCTTCTGGGGGCGCTGGCCGCTGGGTTGCTGGTTGGTCTGGTCGAATCTGTCTCGGCAGTGGTGCTGGAACCCGCGCTCAAGCAGCTCGGTATCTTCGCCCTCTATCTCCTCACCGTTCTCCTGCGTCCGCGAGGCCTCTTTGGCAAACTCTAATCTTTGGAGGTCGCTCGACCTTCGCCACCGCCATCTCGCCGCAGGCGCGGTTTTGATGGGGGTTCTCGTCCTGCTGCCCCATGCCATCAGCAGCGTGACCATCCTCAACATTCTGATTTTGACGCTGCTCTACGCCGGTCTGTCGCAGGCGTGGAATATCCTCGGCGGCTATTGCGGGCAAATCTCGCTCGGCAATGCGCTGTACTTCGGGATCGGTGCCTATACGTCCACCCTGCTGCTGACCCACCTCGGCGCGTCGCCCTGGTTCGGCATGGTGGTCGGCGGCACCATCGCCGCCGGTCTGGCCCTGCTGATCGGTTGGCCCCTGTTCCGCCTGAAAGGCCATTACTTCGTCATCGCCACCATCGTGATTGCCGAAGGTGCCTTGCTGCTGTTCCAATCCTGGAGTTGGGTCGGCGGGACGCTGGGGATCTACATTCCTTTCCTCGGCGATAGCTGGACGATGCTGCAATTCCAGACGGCGAAGCTGCCCTTCTATTATGTCGCCCTCGGCTACGCCGCGCTGCTGTGGCTGGTGACCTACACGGTCGACGGCGGCAAGCTTGGTCACTATTGGCGGGCAATTAAGGATAATCCGGAAGCAGCGCAAAGCCTGGGGGTGAGGATTTTCCCGACCAAGATGCAGGCGGCGGCCCTATCGGCCTTTTTCACCGGCGTTGGCGGGGCTTTCTATGCGCAGTTCGTCAGCTACATCGACCCCGAAAGCGTGATGAACTTTCAGATTTCCTTGCTAATGACCCTGCCCGCCGTGTTGGGCGGCCTCGGTACCCTCTGGGGGCCGGTTGTTGGCGCGGCGGTGCTGATCCCGATCTCGGAACTCACCCGCTCCTACATCGGCGGCAGCGGCCAGGGCCTCGATCTGATCTTCTACGGCGGCTTGATTATGGTCATCGCGCTGTTGAAGCCGGAAGGCATCGTCGGTCTCTGGGCGGATTTCATCCGGCGTCGCCGTCAATCCCGCCCGTCACTCGCTTCGCAAAAGGTGACGCCATGAGCCTGCTGCGCGTGGATAAAATCTGTCGGCAATTCGGCGGGCTGGCCGCGAATACCGATGTGTCTTTCAGCTTGGAGGAAGGGGAAATTCTGGGATTGATCGGCCCGAATGGTGCTGGGAAATCCACCCTTTTTTCCATCATCGCGGGGGCTTTGCCCCCCACGTCTGGCCAGGTCTGGTTCGAGGGGAAAAATATCACCGGCCTTGATGCCGCCGCCTGCTGCGCGGCGGGGATCGGGCGGACCTTTCAGGTGGTGCGCAGTTTCGAGTCCCTGACCGTGCTCGAAAATGTGACGGTCGGGGCTTATAATCGGGCAAAAACCACGAAGGCTGCCCAGAAACTGGCGATGGAAACCCTGGAGTGGACCGGGCTTGCCCATCGGGCCTACCGACTCGCCGTGGAATTGACCCCCCCGGAAAAGCGCCGCCTAGAAGTCGCCCGCGCTTTGGCCACGAAACCCCGCCTACTGCTGCTCGACGAGGTGATGACCGGCCTAACGCCGACCGAGGCGCAGGCCGGGGTCGAGCTGGTGCGCGCCATTCGTCAAAAGGGCATTACGGTCTTGATGGTCGAACACGTCATGGAAATCGTCATGCCGCTGGTGGATCGGGCGGTCGTCCTGAACTTTGGTCGGGTTCTGACCGAAGGCAAGCCGACCGATGTTATCCAGAATCCAGAGGTGATTAAAGCCTATCTGGGGGATCGCTATGCTCAAAATCATTGATCTGCAAAGCTCTTACCGTGGGTTGATCGCTATTCAGGGCATCTCAATCGAGGTTGCTCAGGGCGAGATTGTGGCCGTGGTCGGCTCTAACGGGGCAGGGAAGAGCACGCTGCTGAAGAGCATTTGTGGCTGGGTCAAGCCAGACCGGGGCAGTATTCAGTTTCAGCAGAAGGATTTATTGCGCTTACCGGCGCATCAAATCTCCCGCGCCGGGGTGGCGCTGGTGCCGGAAGGTCGGCGGCTCTTTCCGAAACTATCGGTCCGCGACAATTTGATGCTCGGTGGCTATACCAAACTTAAAGGGGCCGAGCGGGAAGCGCCGCTGGCGTTTATCTTTTCGCTCTTTCCACGTCTTGCCGAACGACTTGACCAGCAGGCGGAAACCCTGTCGGGCGGCGAGCAGCAGATGCTGGCCATTGGCCGGGCGTTGATGGGGCAGCCAAGCCTCTTGATGCTGGACGAGCCGAGCCAAGGGATCATGCCCAAGTTGGTGGACGAGCTGCTCGACGCGGTGCGCCGTATCCGTGATCGGGGAACCACAGTGCTCTTGGTGGAACAGCGGGTAGCGGAATGTCTGGATATTGCCGACCGGGCCTATGTGCTGCAAACCGGGCGGGTTGCCCTGGCGGGCAGCGCCCGCGAGGTTGCCGCCGACGATGGCGTACGGCGTGCCTATCTCGGAATTTAAGAAGAGGAATGCATGATGCCCGATGGCACGACGAACGGTCAGTGGCAATTTTGGATCGACCGGGGCGGCACCTTCACCGATGTTGTCGCCCGGCGGCCCGATGGGCAACTGCTGACGAAAAAGCTCCTCTCTGAAAATCCCGAACGCTACCGCGACGCGGCCTTGCAGGCGATCCGGGAGTTTCTGGGGGTTGCCCCCGGCGCGCCGATCCCGGCGGATCAGATTGCTGCGGTCAAGATGGGCACGACGGTCGCCACCAATGCGCTGCTGGAGCGTAAGGGCGACCGCACGGTGCTGCTGATTACCGAAGGTTTTGGCGATGCCCTGCGCATCGCCTATCAGGACCGGCCCGAGATTTTTGCGCTCGATATTCAACTGCCGGAGCTTTTGTACGAACGGGTGATCGAAGCCAAGGAACGGGTGCGGGCCGATGGTACCGTTGAAACCCCGCTCGACCTTGCGGCGATTAAGGCCGCGCTCGACGCCGCTTATGCGGACGGCATCCGCTCTTGCGCCATCGTCTTTATGCACGGCTACCGCTATACCGCCCATGAAAAGGCGGCGGCGGAGATCGCGCGGAAAATCGGCTTTACCCAGGTCTCGGTTAGCCACGAGGTTAGCCCGTTGATGAAGCTGGTCGGGCGCGGTGATACCACCGTGGTTGATGCTTATCTGTCGCCGATCCTGCGTCGCTACGTCGACCAGGTGGCGGGTGAATTGGGCGGCACGCGGCTTCTGTTCATGCAGTCAAACGGCGGTCTGACCGACGCCAGCCTATTCCAAGGCAAAGATTCGATCCTATCGGGTCCGGCGGGCGGTATCGTCGGCGCGGTGCAATCGACCCTGTCCGCTGGATTCGAGAAGATGATCGGCTTCGACATGGGCGGCACCTCCACCGACGTGTCGCATTTCGCGGGCGAGTATGAACGCGCCTTCGATACCCAGGTGGCGGGCGTGCGTATGCGCGCGCCGATGATGCAAATCCACACGGTTGCGGCGGGCGGCGGCTCGATCCTCAGCTTCGATGGGACGCGCTACCGCGTCGGCCCCCATTCGGCGGGCGCGAACCCAGGTCCCACCGCCTATGGCCGCAACGGGCCGCTGACGGTGACGGACGCCAATGTGATGGTCGGCAAGCTCGACCCGGCCTTCTTCCCGAAAGTCTTCGGTCTTAATGGCGATCTGCCGCTCGACCGGGCTGCCGTTGTCGCCAAGTTTACGGCGCTGGCGGCAGAAATCGAGGCGGCGACGGGCATAACCCGCACGCCAGAAGACGTGGCCGATGGTTTCCTGAAAATCGCCGTCGAAAATATGGCCAACGCGATCAAGGAAATCTCCATCCAGCGCGGCTATGACGTGACCGATTATACCCTGTGCAGCTTCGGCGGTGCGGGCGGGCAGCACGCCTGTTTGGTCGCGGATTCGCTGGGGATGACCAAAGTATTCCTGCATCCTTTGGCGGGGGTTCTCTCGGCCTATGGGATGGGCCTTGCCGATTTCCGCGTGATGCGCGAAGCGGCGGTGGAAGCGCCGCTGGCGGCGGATTTGCTGCCGCAACTCGCCGAGACCGTGGCGCGGCTAACCGTCGCGGCGAAGGCGGAGTTGGCAAGCCAGAAAATCCCCGATGCGCAAATGACGGCGCTGCCTACCCTGCGCCTGCGCTACGAGGGGACCGACGCCTTCTTGATCGTCGATCTGCCCGAGGGGCCGGATGCGGTGGCGGAGCTTATCCGCCGCTTCGAGGACGCTCACCGCCGCCGCTATGGCTTCATCGTCCCCGATAAGCGTCATATCGTCGAAGCCGTGGCCGTCGAGGTCGTCGGCGCGATGGACCGGCATCAGGACGTGCCGGTGCCCGCCCGCACTTCGGGCAAAGCCGAACCCATCGCGCAAGTGTCGGTCTATACCGGCGGCAGGAGCCATCAGGCCGCCGTCTATGACCGTATGCTGCTGCTGGCGGGCGATAAGGTGTTCGGCCCCGCCGTCGTCATCGAACCGACCGGCACCAATGTGGTGGAACCGGGCTGGGAAGCCGAGTTGACCGGGCGCGGCCATCTGGTGCTCACCCGCGTTGTCCCGCTGGAAAAGAGCTTCGCGGTCGGCACCACGGTTGATCCGGTGATGCTGGAAGTGTTCAACAACCTCTTCATGTCGATTGCCGAGCAGATGGGATCGACGCTGGAAAACACCTCCCATTCTGTGAACATTAAGGAACGGTTGGATTTCTCCTGCGCCATTTTCGACGGCGACGGTAATTTGATCGCCAATGCCCGCATATGCCGGTGCAGTTGGGGTCGATGGGCGATTCTGTGCAGGCGGTCATTCGCCAGAATGCCGCCAGGATGGGGCCGGGGGACGTCTATGTCCTCAACGCGCCCTACAATGGCGGCACGCATTTGCCGGATATTACCGTCATCACCCCGATTTTCCTGGACGGCGATAGCACGCCCAGCTTCTACGCCGCGTCGCGCGGGCATCACGCCGACGTCGGCGGGATCACGCCCGGCTCGATGCCGCCAACCTCCAAAACCGTCGATCAGGAAGGCGTTCTGATCGACAATGTGCTGCTGGTGGAGCGGGGGCGTTTCCGGGAAGCCGAAATGCGGGCGTTGCTCGCCTCCGGCCCGTATCCCGCCCGCAATATCGACCAGAATATCGCCGACCTCGGCGCGCAGATCGCCGCGAACGAGCGCGGGGCGACCGAGCTTAAGCGCATGGTTGGTCAGTTTGGGCTGGATGTCGTGCGGGCCTATATGGGCCATGTGCAGAATAACGCCGAAGAACAGGTGCGCCGGGTTATCGACGCCCTGAAAGACGGTAGTTTCCGCTATGAAATGGACGATGGCGCCACGGTCGCCTTGACCGTCACCATCGATAAGGCCAAACGGTCGGCGAAGATCGACTTTACCGGCACCAGCCCGCAGCAGCCGAATAACTTTAATGCCCCTGCCAGCATTTGCCGGGCGGCGGTGCTCTATGTCTTCCGCACCCTGGTGCCGGACGATATTCCGATGAACGCGGGCTGCTTGCGGCCTTTAGACATTGTTATCCCGGAAGGCAGTATGCTCAACCCGCGTTATCCCGCCGCCGTTGTGGCGGGGAACGTCGAAACCAGTCAGGTGATCACCGATACGCTCTATGGTGCCCTCGGTATCTTGGCGGGTGCCCAGGGGACGATGAATAATTTCACCTTCGGCAACGATCAGTACCAATATTACGAAACCATCTGCGGGGGTGCCGGGGCGGGGAGTTCTTTCGATGGCACCTCCGGTGTCCATACGCATATGACGAATTCGCGTCTGACCGACCCTGAAATCTTGGAATGGCGTTTTCCAGTCTTGCTGGAAAGCTTTTCTATCCGCAAGAATTCAGGGGGAGCTGGGAAGTTCAAGGGCGGCGATGGGGTTATTCGCCGCGTCCGGTTCCTGCAAGCGATGACGGCGGCGATTCTGGCCAATCGCCGCCGGGTCGCCCCGTTCGGGTTGGCGGGCGGTCAGCCCGGTACCGTCGGGCGAAACTATGTCGACCGGAGTAACGGCCAGCGGGAGGTTTTCGGCGCAACCCACGAGGTTGCGATGGCGGCGGGCGACTGCTTCGTCATCGAAACCCCCGGCGGCGGCGGCTACGGACCCCTTGAGCGCTAAGGAGAGGGCAATGGCGGGCCGGTTTCGCTGTCTCGCGCACATCGGCAGTCCGCGCCGCATTTCCCTGGGGTTTGGCGGGCTGATTCTGCTGATTGCCGGCCTGGGGCTTCTATCCTGGGCTGCGCTGCGGACGGTTTCGGCCAATCTAACCCAGGTCACGCAGAGCGCCACCACCAGCACGGCGGCGGCGCAGCTCGATCTGGCCCTAACCGGCCTATGGCCTCGGATCGATACCGCCGTGCTGACCGATGGGGCCGCGGTACCCGCTTTGCTGGAGGATGGTGCGCGCCGGGTTGCGGAATTCGATCCCGCCCTTGCCCCGGCCTACGCCGATTATGCCAGTAGCGTGCGACAGACGCTGGCGGTTTCCGACCAATGGGCGGCGGTTCGCCAGCGAATGCCGGCGCTGGAAGCCGTTTTTCCCCCAGCGATTAAGGCGGTTGCCGATCACCGGAAACTGATCTTTGATGCGGAAGGGGTGGCCGCGATTGCTGATCTATCAACCCGGCTTGACGATGGGATCAAACAGCATCTGGCTTTGGCCGAATTGGCGGGGGCGGGCCTAACGCGGGCGGCGATTGACCTTATCCCCACGCGCGCCGCGGTATTGCTCGCGGCTTGGACCAGCACGGCGAATGACCTTAAGGCCTTTGCTCTCACCGCGAATGGGTCTGAGGAGGCGGAGGCTTTCGCCAAGCTGCTACCGGCTGTCGCCGGCTATGCCGAACTGTTGCGGCAATCCAGCGACCTGCTGATCGCCCGTGCAAGGTTGCGCCTAGAAACCTTGGCCCCGATCCAGGCGGGGATGGCCGAAAGGCTGCACCGAGTGAGCGAGGCCGCCCAGGCGCGGCAAACGGCCTTGCTGGCAGAAACCGCTGATACGGTGCAGAGCGCGATTTGGCAGTCGATCACCCTACCGTCGCTGGCCTTTGGGATCGGCGGGCTGACGGCGGTTTTGATTGCGGTTTCGATTACCGGACCCTTGCGGAAAATCACGCAAGCGATGCGCGATCTGGCCGGGGGAGATCTGACGGTCGCGGTGAACTTGGCCCACGTGCGCGGCGAAATCGGGGCCTTGGCGGGGGCGCTGGAGTCGTTTCGGACCAATGCCCTGGCCCGGCAGAGCCTGGAAGCGGCACAGGCGCGCGATCAAGCGATGCGGGAAGCCCGGCTGCGCCGCCTTGATGGGTTGACCAAGGGATTAGATGCGACGGCCCATGGATTGCTCGGCGAACTGGGCAAAGCGGCTACCCGCCTGGAAGAAACTGCGCAATCCCTGGCGAGCGTATCGCGCGATGCGACGGTCCAGGGGGATCGGATTGCCGAGGCATCGGCCCAAGCGCAGGAAAGCATTCAATCGGTCGCCATTGCCAGCGATCAGTTGGACGGTTCGATTGCCGAGATCGCCCGGCAGGCGGCGATGAGCCAAAAAATCGCCGATGAGGCCCGGCAAAAAGCCGCCGAGGGGATGCGGTCGGTGGGCCTCTTGGAAGGGGCGAGCCGCAAGATCGGCGATGTCGTGGCGCTTATCAATCAAATCGCCGGGCAAACCAACCTGTTGGCGCTGAATGCCACCATCGAAGCGGCCCGCGCGGGCGAGGCGGGGCGGGGTTTTGCGGTGGTCGCTTCGGAAGTCAAAGCCCTCGCCGGGCAGTCCAGCCG
>CAZNVY010000070.1:13448-16844 GCA_964576605.1 uncultured Elstera sp. | reverse complement strand
GGGGTGGCGCGGCAGTTTCTGCCCGATGCGCGCGAACTCGTGACCCTGCCGGAAGAATTGCCCGATCCGATTGGCGATGCGCCCCATAGCCCCGTGCCGGGGATCGTGCATCGCTATGCCGACCGGCTGTTGCTCAAGCTGGTCTCGACCTGCGCCGTCTACTGCCGTTTCTGCTTCCGCCGCGAAATGGTGGGGCCGGGCAAGGAGATGCTGTCGGCCGAGGAGACGGAGGCGGCGCTCGCCTATATCGCCGACCATCCGGCAATCTGGGAAGTCATTCTGACCGGTGGCGATCCGCTGGTGCTGTCGGCCCGACGGCTGCGGGAGATCAAGGCGCGGCTGGATGCCATTCCCCACGTCGGCGCGCTGCGCATCCATACCCGCGTGCCGGTGGTGGTGCCGGAACGGATCACCGGCGAACTGGTGGAGGCCCTGGGCGGGCGTTTGCCGGTGCATATTCTGATCCACGCCAATCATGCCGATGAGTTTACCCCGGCGGCGCGGGCGGCGGTGGCGCGGCTGGTCGATGCGGGTATTCCGCTGTTCGGCCAATCGGTGCTGCTGCGCGGTGTCAACGATAGCGTTCCGGCGCTAACGGCCCTGTTCCGCACGATGCTGGGTTTGCGGATAAAGCCCCATTACCTGCACCACGGCGATCTCGCCCCCGGCACTGCGCATTTTCGCCTGCCGCTTTCGGAGGGGATGGCGCTGATGCGCGCCTTGCGCGGGCCGCTCTCCGGTCTCGCGCTGCCGACCTATATGCTCGATATTCCGGGCGGTTACGGCAAAGTGCCGGTCACGGCGGATTATCTGACGCCCGATGGGCAGGGCGGCTGGTGGGTCACCGATCCGCAGGGGTGCCGCCACGCCTACCGCGATATTGGTGAAACCCGCAATTGAAGAAAAAGGCAGCCTGCCGCTATTTTCGCCAAGGAGTAATAAGAATGACCGGGTTTTTCGGGACAATGCCGGATCTGGTCGAAATGATCGGACTGGTTGCGAGTTTTTTGACCACTGCGGCCTTTTTTCCGCAGGCGATCAGAACGATCTATCGGCGGGACACTAGCGGCCTGTCGCTGGTGACATATCTGCTGATGACCGTGGGGGTCGCAACGTGGTTGATCTATGGGCTGATGATCGGCAATCGTCCGGTTACAGTGGCGAATGCCATAACGCTTGTTCCGATGGCGATGATTCTGGTGATGAAACTGCGTTTGGGCTAGGGATCTTCGGCGGCAGGGCCGCCCGATGAGCGCCGCTGAAGAGACCGCCGGATTCGATCCGAAAGCCCCACCTTTGGAGCCTGCCTCCGTTCTGCTGCGTCGGCTCATTGCCGAGCATCCACACGACCGGATCTCGTTGGATGATTTGCTGCACGGTGTTGGACATCGGGCCTTCGGTTTGCTGTTGATGCTACTGGCGCTGCCTAATTCCATTCCGTTGCCCAGTCCGCCGGGGCTATCAACGGTTTTTGGCCTGCCAATGGCGATTTTTGCCGTGCAGCTGCTCTTGGGGCAAAAGGAGCCATGGTTACCGGCCTTTCTGCGCAAGAAAACCTTGCCACGCGATGATATCCTGCGGTTTCTTGATCGCGCTGCGCCCTATTTGGCTAAAGTGGAGCGACGGTTGAAGCCGCGCGCCCAGGGGTTTGTCGGGATCACGGCGGAACGGCTGGCGGGCGGTATCATTCTGGTGATGGCGGTGATCCTATCTCTGCCCATCATCTTTGGAAACTTCTTACCGGCTTTTGCGGTTCTGCTGATGGCTTTGGCGATTCTTGCGCGGGATGGCGCGATGATGATCGCTGGATGGATTGTCAGCGTGATTGCCGCTTTGGTCGTGGCGCTCGTGATCTATGCGGGGATTGAGGCTGTCAAGCTCGCCATATTTTCGCTATTTTCCTGAAAACCCAAACTGAAAGGGATCCCCCACGGTGTTTCAAGAATTCCTCGAACCTGGCGCAATGTCGGCGCTTTTCCAAGTTTTAATGGTCGATCTGGTGCTGGCCGGGGACAATGCTATTGTCGTGGGGATGGCCGTTGCAGGCTTGCCGTCTGAAATTCGGGCGCGGGCGATTTTCTTAGGGATCGCGGCGGCGGCGATTTTGCGTATCGTGTTTTCGCTCATGACCGTGCAACTGCTGTCGATCACCGGCCTTGTGCTGGCGGGCGGTGTGCTGCTGCTGTGGGTCTGCTGGAAAATGTGGCGCGAGATTATGGAACAGCGCGCCGAACGCAAGGCCGCTCAGATGGTTGGCGAGGCAACGGAAGAACTTCTGGGCGAAGCGAACGAAAAAGCCAAAGCCGCCGAAACGGAAGTGCCGACTAAAACCCTGCGGCAGGCGCTGATCCAGATCATCGTGGCCGATGTGTCCATGTCGTTGGATAATGTTTTGGCCGTTGCCGGGGCGGCCCGCGACCATGAAATGATTATGGTCATTGGTCTGGCCGTGTCGGTGATCCTAATGGCGGTGGCGTCAACCTTCATCGCGCGCCTGCTGTCGCGCTTCCATTGGATTGCCTATGTCGGCTTGGTGATGATCGGCTATATTGCGCTGAAGATGATCTACGATGGTGCAGAAGAAGTGCTGCCGTTAATTGGCATGAAATAAGCGGAGGCGCGGGAGCGTGGGCGAGTTTTCTGATTATGTCCGCTTCGTTGTATCGCTGTTTGCGATCCTTACGCCTTTTGCGGCCTTGCCCACTTTCCTAACCTTGACCCAGGGCCAGACGCCGGATCAACAGCGGCTGACGGCCCTGACCGCCGCGCGAACGGTCGGCGGGGTTTTAATCGCCGCCTCCTTGTCGGGCGATGTGGTTCTCAGCGTTCTTGGGGCGTCCATCCACTCCTTCCGGGTGGGGGGCGGTCTGGTTCTCGTGCTTATGGCGCTGTCGATGCTGTCGGCAAAAGTTTCGACCGTGCAGCAATCGGCGGAAGAGGCAACGGCGGTGGAGGATCGGACCTCCAGCGGGGTTGTGCCGCTCGGCATTCCGCTCTTGGCTGGGCCTGGGGCGATTTCATCGGTCATCGTCGAAGGGCACCGAAGCCCTAGCCTGTGGCACCATGCAGGGATCATTCTCTGCATCGTGCTTGTGGCGACGGCGCTCTATTGGGCGCTCCGCTTGGCCGTCCCCATCGGCGAAAAGATGGGGCGCTTTGGTCTAAACATCGTCAATCGCCTGTTCGGGCTGCTGTTGGCGGCAATCGGGGTCGAAATGATGGCAGGCGGCTTGCGGGCGCTATTCGCAGGGCTTAATTAACCTTCATCCGGCGGCTGTCATCTGATAGCCATAAAGCGCCGCTAGGGTGACGCGCCAGCGTTCCCCGCAGGCCGGGCGGTGCTAAGGAAAGGAAACGGGTATGGGTAGCTTCAGCATTTGGCATTGGCTGCTGGTT
>CAZNVY010000070.1:0-13434 GCA_964576605.1 uncultured Elstera sp. | reverse complement strand
CGTCATCATCCTGCTATTCGGCGCAAAGAAGGTGCCGTCGGCGATGGGCGATCTTGCCAAGGGGATTAAGGCGTTCAAGCGCGGCCTGAACGACGATAGCGATGCGGCGCAGGCCACGACGGCTCCGGCCACCCCGGCCCCAACGCCGGTGGCCCAGGCCCCGGCCCAGCCCGCCGCCCCAGCGTCGGCCCCGGTGACGGCACCGGGCGTAACCGATCATAAGGCATCGTAAGTCGCGCGCATGATGCGTGGCAGTCTGCGGGCGGGGATGCTGGGAGGATCTGGCATCCTCGGCGCAACGGCGGTTGCGGCGGCGGCGGTCGCGGCCCATGGGCCGTTAGCGTCGGACCTTGCGACAACCGCCAGTCACTTTCAGCTTTTTCAGGCCCTTGGCGTGGCGGTTGCCGCCTTAGCCCCCTTGCCCACCTGGGGGCATTGGGCGATAGCGGCGCTGTTCGGGCTTGGTTGCATCGGTTTTGCCGGAGGGCTTTATAGTCTTGCCTGGCTAGGGATCAGCTGGGGGCCGCTCGTGCCCATCGGGGGCAGCCTTCTGATTCTCGGCTGGCTGACCTTTGCCATTACCGGGCTGCGCTGCCGCTTTGCTGGATAGTGCTCTTATTCGGCGTGCGGCAGGGCTAGTTCCAAACGCTGCATCGCCGCTTCGGCCGACAAAGGCCGGTCGAAGAGATAGCCTTGCCCGCCCCAGCACCCGTGGGCGGTTAGATAATTGGCAACCTCCGGCGTTTCGATCCCTTCCGCGACCAGATTAAGCTCTAGGGACCGCGCTAGGGTAATCATGGCATCGACAATGGCGGTGGAGCGCCGGTCTTGGCCGATTTGCCCAACGAACCGCCGGTCGATCTTCAGCCCATCGATGGGAAATTGCAGCAGATGACTGAAGCTGGAATAGCCCGTCCCAAAATCGTCAATCACTACCGCTAGCCCGCGTTCCCGGATCGCGTGGATCTGGTTCAGAACCAGATCGGCGTGGGCGAGGATCGAGGTTTCGGTCACCTCCAGCTTCAGCGCCGATCCCGGCACTTTGCCACTGGCCATGGCTTCATCGATAATCCGCAGCAGCGATGGGTCAGCGAATTGGCGGGCGGAGAGGTTGACGCTGATTGTTGGCGCAGTATCGCCCAAAAGCCGTCGCCAACGGGCCGCCTGCTGACAGGCTTGGTGCAGCAGATGTGCGCCGATATCGAGGATAAGGCTGGATTCTTCCGCCTGTTCGATGAACTGCGACGGCGGGATGATCCCTTCGGATGGGTGCAGCCAGCGCACCAACCCCTCGAACCCGACCAGCCGCCGTTCCCCCAGCGCCATAATTGGTTGATAAAAAAGAACTAATTCGTCCCGACGCAGGGCGGTGACCAAATCGGCTTCCAGCCGTAACCGGGCGACGGCTTGGTGGCGCATGGTCGGGTCGAAATGCGCATAGGTCCCGCCGCCTTGCTCCTTCGCCCGGCGCATGGCGGTGGCCGCATTGCGGATGACCTCGTCCGGATCATCTTCCAGCCGGTCGGGCAGGGCGATGCCCAGGCTGATCGACTGGGTTAAGGTATGCCCAGCGATATTCACCGGGCTGCGCACTTCCGTCAGCAGGGTTTCGGCAATGGTCTCTGGATCGGCGGGGGTTTGGACGCCGGGGACCAATAGGGCGAATTCGTCGGACCGCAGACGGGCCAATAATCCATAGTGGCTGGCGTGCCGGTCTAGGCGCTGCGCCAAGATCGACAAGGCCGCATCCCCGGCGGCATGGCCGAGACTATCATTGACCTTGGCCAGATCGTCGCAATCGATACAAATAACGGCATAGGCAACCCGTGCCGAGACCAATTCGGCCAATCGTTCCCGCAGCGCATCGCGGTTCGGCAATTGGGTCAAGGGATCGACCGTAATCGCCGCCAATTGCTGTTCTTGCGTAGATAAAAGGGCGCGCAGGCGGCCTTCGGCCTGGCCAAGCCGCTCTTCGGCCTGGGCGCGCTGTAGATTGGTAACGGCGATAGCGACGCAATCGGCCAGATTGGCGACGAAACTTTGTTCTTCCACCAGCCAGTGGCGCGGCCCGCCGCGATGTTCGCAGCACAGCACCCCCCAGCTTTGCCCGCCAATCATGATCGGGGCATCCAGCATTGCCCCGATCCAGGCTTCTTCCAGATAGGTGCGTAGCGATCCAAGCCGGGCATCGGCCTGGGTATTGTCGCTAATGAACAGCCGGTTGGTCCGCAGTTCGTTGAAATAACCGGGGTAATCGGCTGCGGCCAACTTTAAGCCGACGATGTTCGGCACGCCCGGATCATCCACATAGGCCGTGCACTCGATACCCGCCCCATCCGGGGTGAACTGCCACAGGCTACAGCGCGAGATTTGTAGCATCTCGCTAGCGGTAATCAGCACATCGTTTAGGCAGGCTTCTAGATCCGCCCGCGACCGAACTGGCCGTGCCCCAATATCGGCCAGCACGGTCATCTGACGCCGAATTCGGCGTTCATAGGGTTGGGCTGGAAGGGAAATGCTCTTGTGCACGGGTCGCTTGGCAGTTCCAAAGAGGGGGCGCGACGGGTATCTTTCTCCAACCTATCGTCATACGGCTGGATCGCCAACGATAATTTGACAAGATTAAGGTTTGTCTAAGAGTACCAATGCACTCCTAAGGGCAACTTGGAAGGGATTGTATGCAATCGTGAACAGCCTTTCAGATCAGCCTGTGACGGTCGATTGTACCGGAATGCGCTGCCCTTTACCGATTCTGCACTTTCGCAAAGCAATAAAAGCCGCTATGCCAGGACAAACGGTGATTCTGTTATCGGATGATCCGAATACGCATCGCGATTTTCCAGCTTTTTGCCGGGCGGTGGGGCATTTTCTTGTTGCGGTGACCGAGATAGAGGGCTGCTGGGTTTTTCGCGTGCAAGCAGGTTGCGCCGTCGAAACAGGCGGGGAATAGTTTTTCCCGATCCCTCAGAGGAAGGGACGCCGGGCCGGTTATCGGGCGGGCGGAGATACAAGGGGCCGAACCCGATTATGGCGACGCTGCTGTTTACCCACGAAGCCTGTCTGGATCATCAGCCGGGGGCGCATCATCCGGAAAGCCCAGCGCGGTTGCGGGCGATTCTGGATCGGTTGGCCGACCCAGCCTTTGAGCCGCTGCTGCGCCGATCCGCCCCCTTGGCGACGGAAGACCAACTGGCCCTGGCGCATCCGCGCGATTTCGTTGTGGGGATGCTGGCGGCCCTGCCGCAGCCAGTGGTCGGCCAGCCCGACCGTCTTTTAGCGATTGATACCGATACAATCGCATCGGGCGCAACCCGGCAGGCGGCCCTTCGGGCGGCGGGAGCGGTCTGCGCCGCCGTCGATGCCGTGATGGCAGGTGAGGGGGCAAATGCCTTCTGCGCTATTCGCCCGCCGGGGCATCATGCCGAACCGCGCCAACCCATGGGTTTTTGCTTTTTCAACAATATCGCGGTTGGGGCCGCCTATGCGCGGGCGCGCTACGGGCTGAAGCGCGTTGCCATTATCGATTTCGATGTACACCATGGCAATGGCACCCAGGCGATCTTCGAGACGGAGCCGTCGGTTTTCTTCGGTTCTACCCACCAGTTCCCGCTGTATCCCGGCACCGGCGGGCGGATCGAGCGGGGGGTTGGCAATATCGTCAATGCACCGCTGGCACCGGGGGCGGGGTCGGGCGATTTCCGCCATGCGTTTTCCGAACATATTCTACCCGCCCTGTCCGAATTTTCGCCCGATTTCATCTTTATTTCAGCAGGCTTCGATGCCCACGCGCAGGATCCCATGGCCTCGCTCAATCTATTTGAGCCGGACTATCAGTGGGTCACTCGCGAAATTCTGCGGATCGCCGCCTATGTATGTGAAGGGCGGGTTGTTTCGGCCCTGGAGGGCGGGTATGACCTGGAGTCCCTGGCCGAAAGCGTCGCCGTGCATGTGCAGGCGCTGATGGCGGCGGGCGAGATAGGGTAAGAAGAGAGGGTTTGGCCAGAATGAGCGACGATATTGCAGGCTTGAGCTTCGAGGACGCGATGGCGCAGCTAGAGGCAATCGTGCGCGATCTTGAGTCGGGCAAGGGCAAGCTGGACGACGCCGTCGGGGCCTATGACCGAGGGGTGCGCTTGCGCCGCCATTGCGAAGCAAAACTGGCCGAAGCCCAGGCCAAAATCGATAAGATTGTCGCGGGTCCTGACGGGGCCGTGGGGACGGAGCCGTTCGAGAATGCCTAATCTCGACGGGCGCTCGCTGGCCCTGCAAACCGCCATGGCCGAGGTAGCGACCCAAGTGCATGGGTTGCTGGACCGGCTGATCCCCGACGGCGGCGGCGAAAGCGGCGAGGCACGATTGTCGGCGGCCATGCGCTATGCGGTCTTAGGGGGCGGCAAGCGCCTGCGCCCGTTTCTGGTGATCGAGTCCGCCAGCCTCTTCAAAGTCTCGCCCTCCTCGGCGCTGCGGGTGGCGGCGGCGGTGGAGATGCTGCATACCTATTCGCTGATTCATGATGATCTTCCGGCGATGGATGACGCCGAACTGCGCCGGGGACGTCCGACCGTGCATCGGATATACGATGAGGCAACGGCGATCCTGGCGGGGGATGCGCTGCTGACCCGTGCGTTCGAGGTACTCGCCGATCCTGCGGTGCACGGCGATCCCGTGGTGCGGATCGAGCTGGTGAAGGATCTGGCCCAGGCGGCAGGGGTGGCGGGCATGTGCGGCGGCCAGATGATGGATCTGCAAGCGGAAACCGAGAATCTGCCGTTGGAAATCGGGGCGATCACCCGGCTCCAACGCTTAAAAACTGGCGCGATCATCGCGTTTTCCTGTGAAGCCGGGGCGATCTTGGGCAAGGCCGCGCCGCAGCCTCGGCACGCGCTCAATGCCTATGCCCATGATTTAGGGCTGGCCTTTCAGATCGCGGATGATCTTCTGGATGTTGAAGGGTCCAGCCGCGATACGGGTAAGGATACGGGCAAGGATACCGCCGCCAACAAGGCTACCTTCGTGTCCATCCTAGGGGTAGATCGGGCGCGCGCCCAGGCTATTTTATTGGCCGATCAAGCCTGCCAGCATCTCGATGCCTTTGGTGCCGCCGCGGATCGACTGCGCGATGTGGCGCGCTTTGTCATCGACCGTAAGTCTTAATTTCTCTAGCCCCGGAACGGGACGCCATCATGCTTGCTACCCCCTTGCTCGATACTCTTGCCTTGCCCGACGGTCTCCGGACCCTCGATGCCGACACGCTGCGCGCGGTGGCGGCGGAAGTACGCGGCGAGATGATCGATGCCGTCAGCCGCACCGGCGGGCATTTAGGCGCGGGGCTGGGGGTTGTGGAACTGACCGTAGCCTTGCACGCCGTGTTCGAGACGCCGCATGACCGGCTGATCTGGGATGTGGGCCATCAGGCTTACCCGCATAAGATTATTACCGGCCGTCGGGATCGTATCCGCACGCTGCGCCAGGGCGGCGGCCTGTCGGGCTTTACCCGCCGGTCGGAGAGTACCTATGACCCGTTCGGCGCGGCGCATAGTTCTACCTCGATCTCGGCGGGCCTTGGTATGGCGGTGGCGCGCGATTTGAAGGGCGAGGCGCGCAATGTTATCGCCGTGATCGGCGACGGGGCGATGAGCGCGGGCATGGCCTATGAGGCGATGAATAACGCCGGGGCGATGCGGTCCCGCTTGGTTGTTATTCTGAACGACAATGATATGTCGATCGCGCGGCCCGTCGGCGCGATGAGCGCCTATCTCTCGCGGCTGATTTCCTCGAAATCCTACCGCTCGTTACGGCATCTCGCCAAAGATGTTGCCCAGGCGCTTGGCCCGAAGGTTACCCGTGCGGCGCGCAAAGCCGAAGAGTATGCGCGCGGGATGGTTGCGGGCGGCACTCTGTTCGAGGAATTAGGCTTCTATTATATTGGCCCGATTGACGGCCATAACCTCGATCATCTGCTGCCGGTCCTGCGCAACGTTCGCGATATGCCGAATGATGGGCCGGTTTTGATCCATGTCGTCACCCAGAAAGGCCGGGGCTATAAGCCCGCCGAGGAAGCGGCGGATAAATATCACGGCGTCAGCAAATTCGACGTGCTGACCGGCACCCAGGCTAAACCGGCCAGCAATGTGCCGACCTATACCGAAGTTTTCTCGCGCGGGCTGATTGCCGAAGCCGCAGCAGACGACCGGATTGTCGCCATCACGGCGGCTATGCCGTCGGGCACGGGCCTATCCGGCTTTGGCAAACTCTACCCCGCGCGCACCTTCGATGTCGGGATTGCCGAGCAACACGCGGTGACTTTCGCCGCCGGATTGGCCTGCGAGGGGCTGAAACCCTTCTGCGCCATTTACTCGACCTTTCTGCAGCGGGCTTACGATCAGATCGTTCACGATGTGGCGATTCAGCACCTGCCGGTACGTTTTGCCATCGATCGTGCGGGCTTGGTCGGGGCGGATGGGGCAACCCACGCGGGCAGTTTCGATACCGCCTTTCTGGGGGCAATCCCGCATATGGTGCTGATGGCGGCGGCGGATGAGGTGGAACTGATGCACATGGTGGCGACCGCTGCCGCCTATGACAGCGGCCCAATCGCCTTCCGGTATCCACGGGGCGAGGGCGTGGGTCTTGATCTGCCGGAGCGTGGCAGCCTATTACCCATCGGCAAGGGCCGGGTGCTGAAGGAAGGTGGGCGCGCTGCGATTCTATCCTATGGGACGCGCTTGGCTGAAGTTTTAGCTGCCGCCGAGCTTCTGGCGCAGCGCGGCCTACCGGTGACAGTGGCGGATGCCCGCTTCGCCAAACCGCTGGATACTGACTTGGTCGGTCGGCTGGCCCGCGAGCATGAGGTGCTAGTCACGGTGGAGGAAGGGTCGGTCGGGGGCTTCGGTAGCTTGGTGCTGCATCACTTGGCCTGTGCCGGCGGGCTGGACCGGGGCTTGCGCGTGCGCCCGATGGTGCTTCCTGATCTGTTTATCGACCATGAGTCCCCGGCCAAGCAGTATGAAGAAGCCGGGTTATCCGCCCGTCACATCGTGGCGACGGTGGAACAGGCGCTTGGTTTGGGGGATGCCGCCGCACGGCGGGCCTAAGGCGATGCGGCTCGACCAAGCCCTGGTGGCGGCGGGCCATGCGGTGTCGCGGGAACGGGCGCGGTGGATGATCCTGGCCGGGCAAATCGCGATCGCTGGCCAGATTGTTACCAAGCCCGGCGCGGTCATTGCTGATCCGGCGGCGATCCGGGTTCTGGTCGCCGACCATCCCTGGGTATCGCGCGGGGCGTTGAAACTCCTAGGGGCGCTCACGGCCTTTGACCTCGACCCGTCGGGCGCGCGGGCACTCGACATTGGGGCATCGACCGGCGGCTTTACGGAAGTTTTGTTGGCGCGGGGGGCCGCGGCGGTTCTGGCCGTGGATGTGGGGCACGACCAGCTTGCCGAAAAACTGCGCGCCGATCCGCGCGTCGAAGCCTATGAGCGGACGAATGCGCGCGATCTAACGGCCGGGCATCTGGCCCGACTGGGGCCGCCCGATTGGATCGTCTGCGACGCGAGTTTTATCTCCCTTACCCTAGTGCTGCCTGCGGCCCTGGCGCTGGCCGCGCCGGGATGCACGCTAGTTGCCTTGGTCAAACCGCAGTTTGAGGCCGGGCGTGGGCAGGTCGGCAAGGGGGGGATCGTGCGGTCGGCGGCGGTGCATCAGGCGGTCTGTACCAAGATTCGCGATTGGTTGACCGAGGATCAGGGCTGGGCCTGCTTGGGCCTCGTTCCCAGTCCAATTGAGGGGCCGGACGGCAACAAAGAATTTCTGATTGTCGCCCGAAAGCCGGAATAGGCTGCGCCGTTCACGAAGCGCCAACGGTTTTTACGACGGCGACGGGGCTTTTCCCGAAGGCGGGCTTGGCGTTTCCGGCGGGTTTGCTAGACCGGGGGCATGGTCTTCCGCCCCCTCCTCCTGCCGCCGCCCTTGCGGCAGCCACCCGTCCGCCGCCAGCGCGCGCTGAAAACTGCGGCCCACCGGCACACGCCGCCCATCAGTCAGCACCAGATCCCAACCGCTCTTACTACGCTCGGCATGGGTGACGGCGGCGCGCGCCACCCACCAACTTTTATGCACCTGCGCGCCCGGCACCGGGCGGAGTTCGGCTACCGCATCGCGCAGTCGCAGCAGAATCAACGCATTGCCGCGCGAGGTATGTACCCGGAGGTAATGGTCCTCCATCTCAAGACACAGAAGGTCTTGACCCAGGGCGGGCGGCAGCCGGTCGAAAAAGGGTGTTGCGGGGGGCGGGGCTGCGGGGGGAGCGGCAGCAGCACGCACTGCGTCCGACCAGCGCAGAAAGCCGATCGACAGGGCGGTTCCCAGTGCCATCAGCAGCATGACTTCTGGCAAATGGTCCCAGAAGCGGGCGGCCATCGCCTGATCGGGCGGGGCGATCAACGGCAACAGCTTTTGCACGATCAGCGTCTGCACTGGCCCCAGGACCAAGGTTGCACCGGCAACATAGAGAGGCCAAGCCACCTGTCGCCAGCGGCTCGGCAGCAGCAGCGCCGCCAGAACCGAGAGGCCGGTTCCCAGCAAAACGGTCGCCCCCCAGAACAACAGCCGGTCCAGCAGCGGGGCCGCATAGCTGCCGAACGGCCCCAGCAGCGCCAGCAGCAAACCAACCCCCACCGCGCCGCCGAACAGGCCGCGTAACTTACCCGGAGTAAGGTCCATGCCCGTTGATCCCTTGAGCCTTCATATTGCCGTTAGCCTGTTTGCCTTAGTCTGCGGCGGCATCCTTTATCTGATCCCCGGCAAAGGCAATGGTTGGCATCGCCGCCTTGGGCTGCTGGCCGCCGTTGGGTTAATCGGCACGGCAATTTCCGGCTTTTTTCTGCACGGGGTGAATGGCGGCTGGAGTTTTCTACACATCCTATCGGCGGTGACATTGGTTTCGGTCGTCGGCGGGGTTCTGTGCCTGATCCGCTGGCGACAGACGCGGGACGGGGTTTGGCTGCTGCGCCATTATCGATCAATGTCGGGGGCCTATAGCGGCCTGATCGTCGCGCTGGGCCTGCGGCTGTTTCCGGCGGTGCTGGGCGGCAATATTCGGGAGTGGTTGATTCCCGGCCTGGTTATTTTGCTGGTCACAACCCAGGGAGGGCTTCTGCTAGCAGAGCGTTGGTACTGGCGGCCCCGGCTTTTGCCGCGCAGCTAAGACGGCGACCAGCGCCGATAGGCCGCCGTGGCCACCTGCCAGGGTTCGTAATAGAGACCCGCGCCAAGCTGTTCCTGGGCGTATTGCTGGGCTTCAAAGGTAACTTGCGCGGCGACCAACGCCAAGCCGCGTGACCGCCGACGCCGGTCGGGATCGGCGAGATCCTCCCCGGCATCGGCCAGATCAAAGCGGGGCGGGGCCGAGGCGCTTCCCCCGGAAACTTCAGCGCTGCGGGCGTCTTCCCGTTGCTCCTCCGCTTCGGGACGGCGGCGGCGAACCGGGCGAGTGGGGGCGACCGGCTGATAGGTGATCGGTGCAATCGCCACCACCGCCCCCGTTGCGGCCTAGATTAAGCGCCGGATTTGGGGGTTAGCCGTTCGATCTGCGCTTGCAGCGCATCAAGCTGGCGTTTGAGGTCGGAAACCTGAACCGGCTGCTGCGGTGCTGCCGGGGTATCGGCTTTTCCCGCTTCTGTTGCCCCGCCCGCCTGATTCCCAAAAGGGGTGAACATGCGCATGGCTCGTTCGATCATGGCCATATTCTGCTTGCTCATTTGATCGAAAGAGCCGAAGGGGAACAGGCTGCCGAAGCTTTCCTGAAAATATTGGCGCATTTCGCCCTGGTTGCGGGCAAAGCTTTGCATCGCGGTTTCAAGGTAGCTGGGCACCAGCCACTGCATATTATCGCCGTACAGGCCGATCAACTGCCGAAGGAAGCTGATCGGCAGCATGTTCTGGCCTTTGCCTTCCTCTTCCACGATAATCTGGGTCAGCACTTGCCGGGTAATATCCTCGCCGGTTTTGGCATCGAAGACGACAAAATCCACATCGTCCTTCACCATCTGGCACAGGGTATCAAGCGTCGCATAGCTCGACGTCGCTGTATTGTAGAGGCGGCGATTGGCATATTTCTTGATGGTAATCTGCCGCTTGGCCGCGTCCCCGGTGTCCTGGGTGGATGCCTGCGGGGATGCCGATTGCGGTTGCGTCATCGCGTACCCTTCCCTCTTGCCGTCTTTCATTTTTACTTTCAGGCAAGTATAGCACAGATTCCGCAAACGCACACCGCCGCAATGCACAAAAGCCGGTCAGGCGGGCGGGTGTTCCCAGGCGATGCATGGGAACTCGCCAAACAGGGTTACGGCCTCCATCGGGCGGCAACCAAGCTTTTCGGCAACCCGCTGCGACGGGCGGTTTTCTGGATCGATGCAGCTAATCAGCCGCTCCCCCGCCGGGCGGTAGGCGCGGACCGCAAGGGCTGCTTCCGGTGCATAGCCTTTGCCCCAATGGGCAGAATGAATACCCCAGCCTAGTTCAAGGCAGGGCCAGGTGTCGGGGCACAGAAAGCCAATCCGCCCGATCCACGCGCCGCTGTTTTTTTCGATAACGCTGTAAAAGCCGAAACCGCGCAGTACCCAGTGGCCGAGGGTGGAGGATAAGCCCCGCCACCCGCCTATACCAATTGGCAAGGTTCCGCCCAAAAAGCGCATCGTGGCCGGATCGGCGTTAAAGGCCGCAAAATCCGCCATATCCTTCTCCTCCGGTAGGCGGAGGAGAAGGCGGTCGGTTTCGAGTCGCAGCGGAACCTTTAGCGGTGCGGTCGGCAGCATTATTTCTTATCGGCCTGAATATAGGCGGTAATGATTTTGTCGGGATTGGTGACCACGCCGTTGCGGCTGGGGTCGCCTTTCTTCAACTTATCGACCGCTTCCATGCCCGACGAGACCCGGCCCCAAACGGTATATTGCCCATCAAGGTTGGGGACATCGGTAAAGCAGATGAAAAACTGGCTGTCGGCGGAATTTGGGCTTTGCGCGCGGGCCATGGAGACGGTACCGCGCCGGTGCTTTTCGCGGTTGAACTCCTGGTTCAGCTTCACGCCCGACCCGCCCATGCCGGTGCCGGTCGGGTCGCCGCCCTGGGCCATAAAGCCATCGATGACGCGGTGGAAGACGACGCCATTGTAAAAGCCCTGGCGCACCAGTTCTTTAATGCGGGCCACATGCTTGGGCGCAAGGTCCGGGCGCATATCGATGACCACTTTGCCGGTGGACAATTCCAGCACCAGCGTATCGTCCGGCGCGGCGGCGAGCGTGGGGAGCGACAGCAGCGGTAGGCTGGCGGCCAGCGCCAGCGCCGCGCGGCGGGTCAGCTTACTCAGCGACATCGGCGGCCACCTTCAGCGACACGATTTGATCCGGGTCTTTCACCGCGCCCGATCCGGGGGCACCGCGCTTAATCGCGTCCACATGCTCGATCCCGTCGATCACCTGGCCCCAAACGGTATATTGGCCGTTGAGGTGCGGCGTCGTGCCGAAGCAGATGAAGAATTGGCTATCGGCGCTATCCGGGCTCATGGCGCGCGCCATCGAGCAGGTGCCCTTCACGTGCTTGCGGTCGTTGAATTCCGCCTTCAGCTTCTTGCCCGAACCGCCGGAACCGGTGCCGGTGGGATCGCCGGTCTGCGCCATGAAGCCGTCGATGACGCGGTGGAAGACGATGCCGTCGTAAAAGCCTTCGCGCGCCAGCTCCTTAATACGGGCGACATGGTTCGGCGCGCTATCGGGGTACAGCTCGATGGTGACGCGGCCGTCCTTCAGGTCCAGAAACAGCGCGTTTTCGCGATCGGCAATCTCAACCATTTTCTTACCTTTTCAGAGAGTTAGTGCGCTAAAGCCCAGGTCTGGCCGACCCCGGCTTCGCAAATCAGCGGAACGGATAGCACAGACCCGGCTGCCTGTTCCATCACCGGGCGCAGGGTGGCGATGGCATCGTCCACTTGGGCGTCGGGAACTTCAAACACCAGTTCGTCGTGTACCGTCAGCAGCGGTTTGGCGGGCAGCTTGGTTTCCGCCAAAACCTTGCTCACCTGGATCATCGCCCGCTTCATAATGTCGGCGGCGGTGCCTTGCAGGGGCGCGTTGATTGCTTGGCGTTCGGCGAAAGCCCGGCGGGCGGCGTTCTTATCCAGGATCGTCGGCACCCAACAGCGCCGCCCGAAGAGGGTGGTGACGAACTGCTGTTCCTTCGCCAGCGCCTTCATCCGGTCCATATAGGCGCGGATGCCGGGGTAGCGCTCGAAATAGGCGCGGATGAAGGCTTGCGCCTGACCTTGCGACACACCGATGTTTTGGGCGAGGCCGAAGGCGCTCATCCCATAAATGATGCCGAAGTTGATGGCCTTCGCCTTGCGGCGGGTTTCCTTATCCATCGTCTCCAGCGGTACCTCGAAGACTTGCGAGGCGGTAAGCGCGTGAATATCGACCCCGGCGGCAAAGGCTTCCTTCAGCGCGTCGATCCCCGCCACTTCGGCCAGCAGGCGCAGTTCGATTTGGCTATAATCGATCGAGATCAGCTTGCTGCCCGCAGGCGCAACAAAGGCTTCGCGGATCTTGCGGCCTTCCTCGGTGCGGATGGGGATATTCTGCAAATTCGGATCAGAGGAGGAGAGGCGCTCGGTGGTGGTGGTGGCCAGCGCGTAGGACGTATGGACGCGGCCCGTGCGCGGGTTGATCTGCTCCAACAGCGCATCGGCATAGGTCGATTTCAGCTTGGCGAGCTGTCGGTAATCCAGCACCAGCCCCGGCACGGGGTGGGCCGCGCGCAGCCCTTCCAGCACGTCCGACGCGGTGGAGAAATTCTCCGTCTTGCTGGTCTTACCCTGATCGGTCAGGCCGAGTTTGCCGAAAAGAATATCGCCCAATTGTTTGGGGGAGGCGATGTTGAACACTTCGCCCGCCGCCGCGTGAATCTGGCTTTCCAGCACCGCCATCCGCGCGCCGAAATCCGCCGAAAGTTCCTTCAGCCGATTGCGGTCAAGCATTGCGCCTTCCCGCTCCATCGCCGAAATTACGGCGGGCAGCGGGCGTTCGACGGTTTCATAAAGATGCACCTGCCGTTCGATCAGCAGGCGGGCCTTCAGCAGATGATAGAGCCGCAGCGTCACATCGGCGTCTTCAGCGGCATAGGCGAGGGCTTTATCCAGCGGCACTTCGGCAAAGCTGATTTGCTTTTTGCCCTTGCCGCAGACCTCCTCATAGGAAATCGTCGTGATGCCGAGGTGGCGGTCGGCCAACTCGTCCATACCGTGCCCATGCTTGCCGCCGTCCAGCACATAGGACAGCAGCATCGTATCGTCATAGGGCGCGATGGTCAGGCCATGCTGGGCCAGCACGATCATATCGTACTTTAGGTTCTGGCCGATTTTCAGCACGGTGGGATCGGCGAGCA
>CAZNVY010000069.1:0-16934 GCA_964576605.1 uncultured Elstera sp. | reverse complement strand
AAAGCCCATCTCGTGGGTGACGCAGAGCATGGTCATGCCTTCCTCGGCCAGCTCGATCATGGTGTCGAGCACTTCCTTGATCATCTCGGGGTCAAGGGCCGAGGTGGGTTCATCGAACAGCATGATCCGCGGCTTCATGCACAAGCTGCGCGCAATCGCCACCCGCTGCTGCTGCCCGCCCGACAATTGGCCCGGATATTTCAGCGCCTGGTCGGGAATGCGCACCCGCTCCAGATACTTCATGGCCACGGCCTCGGCTTCCTTTTTGGGCATTTTCTTCACCCAAATCGGTGCCAGCGTGCAATTCTCCAGCACGGTTAGGTGCGGGAATAGATTGAAGCTTTGGAAAACCATGCCAACTTCGCGGCGGATAGCCTCGATGTTCTTCACATCGTTGGTCAATTCCGTTCCATCGACGATGATGCTGCCCTTCTGATGCTCTTCCAGCCGGTTGATGCAGCGGATCAGCGTTGATTTGCCCGACCCGGACGGGCCGCAAATCACAATACGCTCGCCTTTGCTGACCGATAGGTTCACATCGCGCAGCACATGGAACTCGCCATACCACTTATGAACGTGGCTCACTTCGATATTGACGGGCGCAGCGGCAAGTTGCTCGCGGCGCGCTTGACGTTGAGGGTTCATGCTCACTCCTCGATCAACGGCTGGTGGCTTTGCTCAGGTCGCGTTCCAGCCGTTGGCTGAATTTCGACATGGTAAAGCAGAAGGCGAAGTAAATCAGCGCGATGTAGATGTACATTTCCACATAAAAGCTGCGCCAGGGCGGGTCATTCACGGCAATCTTCCCTGCATTCAGCAGATCGACCAGGCCGATGATGATAACCAAGGACGTATCTTTGAAGGTGGAGATGAAACTATTCACCATTGGCGGAATAACGAGGCGCAGGGCCTGCGGCAGAACGATCAGCCGCATTTTGGCCCAATAGCCCAGCCCTAGGGCGTCAGCCGCCTCATACTGGCCTTTGGGAATCGCTTGCAACCCGGCGCGTACCACTTCGGCGAGATAGGCGGCCAGGAAGAGGGTGAAACCGATCTGCGCCCGCAGCAGCTTATCAACGCTCACCCCTTCCGGGAAGAACAGCGGAATCATGACCGAGGCCATGAATAGCACCGAAATTAGCGGTACCCCGCGAATAAGCTCCACATAGGCCACGCAAATACCGCGCGCTACCGGCATATCCGACCGGCGGCCCAGCGCCAGTACAATGCCGATTGGATAGGCGACAACAATAGCCACGACCGACATCATCAGGGTCAGCGGCAAGCCGCCCCATTGTTCGTGGTTGACGAAGGTCAGGCCGAACACCCCCCCCCACATCAGTACACCCCAGATAAATACCTGGGAAATCCAGGCCCAAATCAGCAGCTTACCCCAGAAGCGACGGAAGCAGCTAATCCCGACCAAGGCGAGAAATAAGCCAATCGCCAGGGCCGGACGCCATTGTTCTTCATAGGTATAGCGGCCAAACAGCGTGAAGCGGTTCTTTTCGCCAAGCACCGCCCAACAAGCCCCCGCCCCTTCGGCTTGGCAGTCCTTGGGCGTACCGCTCCACACAGCATTCAAGAAGGCCCAGGGCACGACCGCTTGCACGACATAGACAATGAATGCCAAGCAAAGGATTGTTAGAACCGAGTTGAGCGGCGAATTAAACAAGTTACTGCGCAGCCAGCCGATCGCCCCGACTTCCGTAACGGGCGGCTTTTCGATGGGCGCGCTGGTCGTTTGAACACTCATGGCGGCCCTCCTCAGCGCTCGACCAGCGCGATGCGCTTGTTGTACCAGTTCATGAAGGCGGAAATGGACAGGCTGACGGTCAAATAAGCCGCCATAATCAAGGCGACACCTTCGATCCCCTGCCCGGTCTGGTTGATCGTCGTATTGAGGATCGACACAAGATCGGGATAACCGATGGCAACCGCCAACGAACTATTCTTGGTCAGGTTCAGATATTGGCTGGTCATCGGCGGAATGATAACGCGCAGCGCCTGTGGTAGAATAACGAGGCGCAAAGCGCGGGCATTCGGCAAGCCCAAAGCGCGCGACGCTTCCCATTGGCCTTTCGGCACCGACAAAATCCCAGCGCGAACATTTTCGGCAATGAAAGCGGCGGTATAGGTGACAAGACCGATCAACAGCGCAATCAATTCCGGCGAGAGCGTGCCACCGCCCCGGAAATCGAAGCCGCGCAGTTCAGGCTTCTCCAGCGTCAAGGGTGCCCCGGTCACCAGCCACAGCAGCGCGGCAGGACCGAAGAGCAAACCAAGCGTCGGCCAGAAGATCGGTCGCAGTTTGCCGGTGGCTTCCTGATGCTTCGCCGCCGCCCGCCGCCAGAGGACGGCCCCGACGATCCCGGCCAAAACCAGCAGCCCCATCCAACCATAAATGGCGTGATCGACAATATGCGGAACCCGCAAGCCTTTCTGGCTAAGAAAGACATAGTCCGGCACCAGCTTTAAGGCTTGCCGCACCGGCGGTAACGCCTCGCTGACCAGGGAATACCAGAAGAAAAGCTGCAACAGCAGCGGGATGTTCCGCAGCCCTTCCACATAGACCGACGCCAGACGGGCGAGAAGCCAGTTGGACGATAGGCGCGCGATCCCAATCACGGTGCCAAGGAGGGTGGCCAGCACAATACCGATCACCGAGACCAGCAGCGTATTGATGATACCAACCCAAATCGCGTGCAGATAGGTATCAGCCGCCGAATAGGGGATTAACGATTCACCAATAGAAAATCCTGCCTCGCGGCTCAGAAAACTGAAGCCGGTGGCGATTTTGCGCTGTTCAAGATTGGTTAGCGTATTGTGCACAAGGTACCAGCCGGCTGCCAGCACCCCAAGAACGATCAGAATTTGAAAAAGGACTGCGCGGACGTCGCGGTCGTTCCAGAAAGCCGTTTTTGGCTTTTCCGCAACCGCCGCCCCGCTTCGCCGATCCGTCATGGACATCTCCCCGGCGTCAGCTTCAGGTGTTCATCGCAAGGTTTACAGCTGCCTCTCATCATACAAACTGTACGCAGAGACCTATGCAAATCACGTGCCGATTATGCAGAATACGAAAAAGGCGCCGGACCCGAACCTGCGCAGCTGCGCGGATCAGATCGGCGCCCTTTCCTATAACCGAACCCTCACCCCCGGCCCGCATAAGACGAACCGGGAGGGTTCGGGGGGCGCGTTAGCGCACGGGCATAGCGTACTGCAGACCACCCTTGGTCCACAGGGCATTGAGGCCGCGTTCCAGCTTCAGCGGGGTTGCCTTACCGACGTTGCGCTCGAACACTTCGCCGTAGTTGCCAACCTGCTTAACAATGTTATAGGCCCATTCTTCCGACAGGTTCAGGTTCTTACCCATGCCAGGCGTTACGCCCAGGAAGCGCTTCACCGCCGGATTGTCGGACTTCTTCAGATCATCAACATTCTTCTGGGTCACGCCCAGTTCTTCGGCTTCCACCAGGGCGGTAACCGACCAGAAGACGATATTGTACCATTCGTCATCGCCCTGACGCACGGCGGGGGCCAGCGGCTCCTTCGACACGAGTTCCGGCAGGATCACGTAGTCATCGGCATTGGCGGCACGCGCCGCGCGGGTCGAGGCTAGGCCCGACGCATCGGTGGTGTACACGTCGCAGCGACCGGCGAAAAAGGCGGCTTCCACTTCGGCCAGTTCCTGAATAACAACCGGCTTGAAATCCATCTTATTGGCGCGGAAATAATCGGCAAGGTTCAGTTCGGTCGTCGTACCCGGCTGGACGCAAACGGTTGCGCCGTTCAGTTCCTTGGCACTTTTCACACCGAGCTTCTTCGAGACCATGAAGCCTTGACCATCGAAATAGGTTACCGGGGCGAAATTGAGGCCCAGCGAGGTATCGCGGGTCTGGGTCCAGGTAGTGTTACGCGACAGAACATCGATTTCGCCCGACTGCAGCGCGGCAAAACGCTGCTGCGCGTTCAGCGGGAAATATTTCACCTTCTTGGCATCGCCGAGTACGGCGGACGCGATCGCCTTGCAGGTATCGACATCCAGGCCGGTCCAATTGCCCTGGGCATCGGGTGCCGAGAAGCCCGGCAGGCTGGTATTAACGCCGCAGTTCACAACACCGCGCTGCTTCACAGCGGCCAGCGTGCCTGCCCCTTGGGCCTGGGCAGCACCGGCAGCCAGCAGGGCGACCGCGCCGGCGGCCAGAACATTACCGAACGTGAAGGTCTTTTTGCTCATTCCCTCAACTCCTCATTCCCGACATGCGGGGCCTGTTCACGAAACTGGTGTCTTGAAGTCGGTCACCGACCGAAACCGTTCCCTTCCCTACGGGTCCGATCCTGTCGGCGCTGGCGGTTACCGCCAAAGCACCTAGGAAGGTTTTTTTCAGAATATCGCGGTTCGGTCAATCATCTTTGGACAGATTGCGAAAAATTTCTGACACATTTCGCAAAGCCGCATCTGCACATGGTTTCAGTCGAAAATAACAAGGGCTTGGCGATGGTGCTGGCCTATGTCTCTATCACGATAGTCTAAAGCGGGGCGCAGGGAAACCATGGAGTCGCCCGCTATTCTTTTGAAGAAAACTTGCATAACTGAGGGTTATAATGTCGGAATCCCAAAATCTAACCGATCTAACGCGCCTGACCACCTTAGGCCGCGATTCGGCTGCCTATGATGGGGTGGTAAGCCTGCCGGTCCACCGCGCGTCGACCATTCTTTTTCCAACCCTGGCCGCCTTCGAGCAGAGCACGCTTCGCCCGACGGAAACCGGGCGTACGACCTATGGGTTGAATGGTACGCCCACCACATTTGCGGTCGAAACGGCCGTGGCAACGTTGGAGGGGGCACATGGGGCCTGCGTTGTCCCGTCAGGTCTAGCCGCGATCACCGCAACCCTGCTGGCGGTTTTGAAAGCGGGCGATCATCTTTTAATGACCGATAGCGCCTATGGGCCTGGGCGGCGGTTTTGCACCCATGTGCTGCAACGCTTCGGCGTCGAGGTCGATTATTACGATCCGCTGATCGGCGGCGATATTGCCCGCCTGTTCAAGCCGAATACCCGCGCAGTGCTCACCGAGTCGCCCGGCTCCTATACTTTCGAGATCCAGGATATTCCGGCGATTGCCGCCGCCACCCACGCGCACGGCGCGCTGGTGCTGATGGATAATACCTGGGCAACACCCCTATATTTCAAACCCTTTGTCCATGGGGTCGACATCTCGATCCAGGCGGCAACGAAATATATGTCGGGCCATTCCGATCTTCTGGCCGGAACCATTACCTTTACCAAAGATTGTGAAGCGTTGATCCGCCAGACAGTGCGCGATCTTGGCATCTCCCTGGCCCCCGACGATTGCTATCTATTGCTGCGCGGCCTGCGGTCGATGGGGGTACGCCTCAAGCACCAGGAACAGGCGGCTTTGGCCCTCGCCGACTGGCTCGCCACGCGGCCAGAGGTGAAGCGGGTTCTACACCCCGCCCGCCCGGACTGCCCCGGCCATGCCCTCTGGAAGCGCGATTTTACCGGGGCAAGCGGCCTGTTCAGCATCATTCTGCACCCGGTCGAAAAACCCGCCCTGGCGGCGTTTTTCGATCACCTATCGATCTTTGGCATGGGCTTCAGCTGGGGCGGGTTCGAGAGCCTGATCGTGCCTTGCGATCCGCGCCCGATCCGCACGGCAACTCGCTGGACCGAGCCGGGACAATTGCTGCGCCTTAGCGTTGGACTGGAAGATATCGAGGATCTGAAAGCCGATCTCGCCGCCGGGTTCGCCCGCATGGCCGCCGCGCGTTGAGCCACGGGGGCGGCCTCGGTCGCCCCCCCCTAAAGGCTTCAGGCGGCAGATTGCGCGCGCTGGCAGGCTTGGCACAGGCCGGTCAGTTCCAGAGTGCGACCGACGATGCCGAACCCAGCCTCGGCAGCCAAATCGGTTAATGCGGCGGCCAGCGCCGGGGTTTCGGCCCGTTCTTCGGCAATGCCACATCGGGTGCAGATTAGGTAGAGCGCGTGGTGCGGCAGTTCTGGCGACGGGCAACCGATAAAGGCATTGCGCGACTCTAGCCGGTGAATGAACCCCTGATCGGTCAGAAACTCCAGCGCCCGGTAAACGGTCGGCGGCTGCGCATTGAAGCCTTCGAGGCGGAGCACATCCAACATCGCATAGGCCCCAACGGGTTCGTGATTGCGCCAAATCAACTCCAGCACCCGGCGACGCACGGGGGTCAGTCGAACCCCCCGTTGCAAGCACAAGCGTTCCGCATCAGACATCGCCTTGCTGACGCAGACGCCGTGATCGTGATTGTGATCGGTTGCCAAAGCCTGCGCCCCTCTGCCACTCTCCTAGCCCATCATAATGCGACTTGAAGGACCTGCCTATATGCCCGCCCCCGAAATCGCCGCTTTGCTGCAGGCGATCCAGTTCAACGCCAACGGCCTGGTGCCGGTCATCGCCCAGGCGGACGGCAGCGGAGAAATTCTCATGATGGCCTGGATGAACCGCGATGCTGTGGCGGAGACCCTAACGACAAGGCGCGTTTGCTACTGGTCACGCTCCCGGCAGGCGCTCTGGCGAAAGGGGGAAACATCTGGTCAGGTCCAGAGGTTGATCGACCTCAAGCTTGACTGCGACGGCGATTGCCTGCTGGCGGTCGTGCAGCAAGAAGGCGTTGCCTGTCACACCGGCCGTCGGTCCTGCTTCTTTCATTCGGCGAATCCAGAAACCGGGTCTTGGGACATCACCAGCGCCCCCCTAATTTCGCCACAGGATCTTTATAAGCACGAATCGTCGCACTAAGAAGAAAGGGTCGCCTGAATGGTTGAGATTGCCCGCCGCTCGCTGCTTCTGGGCCTGAGCGCCCTTCTCCTCAGCGCTGCGCCGGCAGGAGCGCAGACTCGACCGGCCCCACGCCCGGCGGGACAGGTCGTGCTTGCGCCGTTTCAACTGATCGAAGCGCTGAAGGAAATTCTGGCCGAAACCGCCCCGAAACGCGCCGTTACCCTGCGCGCTGCCAGCAGCGGCGAGGTGATGGGGCTTTTAGAAAGCGACCCAAATGTTGATCTGGTGATTACCGAGGATCCCGACCAGCGCCGCACACTGCTGGAAGCTGGGCGGCTCGATCTGGCTGGGGAGACGGCTTTCGCCAAGGACCGCATTGTGCTAATCGCCCGCAGCGAACGGGCAACGCCGATTCGCCTGCGTCCTGGCGTGAACCTGCTCGTGCCGCTAGAGGGAAGTCTGATCGGTGTCGCTACCGGCACGAACGATGGGATCGCCCGGCAGACTCTGTCTTTTCTTGATCGACTAAAGCTCGACGCCCCATCGGTTGCGCTGCTGCAATCCTTCGCCGCCATGGCCGATCTAGCCTCGGCGCTCGACGACGGACAGATCCCGGCGGCCTTCGCCGCGGCGAGCTTGCTCACCCACCGCCCGCATCTCGAACTTTCCGGAACCGCCCCCGCCGATCTCGATGAAACGATCCGCTACACGCTCGATACCGTCGCCGGGCGTGACCGCCCCGAAACCCGCGCCCTGCGCGACGCGCTCACCGGCCCGTTGGCGGTCAGCTTGCTCACCCGGCATGGGCTGTTGAAGCCCTAGGGTGAGGCGATATGTCATAACATGAGAATTGGCGCGCCCGGAGGGAATCGAACCCCCAACCAACCGGGTAGAAGCCGGTTGCTCTATCCTGTTGAGCTACGGGCGCCCTGCCCTTTCGGGGGGAATACTACCAGCGGATGCGACCGGGGCGGAAGTTATCGGCGTAGGAGCGGATTTTCAAGCTCGGTGCTTGGGGTTCGATGACCGTTGCGGCGAGACCATTGCGCTGGGCGTAGGCCATGGCCGCCTCTTTGCTGTCGAACGTTAGCTTCACTTGCACCTGTGTATCGCTGCCCGATACCCAGCCCATCAACGGTTCCGGCACGCGCGCAGCCCCCGGTTCAAATTCCAGCACCCAAGATTTCGTGCGGGCTTTACCGGACTGCATAGCATTTTTCGCCGGACGATAGATGCGGGCGGTGGGGCGGGCAGTCGCGACGACGGGCAAGGGCATGGGCTTCGGCTCTTCCACAAGTGGGGCCGCCTGCCGATTGGTCGGGGCGAGAGGATTTGAACCCCCGACATCCTGCTCCCAAAGCAGGCGCGCTACCAGACTGCGCTACGCCCCGACGACCGGCAAGGCCGCTGTCCAGGGTTTTAGCGGCTCCCCCGCCCGCGCGCAACTGCGGAAAGCTTAGGGCGCACCCAAACCGGGGAATAATACCTGGTCGCCGGGCTTAATCCCTAACCGGGCGGCACTGCCCCCCGGCAGTTCTAACACGGCTTTCACCCGCCCGCCGGAACTGATCGTCGCCTCTGATAAGGGCACTGTCCGTTCCTGGATACGGTGGATCCGGCCATCGGCCTTGATGAACAGCATATCAAGCGGGATCAATGTATTGGCCATCCACATGGCGAGTTCCTGCTCCATGGGATGTAGGAACAGCATCCCGGCATCGGCAGCCAGGGAACGACGATACATCAACCCCTGCTGCATCTGTGCCGGGGTCTGCGCCAATTCGACCGTAAACCGCAGATCGCGGCCTTGGCTGCGGATGGTCAGCGGGGCTTTCTCGAAACTCTGGGTGCCCTGGGCCACCAGCGGTTCGGCGGAAACTGGCATCGGGACCGTCAGAAGCAGCCCCAGTCCGAGAACCACCGCAAGTATCGAACGCATCATCGATCTCCCGTTAGATGCCCTTCCTATAGCGCAGGGCAGCGCGCTTCTGCCAGCAGCCAGTCGATCCGGTCGCGGATCGCCGGGCGAATCGGGCCAGGGCGCGGCGAATCGGCAAGGGTGGTGAACCAAGTTTCCGGCGGGTTGCGCCCTAGCCGATGGTCCCAAGCCAGGCTGCGCAGCAGCGCTTCGGCGGGGGGTGGTAAGCGCTCTGGCACGGGGGCAGCGTTCAAGCTCCCCCAAAGCCCCGCCCAGGCGCGCGTTACCGACCAGGGATTATAGCCGCCCCCGCCCAGAATGATCGACTGCCCCGCCAAGGCCCGCCCAGCCAGCACCGCCCGCCACAAGGCCCCATTCGACAGTGCGAGGCGGCTTAGGGGATCTTCGCTCAAGGCATCCGCCCCGGCCTGGATAACCACAACCTGCGGCGCAAAGGCCGCCCCGATCGGTTGCACCAAGTGCGTCACAATCAAGTCTAACTCGCTGTCATTAAAGCCTTCGGGCACCGGGACATTCAACGCCGATCCCCCGGCCCGGTCAGTCAGCGTGCCCGTAAAGGGCCAGCGGTTTTCTTCGTGAATTGATACACATAAAACACGCGAATCGCCGACGAAAGCCAGTTCCACCCCATCGCCGTGGTGGGCATCGAAATCCAGGTACAAAAGCCGGGTAAAACCATGATCCAGGAGCCGCAAGAGCGTTAGTACCGGATCATTGAAATAGCAGAAGCCACTAGCTTGCGCCGCCCGGCCATGGTGCGTTCCCCCGGCCGGGGAATGGATGCAGCGCGCCCCAGCGGCAATCAAATCAGCCGCAGCTAGCCCGGCCCCGGCGGCGGTCGCCGGGCGGCGGAACATCTCTGGAAAAATCGGATTGCCTGCCCGGCCGATATTATACCGCTCTCGCACCTCTGGCGGGGCGGCTTGCGCCGCCTCGGCCGCTTGGACCGCTGCGATGTAATCGGGGGCATGGAAACGGGCGAGCTGATCGGGCGTTGCCTGCGGCGAATCGATATAGCGCGCCGGATCGAACCATCCCAACGCCTGGATGAGATCGAGGGTGGAGGAAACCCTAGGAATCGCGAGCGGATGCCGCCGCCCATAGCTTGAATCCCGGTAGATTTCCCCCGCGATTAGGATCGGTCGATCCATGCCCCCTCGGATCAAGGCGTGAAGAAGATGAAGGTCACCACGGTGAAGATAGGAACCAGCAACACGGTGGACCAGAGCATATAGCCAAAGAAACTCGGCATCTTCACTCCGCGATGCTCAACCACCGCCTTCACCATAAAGTTTGGCGCGTTGCCGATATAGGTATTCGCCCCCATGAACACCGCCCCGGCAGAAATGGCGGTCAGCGTCGTCGCCATCGGCCCCATCAACTGCACGGGATCGCCGCCCGCCAAGTTGAAAAACACAAGGAAGGTCGGCGCATTATCGAGGAAGCTCGACAAAATACCCGTCAACCAAAAATAACGCGCCACATCCGGCGTGCCGTTCGGATTGGCGAAGGCAACCAGCCCGGCAAGCTCGCCTGCCGCTCCGGCACGCAGAATGGCAATCGCCGGAATGATAGTGATGAAAATACCGATGAAGAGTTTCGCCACCTCGGCCATCGGCCCCCAGTTAAAGTGATTTTCCTCGCGAATACCGTGCCGAGTGAATTTTAGCGACGCGGCAATGATCGCCAGCAACGCCGCGTCGCGCAGCAGCTGCTGGCCGGAAATTGGCACATGGTAGACCGTGATCGCCGTACCAAGGTTGTAAAGACCCGACAATAGAACCGCAGCAACGATCCCCATCAGTAGGGCGATATTGCGTAGGCCCTGAATGGTCAAATTATCACGCTCATGATCGCCGGCATTTTTTACCTCCGGCCCTTCCTTGCGATAGGCCCAGGTATCGAGAACATAGAATAGAATCAGCGACGACCATTGGGGCTAGCATATGTTCTGTAAACCAAAAGAAGCTAACCCCCTTCAGGAATCCTAAAAATAAAGGAGGGTCACCCAACGGGGTTAATGATCCGCCGATATTGGCAACCAAAAAGATGAAAAACACAAATATATGCGTCTTATGCTGCCGACGCTCATTGGCCCGCAGCAGCGGACGGATCAGCAGCATCGCGGCCCCGGTCGTGCCCATAAACCCGGCAATCAGCGCCCCAAAGGCCGGTAACGCCGTGTTCGACCATAAAGCCGCCGCGCAGGCGCACCCCACCCGCCACCGTGAATAAGGCCGTTAGCAGAATGATGAAGGGAACAAAATCCAGAAGCAGCACGTGCAGAAGTTCATAGGTCGCAATCGGCAGACCGATAAACCCCGCGCAGGGAACAATAAAAAGTGCAGCCCAGCCCGCCGCGATTTTACCATGGTGGTGGTGCCAAGCATCGGGCATCAGCAGCGGACAAAGGGCGATGGATAGAAGAATCCCAGCAAAGGGCAAAGCCCAAAGCAACGACAAACCGGCACCCGACAGCGCCGGGGCACCTTCGGCGGCCAAAACCGGCGCGGCGGCCAAGAGGCCACTCAAGGCTATCAAACCATTAACGACCATCCGGCGGCACATTCTATCGTCCTCCCCTATTTTTCTCGTTCCCGACCCTGGGTGCGTTCTTAAGCCCGATACCCGAAGCCGGCCAGAAGGGCAACGAGACAAAAGGCTCATCCCGCCCCCGCGCCGCCCTTGAAGCGGCCCGCCCCGGCGGCTAGGCTGAAATTTGATCGTTTCAGCGGAGAAAAAAAAATGGACTTAACCGGCGAAACCATCATCGCAGCCCCGCGTGCGCGCGTGTGGCAGGCCCTCAATGACCCAGAGATTCTGAAACAGGCAATTCCGGGTTGCGAGAGTGTCGATAAACAATCTGAAACGGAATTCGCCGCAAAAGTAACCGCGAAGATCGGCCCGGTGAAAGCCAGCTTTACCGGACAGGTTACGCTGCTCGACCTCGACCCACCGAATGGCTATCGCATCCAGGGCGAAGGCAAGGGCGGCCCTGCCGGGTTCGCCAAAGGGGGAGCCACGGTCCGGTTAGAGGATACACCGGAGGGTACTAAGCTGATTTATACGGTCGATGCGCAAATCGGCGGCAAATTGGCGCAGATCGGCTCCCGGCTCATCGATAGCGCGGCGAAAAGCTTGGCGAGTGATTTCTTTTCCAAATTCAATACCTTGGTCAGCGCCGAGACCCCGGTTGCGGACGCCGAGGAAACGCAAGAAACCGCCGCCGAGGAAGATAGCGACGATCTGCCGCCACCACCCGCCGAAACCGCCTCCCCCGCCACCGCCGACGAAGCCAAAGCCATGGACGAGGCGGTCGAAATCGTCGAGGAGGAGGCAAAAGCCCTCGCACCTTGGTTGTGGATTACCGGCCTACTGCTGATCTTGGCCGCGTTACTTGTTGCGGTTGTGGCTTGAAATCGTAACACAAAGAAACCACAGTAGTTTTCGTCATTGCGCGGGAAGAAGGCAGGCATCATCAATATTGCACTGCACAACCGACAATAGGTGCTGCTTGGCAAAATTTGCTGCACCGCCGTCGGACCGCCAAAAACCTCGGAAGGGAGGGTTTGGGTGTGAGTACGATTTCTGTGACCCTAACAGTCAATGGTAAGAAGGTCAGCGCCGCCGTCGAACCGCGGACGCTGCTGGTGCAGTTTCTGCGCGAACATCTGCATCTAACCGGCACGCACGTCGGCTGCGATACCAGCCAATGCGGTGCCTGCACGGTGCATGTTAACGGCGATTCGGTTAAAAGCTGCACAATGCTGGTGGCGCAGGCCGATGGGGCCGATATTCGTACCATCGAAGGCCTAGCCTCTGCTGGGACGCTGCACGCGGTGCAAGAAGCCTTCCGCGAGCATCACGGGCTGCAATGCGGCTTCTGCACGCCGGGCATGGTGATGAGTTCGGCAGACCTGCTAACCAAAAACCCGAACCCCAGCGAACATGAGATTCGTACCTGGCTGGAAGGCAATATCTGCCGCTGCACCGGCTATCACAATATCGTCAAAGCGGTGCAACACGCCGCCGCGACCCTGCGCCAAACCGCGCACGCTGCTGAATAATCCATAAAAATCAATCAGCGGCTGAATGAGTCCGAGTTTAGGGAGGACGAAATGTCTGTTTCCACCATCGGTGCGTCGGTGAAGCGGCGCGAGGACAAGCGGTTTCTGACCGGCAAAGGCAATTACACCGACGATATGAACCGGCCGGGGCAGGCCTATGCCTATATTCTGCGCTCGCCCCATGCCTATGCGCAGATCAAGGGGATTGATCTTGCGGCCGCGAAGGCCGCGCCAGGCGTCGTGGCGATTTTTACCGGCGAGGATATGAAGGTCGGCTCGCTGCCCTGCGGTTGGCAGGTCCATTCCAAGGACGGCAGCCCGATGAAGGAGCCGCCGCACCCGGCGCTGGCGCAGGGCTTTGTGCGCCACGTTGGCGATCAGGTGGCGGTCGTTATTGCCGAAACCTATGCCGAAGCCAAAGACGCCGCCGAACTGATCGAGGTCGATTACGCCCCGCTGCCGGCGGTGGCGGACGGTAAGAAGGCTCTCGAAGCGGGCGCCCCGGCCGTTTGGCCCGATGTTGCGCCCGACAACCTGTGCTTCGATTGGCATATCGGCGATAAGGCGGCCACCGACGCGGCCTTTGCCCAAGCCAAATGGGTAGCGAAGCTCGATCTGGTGAATAACCGCCTGATCCCCAATGCGATGGAGCCGCGCGCCGCCATCGGCGATTATGATGCGTCGACCGATCAGCACACGCTCTACACAACCTCCCAGAACCCGCATGTCATTCGCCTGCTGATGGGTGCCTTCGTGCTGGGGATTCCCGAAGCAAAGCTGCGCGTCGTCGCCCCCGATGTCGGCGGTGGGTTCGGGTCGAAGATTTTCCATTATGCCGAAGAAGCCATTGTTACCTGGGCGGCCAAGCAGTTGGAACGTCCGGTGAAATGGACGGCGGAACGGTCGGAAAGCTTCATGACCGACGCCCACGGCCGCGACCATCATTCCCATGCCGAATTGGCGCTGGATGCGAGCGGTAAATTCATCGGCCTGCGCGTGGCGACCATCGCCAATATGGGTGCCTATCTCTCCACCTTCGCGCCTGCCGTGCCGACCTATCTGTCGGGCACGCTGATGGCCGGGGTCTATACGACGCCCGCCATTTATTGCGAGGTGAAAGCGGTCTTCACCCATACCGTGCCGGTCGATGCCTATCGCGGCGCGGGCCGCCCGGAAACCACCTTCCTGCTGGAACGGTTGGTCGATGTGGCGGCAGAAGTCACCGGGATCGACCGGGTGGAGCTGCGCCGCCGTAACTTCATTCCGGCGGATGCCTTCCCGTATCAGACCCCCGTCGCCCTGCAATATGACAGCGGCGATTACGCGGGCTGTCTCGACAAGGCGCTGGAGAAAGCCGATTGGGCGGGGTTCCCGGCCCGCAAGGCGGAAGCTGCGGCGCGCGGCAAGCTGCGCGGGATCGGCATTTCCACCTATCTTGAAGCCTGCGGCATCGCTCCCTCGGCGGTTGTTGGCAGCCTGGGGGCGCGGGCGGCACTCTATGAGGTTGGCAGCGTCCGCGTGCATCCCACCGGCTCCGTCACCGTCTTTACTGGCACCCATTCGCATGGCCAGGGGCATGAAACCACCTTCGCGCAGTTGGTTGCCGATCAACTGGGGATTCCGATTGAAAGCGTCGATATTTCCCACGGCGATACGGACAAGGTGCCGTTCGGCATGGGTACCTATGGGTCGCGCAGTCTCGCGGTCGGCGGGTCGGCCATCGTCAAGGCGGTCGATAAGGTAATCGCTAAGGGCAAGCGGATCGCCGCCCATCTGCTCGAAGCCGCCGAGGCCGATATCGTGTTCGAGGACGGTAAATTCACCGTCGCGGGCACCGACCGCAGTAAGGCTTTTGGCGAAATCGCCCTCGCCGCCTATGTGCCGCATAATTACCCCATCGAGACGGAAGAACCGGGGCTGGAAGAAACCGCGTTCTACGACCCGAAGAATTTCACCTATCCCGGCGGCACCCATATTTGCGAAGTGGAAATCGACCCGGACACCGGCGTGACCCAGGTGGTGAAATTCACCGCCGTCGATGATGTGGGCCGGGTGATTAACCCAATGATCGTCGAAGGCCAGGTGCAGGGCGGCATTGTCCAAGGTATCGGGCAAGCGCTGCTGGAAACCTGCGTCTATGGCGACGATGGGCAGCTACTGACCGGGTCCTTCATGGACTATTGTATGCCGCGCGCCGATGATGTGCCGTTCATTACGGTTGACCACCACACCACCCTCTGCACCCATAACCCTTTGGGGGTGAAAGGCTGCGGCGAGGTTGGGGCCATCGGGTCGCCCCCAGCGGTGATTAATGCCGTGGTCGATGCCTTAAAGCCCTATGGCGTCAGCCATATCGATATGCCCGCAACGCCAGAGAAAGTCTGGCGACTGATCCAGGCGGCCCAGCCCGCCGCAGCAGCGGAATAAGGAGAGAGACGCATGTACGCTTTCGATTTCACCCGTCCCGCCTCCGTCGCCGATGCGGTTGCCGCACTGAAGGACGATGCGGACGCTAAACCCTTGGCGGGCGGCATGACGCTGATCCCGACGCTCAAACAACGTCTCGCCCAGCCAACGGCCTTGATCGATCTCGGCGCGCTGCCCGATCTAAAAGGCATTCGGCGCGAGGGGGATACGCTGATCATCGGGGCGATGACCCGGCACGCCGATGTTGCCGCCTCCGATGTCGTGAAGGAAGCCCTACCGGCCCTGGCCGCCCTGGCGGATGGGATTGGCGACGCCCAAGTGCGCCATCGCGGCACGCTTGGCGGCTCGATCGTCAACCATGACCCGGCGGCGGATTACCCCTCTGCCGTCCTCGGCCTCGGCGCGACCGTCGTGACCGACCGGCGGCAGATCGCGGCGGATGATTTCTTCACCGGCCTGTTCGCTACCGCGCTGGACGAGGGGGAAATCGTCACCGAAGTCCGCTTCCCGCTGCCGAAACGCGCGGCTTACGTGAAGTTCCCCAATCCGGCATCGCGCTATGCCGTGGTCGGGGTTTTCGTTGCGGAAACCGCAGGCGGCGTCCGCGTCGCCGTGACGGGGGCCGGGCCGGGCGTGTTCCGGGCGACGAATTTTGAGGCGGCCTTAAACGGCTCCCTCACCGCCGCCGCGCTCAACGGGGTCACCTGGCCCGCCGACGACCTCAACAGCGACATCCACGCCAGCGCGGAATACCGCGCCCATCTGATCGGCGTGCTGGCAAAACGCGCTGTGGCAGCCTTAGGGTAAGGATGGGGGCGCGGCCCCCATCTCCCCCGCTCAAGGGGCTGCTGCCCCTTGAGAATCCCTTTTTATGAATCAATATATTAATAGATATCTTCATACCTAAATCTCCCAAGGGGCCAGCCCCTTGGGTCGGGTGCAGGGATGACATCCCTGCCATCGCGCAGCGAGACAAAAACGGAGCCTTTCGTGACCTCTCCCACCCCGCTGCCGTCGTCCGTCGATGATGCCCTCGCCTTTCTAACCGCGCAGAATTACGTCGCTGATCGGGCGCTGGCGACGGTGTTGTTTCTCTCCCTGCGGCTCGGGCGGCCCTTGCTGCTGGAGGGGGAAGCCGGGGTCGGCAAGACGGAGATTGCCAAGGTTCTGGCCACAGGCCTCGGGCGGCGGTTGATCCGGCTGCAATGCTATGACGGGCTGGACCTCGGTAGCGCCTTTTACGAGTGGAACTACCCGAAACAGCTTCTCGCGATCCGGCAAGCCGAAGCCTTGGGCGACGCGCCCACGCTCTATTCCGAAGCGTTCCTGATCCGCCGCCCGCTTCTGGAGGCCCTATCGCCGCAACCGGGCGGCGCGCCAGTATTGTTGATCGACGAGCTTGACCGGGCCGACGAGCCGTTCGAGGCGTTTCTGCTGGAGCTTCTGTCGGATTTCCAGGCAACCATCCCGGAACTTGGCACGCTCCGGGCACCGGAACCGCCCTTGGTCATCGTCACTTCCAACCGCACGCGGGAAATTCACGACGCGCTGAAGCGCCGCTGCCTCTACCATTGGGTCGATTACCCCAGCGCCGAGCGCGAGATTGCCATTCTGAAGGCCAAGGCCGGCGGGATTGCTGAGGCGCTCGCCGTGCAGATCGTCGGGTTCGTCCAACGCTTACGCGGGCTTGACCTGTTCAAATCCCCCGGCGTCGCCGAAACCCT
>CAZNVY010000068.1:17293-17916 GCA_964576605.1 uncultured Elstera sp. | reverse complement strand
AGCGGCGTGGTTCTTTCTATACGCTTATTCCCACTCAATCGTCCCCGGCGGCTTCGAGGTAATGTCGTAGCTCACCCGGTTGATGCCGCGCACTTCGTTGATGATGCGCGTCGCCGCCCGCCCCAAGAAATCGTGCGGGAAGGGGAAATAGTCGGCGGTCATCCCGTCGGTCGAGGTCACCGCGCGCAGGGCGCAGGCGTAATCATAGGTGCGGGCGTCGCCCATCACGCCGACGGTGCGCACCGGCAGCAGCACGGCGAAGGCCTGCCAAATCGCATCATAGAAGCCCCATTTACGGATTTCATCGAGATAGACCGCATCGGCGGCGCGCAGAATATCCAGCTTCTCGCGGGTAATGTCGGTGCCCGGCAGGCGGATGGCGAGGCCGGGGCCGGGGAAGGGGTGGCGGCCCACTAGGCTTTCCGGCAGCCCCAGTTCGCGGCCCAACACGCGCACTTCGTCCTTAAATAGGTCGCGCAACGGCTCTACCAGCTTCAGGTTCATGCGGTCGGGCAGACCGCCGACGTTATGGTGCGATTTGATCGTGACGGAGGGGCCGCCGGTAAAACTGACGCTTTCGATCACATCGGGGTACAGCGTGCCTTGCGCCAGGAAGGCGGCAC
>CAZNVY010000068.1:0-17283 GCA_964576605.1 uncultured Elstera sp. | reverse complement strand
GCCGATCTTGCGGGCCTCCTCCTCAAACACGTCGATGAACAGCTTGCCGATGGTTTTGCGCTTCACTTCCGGGTCGGTCTTGCCCGCAAGCTCGCCTAGGAACAGGTCGCTCGCATCCCGGTGGATCAGCGGAATATTGTAATGATCGCGGAACAGGCTGACGACCTGTTCCGCCTCGCCGGTGCGCAGCAAGCCGTGATCGACGAAAACGCAGGTAAGCTGGTCGCCGATCGCCTGATGGATCAGTACGGCGGCGACGGAGGAATCGACCCCGCCCGACAGGCCACAGATAACCTTTTCGCTTCCCACTTGGGCGCGGATACGCTCGATCATCATTTCGCGGAACCCGGCCATCGTCCACGCGCCGTGGCAGCCGCAAATATCTTTGACGAAGCGCGCCAGCAGCTTCGCGCCATCGGGGGTATGGGCCACTTCCGGGTGGAACTGCACCGCGTAGATTTTCCGCGCTTCATCGGCAACGGCGGCGAAGGGGGCATTGGCGGACGTGGCGACGACTGAAAAGCCCGGCGGCAGCGCCGTTACCCGGTCGCCGTGGCTCATCCACACTTGGTAGCTTTGCCCCACCTGCCAAATACCGTCGAACAGCGGGCAGGGGGCGGTTACGGTCACTTCCGCCCGGCCAAATTCGCGGTGATGGCCGCTTTCCACCGTACCGCCCAATTGCGCGCAGATCGTCTGTTCGCCATAGCAAATGCCAAGGATCGGCAGGCCTTGCTGATAGACCCACTCCGGCGCGCGCGGCGTATGTTCCAAGGTCACAGAGGCCGGACCGCCCGACAGAATGATCCCCTTCGGCTTAAACGCGGCCAGCCGCGCCGGATCGGTATTGAAGGGCATTACCTCGCAGTAAACCCCGGCTTCGCGCACGCGGCGGGCGATAAGCTGGGTCACTTGGCTGCCGAAATCGAGGATGAGGATATTCTCGGCTTGCAGGGCGGGGTCGGTCGTCATGTCACGTCTCTTTCCGGCTTCAGGCTTCAATCGCGGGACGGGCGGCAGGCGGCGCTGAGAGCAGCCGCGTCGGACCACAGGATGCGCTGGGTGCGCACGGTGATCCCGCCCAGGGGTTCAGTAATCTCGTCAGTCACTTGACCGCCGAGGCTCATGTAAAATTTCAGTGCCGGGGCATTGGTCGCCAAGACCCATAGCCAGACCTGCGGGGCAAGACCGGGGGTCGCGAGCGTATGGTCCGCCGTTCGCCGCAGCAACTCCCGCCCCAGGCCACGCCCGCGCCCGGCAGGATCGACGTGCAGATTATCGACATAGGCCCCGGGATAATCGCCGTAAGGGTCCACGGCTTTGCTCGCGTCATCCCCCCAAACCGAGATGAACCCCGCAAGGCTATCCCCCTGTTCGGCCAGCAGAATGAGATCGGCAGGACGGGCGCGCGCCAGTTTTTCAGCCCATTGCGCCTGTTTTTCGAGGTCGAGTGGCCCGTCGAGATAGTCATCGGGCAATTGACCGCGATAGGCCGCCCGCCAAGAGCGGGTATGAAGATCGGCGATCATCGGTGCATCGTCAGGCACCGCACGGCGGAAGCGCAACGCCACGGGGCTACTCCAGCAAAAGGGCCATATCGCGCCACTCATAGGCGACTTCTGGCAACCAGACGCCGCCGAAGCAATGGGCTTCGCGGTCGATGACTTTACCGCCGATCCGATCATAGAAGGCGCGGGCCTTGCTATTGTCTTCGAGTGCCCACAACAGCAGCGACCGGCGATGTTGGGCCATCAGACCTTGGGCGGTTTGGCGTACCAGCGCCCGACCAATGCCGTGGCCGCGCCACTCGGTATCGACATAGAGCGCGTAGATTTCCGCGTCATGCTCCCAGCTCGACCCGCGCACGGGGCCAAAGGCGGAAAAGCCAATGACTTTGCCGGTCGGGCCGACCGCTAACCAGGGAAACCCCATATCGCCAAAGCCGCCGCCGCGCGCCCCCAGCATCCGCCGCCATAGCACGCGGTGATCGTCCAGCAGCGGGCCGTCCAGCACGCTATCGGGCATCAGGCCCCGGAAGGAATCGCGCCAGCCGTCGGTCTGCACGCGCGCAATCGCCCCGTAATCCTCGCGCTGTGCCCGGCGCAGGCTCCAGCCCTGGTCAACGGGAGTCGGGGATACGGCGCGGCTGAACAGTTTAGCTCTCCTTCGGCACCGCCGTATCGGTCCGGCGGGCCAGAACAGCGGTAAAGAAACCATCCGTGCCGTGGCGATGGGGCGTCAAGCGCAAATAGGGGCCTGGGGCGGGGCAGGGCGTCGCCACCTTCTCCGCCCAGATCTGCGTCACCGGAACAACCTCGAAATCGGGATGATCGGCCAAAAAGGCGTCGACGGAGGCTTCGTTTTCGTCCGGCAGCAGCGAACAGGTGGCATAGATCAGCCGCCCCCCCGGCTTTACCAGCTTTGCGGCATTGCCCAGAATCTCGCGCTGCTTCTGCGTCAGTTCGGCCACATCGTCCGGGCCGATGCGCCATTTCATATCCGGGTTGCGGCGCCAGGTGCCGGTGCCGGAACAGGGGGCATCGACCAACACCCGGTCGAACTTACCCGCTTGGCGCTTAAACCAACCGGCGTTGTCGCCGCCCAGCGCGCGGCGTTCGACGTTATGTACCCCCGCCCGGCGCAGGCGCGTCACGGCCCGCTCAAGACGCTGAACCGAAATATCGGACGCGATCAACCGGCCCTTATTCGCCATATCGGCGGCCAGCGCCAGGGTTTTACCGCCCGCACCGGCGCAATAGTCGATCACCCATTGGCCGGGCTTGGCGTCGGCGAGCAGGGCGACGAGCTGCGAGCCTTCGTCTTGAATCTCCACAATCCCGTCCCGGAAGGCGGGCAGGGCACCCAAGGCCGGGCGACCTTCGACCCGGATTGCCAGCGGCGACCATTCGCCCGGCGTTACCCGCAGCCCTTCCGACTGTAAGCGCGCCAGCGCCGCTTCCCGCGTGCCCAACAAGTGATTAATGCGTAGATCGAGCGCGGCATTGGTATTGAGCGCCGCCAATTCCGCTTCGTTACCGTTGAACAGCGTCGAGAGCGGGGCTTCCGACCATTGCGGAATTTCCATCCGCACCCACAGCGGCATATCCGGGTGATCGAGCGGCACTGGCGCGCCGGTTTCGGTGCGCAGGGCGACGATCTGATCGACAAGGCTGCGCTCTGCCCGCGACAGGGCGTGCGGGCGGTGCGCTTCACCGTCGAAATTATTCTGGAACTGCTCCGGGATCCACCGATCCGTCAGCAAGAGGTCCATAATGAATAGATGGCGCGGTACGACCGGCCCAGCCTCGACCGGGCGCTCTAGCAGGCGATTGACCCACCATTCCAGCCGCGCCCGCCGCCGCATCAGACCGTAAAAACGCTCCGAAATCGCCGTGCGGTCCTTAGCGCCAATATAGCGCCGGTCGCGGAAGTAGCGGGAGGCGGCCGCATCGGCGACGCCCCCCTGGCTGATGTCTTCCAAAAGATCGAGAGCGGCCTGGAGCCGCGCGGCGGGAGTCATCGGTGTTAATTACCCTGACGGTAGTTCGGCGCTTCGCGCATGATGCCGACGCCGTGAACGTGCGACTCGCGCAAGCCTGCGTTGGTAATGCGCACGAAGCGGCAGTTACGTTGCATATCGGCGATGGTGGCATTGCCCGTATAACCCATCGCCGCCCGCAGACCGCCGACGAGTTGATGAACGACTGGGTGCAACGGCCCCTTGTGCGGCACACGACCTTCGATGCCTTCCGGTACCAGTTTCAGCGTATCGTTCACTTCCGCTTGGAAGTAACGATCCGCCGAGCCGCGCGCCATCGCGCCGACCGACCCCATGCCGCGATAGGATTTATACGAGCGGCCCTCGTAGAGGAAAACCTCGCCAGGGCTTTCGTCGGTCCCGGCGAACAGCGAGCCGATCATGGCGCAATCGGCCCCGGCGGCAATCGCTTTGGCCAGATCGCCGGAAAACTTGATCCCGCCGTCGGCGATGACCGGAATGCCGTGCTTGCGGCAGGCTTCGACGCAATCGACCACGGCGGTCAACTGCGGCACGCCGACGCCCGCGACGATGCGGGTCGTGCAAATCGACCCCGGCCCGATCCCGACTTTCACGGCATCCGCACCCGCATCCATCAGCGCGCGGGCGGCATCGGCAGTCGCGACGTTCCCGGCCATGATCTGCGTGGAGTTTGACAGGCGGCGCACCCGGCGCACCGTGTCCAGCACCCGTTCCGAATGGCCGTGGGCGGTATCGACGATCAAAAGATCCACCTCGGCATCGAATAGCGCTTCAGCGCGCGCTACCCCTTCATCCCCAGTGCCGGTCGCCGCGCCAGCGCGCAAGCGGCCTTTGTCGTCTTTCACCGCATTCGGAAATTTCTGCGCCTTTTCAATATCTTTCACCGTGATAAGGCCGATGCAGCGGTAATCTTCATCCACCACCAGCAGCTTTTCGCTCCGATGTTGGTGCAGCAGGCGCTTCGCCTCGTCCTTGGTCACACCTTCCCGCACCGTGATCAGCTTTTCTTTGGTCATCAGCTCCGACACCGGCTGATCGGCATTGGTGGCGAAGCGCACGTCGCGATTGGTCAGAATGCCGACCAATTTACCGCGCGGTGCATCGACCACGGGAATACCGCTGATTTTGTAATCGGTCATCAGGGCCAGCGCGTCGGCCAGGGTTCGGTCCGGGGTGATGGTGACCGGATCGACAACCATGCCGCTTTCAAACTTCTTAACCTGGCGCACTTCGGCAGCCTGGCGTTCCAACGACATATTGCGGTGGATAATGCCCATACCGCCCATCTGGGCCATCGCGATGGCGAGACCGCTTTCCGTCACCGTATCCATGGCGGCGGAGAGCAAGGGGATGCCAAGCCGGATTTCCTTGGTCACCCGCGTCGATGTATCGACCTGCGCCGGCATCACCGCCGAAGCGGCGGGTTCCAAGAGAACATCATCGAAAGTAAAGGCATCGCGCACGATCATGGCAGGGCGGCTCCATCTCACCTGATACGGTCCGGCCAAACCGCCCCTGTCTTGCGCTAAAACGAACCCCAATCGCTAGGGGGGTGCGCCGGTGCTGCATAATACATATTGCGCCCTCCCTGCCAAGCCCCCGCGCTATGCGTGAACGGAGGCAGTCCCATGCACGGTGGTTTCTGCATCTGCTGGGGAAAAACCTTAGGCGTTCATTCCATATCTATTCTATCGCCTCGCCTGAGAGATTAATGCAATATTGCCTGATTATATAGACAAGTTCCACGCCGCCACCTATGATCGCCGCCGATTAGCGGGGGGGCTGCTGTCGCTGACCCTATGGGCCTTGCGACCCAATAGACTATTGGGAACGGTTCACTATGAAACTTTTTGATCGCATTTCTATAGGGCGCAAAATCGGACTGATTGTCGCCGTGCTGCTGGTGCCGATTGTCTATCTTGCCTATCTGCTGATCTCGGCGAATTTCATTCAAATCAGGTTTGGCCAAGCAGAGGTGGTTGGCACGGAATATTTACGCCCGGTCCAGAAAGCTCTCATCGCAACCTTGGCGCAAAGCCGGGGGGGCAGCCCCGTTGGTCCAGAGCAGGCGCAAGCCTTGGCGGCGATCGAAGCCAAGCTGGGCCAGGGCGCGGCGGGAGTTGATCTGCAAAGCGGCGATGTGGCGCGGTTGGCCCAGCAGGCAGTGCAAGCGGCGGCGGCGGCGAAGGATCGCCCCTCGGCCCTGGTGGCGATGAATGCCCTGCGCGATCTGACCGTGCGGGTTGGCGATCATTCCAATCTTATTCTCGATCCCGATCTCGATAGCTATTACACAATGGATCTGGTGCTACTGCGCCTGCCCGATCTGGTAACGCGCGCCGCTGATCTGGATGGTGCCCTGCGCGCCGGGAACAAGGCCGTGCTTTCGGCGACGGAGCAAGCCGATATTCTAGTTGCCAAAGGGGCGATGCAGGCAACGCTGGATGGGATTGCCGCTTCGGTGACCCTTGGGTATCGCGGAAATGCCAGCGGCGATCTTAAGCGTTGGATCGATGCCGATATGCAGGCGTTGCTGGCGGCAGGGGCGGCGCTTCTGAAGGCGGCCGATGCGCAGGTTGCCGGACAAGGCCCCGCCGCTGCCGGGTTAACGGCGGCGCTAGAGGCGGCTTTGTCGAAAGCCTATGACGCAAGCTCCCGTGCGTTGGAAACTCTATTAGTCATTCGCATCGATGGGTTTTATCGGGCGATGGGCTTCAGCCTTGCCATTGTTGCGGTTATTCTGGTGCTGGCCGTGAGTTTGGCCTTGATTATCGGTCGGTCGGTTAGCGGCCCGCTGCTGCGCCTCACCGGCCAGATGGAAAGCCTGATTACCGGCAGCACCGATATTCAAATTCGTTACCAAAAGCGCAGTGACGAGGTGGGGATCATCGCTAAAGCGGTGGAATTCTTCCGGCAGGCGCTGGTCGAGCGCGGGCGGCTAGAAGCCGAACAACGGCAGCGTATGGAAGCCGATCTCACCCTTGCCGAACGTCGGGTGGAGGCAGTGAACGAGTTCCGCGCCGACCTGTCGCGGGTGATTGCCGCCGTGACCGAGGCGGTTGCCCGGATGCGCCTGTCTTCCGGCGAATTATCCGGCGTCGTGGCGGCGACCAACCAAAGCTGCGTGGCGATGGCCACCTCGTCCGATCAAACCTTGCAAACCGTGAAAATGATGGCGGCGGCGACCGACGAATTAACCGGATCGATCGCCGAAATCGGTCGGCAGGTGGAAAGTTCCACCGGCATTTCGCGGAAGGCGGCAGAGGAAGTGCAGTCGGCAGACCGTACCCTACACGATCTTGAAAATGCCATGGCGCAGATCGGCGATATCGTAACCCTCATCCAGGCAATTGCCGCGCAAACCAATCTGCTGGCCCTGAATGCCACTATCGAGGCGGCACGCGCCGGGGAAGCGGGCAAAGGCTTCGCCGTGGTCGCGACCGAGGTTAAAAACCTCGCCACCCAGACGGCTGGGGCAACGGAAGAAATTCAGCAGTCGGTCGAAGCGATGCGCAGTCTAACGCAGGAGGTTGGCCGGATCATGCTGTCGGTGCGCGAGCATGTGCTGGAAACCGATATGCGCATGTCGTCCGTCGCGGTGGCGGTGGAAGAACAGACCGCCGCGACCCGCGACATCGCTCGGAATGTATCGCACGCGGCGGAAGGGGCGGCCATTATCGCCGATGCGATCAGCAGCGTCACCGAAGCTTCCGGCCATGCTGCCGAGGCGGCCAGCGGTACGTCCGACCTTTCGACCGCTTTGGAAAGCAGTACCCGCAATCTGGGACAAGCCCTGGATCGTTTCACTCAGCGGTTGGCTGCCGTCGGCGAGTAAGGTCAGGCCGCGCAGCCTGAATTATTATACTGCCCAACTTACACTGCACGAAGCGATTTGGCCCCGGTGCGTCCGGGGCCAAAAGTTCTATTTCTCGTCCCCGCGACGAAACCCCGTCGCGACCACATACATTTCGCTGGAGTCGGCGCGGGATGCCGCCGGTTTCGCGTGGCGGACCAGCGCAAAATGCTTCTTAAGCGGGTTCAGCAGGTCCTTTTCCGACCCACCTTGGAAGACTTTCGCAACGAAAGCTCCGCCCGGCTCTAGGACCTCCAGCGCAAACTGGAGGGCGGTTTCCGCCAGACCAATGACCCGAATATGATCGGTCTTGGCATGGCCGGTCGTTGGTGCGGCCATATCGCTCATCACTAGGTCGGCCCCGCCGCCCAGCAGGGCGCGCAACAGGTCGGGCGCTTCCGGGGCCAGAAAATCCGCCTGGATCAAGTCAGCCCCTGGGATTGGGTCCATCGCGAGAATATCGAGACCAACGACGCGCCCGCGCCCCTGTTCGGATCCAACCCGTGCCACGGCAACCTGCGTCCAGCCGCCGGGGGCCGCGCCCAGATCGACAACCCGCTTTCCGGGGCCGAGCAGATGGTATTTCTCGTCGAGTTGTAGCAGCTTAAAGGCGGCGCGTGATCGATAGCCAAGGCGCTTGGCCTCTGCCACATAGGGATCGTTCAACTGCCGCTGCAACCATAGGGTGGACGAGAGCGACCGCTTGTGCGCGGTCTTAACGCGCACGCTCTGCTGTCGCCGTCCACCGCCGGATGCGCCCCCCGATCCGCCGCCGGATTTGCCCCGTTGGGTCATGATTTACTCCGTTTCAGGCATCGGCGCGGCTAATTGCGGTGCCGGGACGCCCATCAAACCAAAAAGAATACCTTCGCGCACGCCCCGATCCCCAATCCGTAAAGATGGGATCGCCCACTGCGCCCGCATCGCATCGAGAATTGCACAGCCGGCGATCACCAGATCAGCCCGCGCCCGTCCGATACACGGGTGGGACAGACGCGCCTCCTCGCTCATCCGACGGATACGGTCCGAGACCGCGGCTAGATCTTCGGCCCGCAGGCGGATGCCATCCACCTGGGCGCGATCATAGCGTGGCAAATCTAGGTGAATCCCCGCCAGGGTGGTGACCGTGCCAGAAGCACCGAGCATCTGCACACCGCCCGCCTGAATAGCGCTGGAAATCCCATGGGCTGCATCGAAGGCCAAGAGTTTTTCCGCAAAGACCTGGCGCATCTGATCGTAGCCATGGTCATTGCGCCCCGGCTCCCCATGGGCTTCAGCGAGATTGACCACCCCCAGCGGAATGGATATCCAGCCTAACACCAGCGGGGCTTGACCGGGCCGCACGGAAAGCCAAGTTAACTCGGTCGACCCGCCGCCAATATCGAACATCAAGGCGCGCGGCTGCGTTGGGTCCAGCAACGCCGCGCATCCCGCCAGTGCCAATAAAGCCTCTTCCTGCGGGGCGATGGTTTCCATCTGCAGGCCAAGCTCGGCGCTGATCCGGTGAAGAAAATCGGCCCCATTTTCGGCCCGGCGGCAGGCTTCGGTCGCCACGATGCGCACAAAGCGCGGTCGGTAGCGGCGCAGTTTGCGGGCACAGACCGCGAGGGCGGAAACCGTTCGGTCCATCGCCGCATCTGACAGGCGACCGCTGGTCGCCAGTCCTTCCCCCAGCCGAACGATGCGGGAGAAGGCATCGACAATCTCCAGCGTCGGCGGCGGTGCCCCGGTACGCTCGGCAACCGCTGCGGCGGTGGTTCCGGGCGCGGATAAGCGATGCCCGTCGCGGCGGCGCGCGATGAGCAGGCGGCAATTGTTGGTCCCCAGGTCGAGCGCCGCATAAAGGGGCTGGGGCGGTGGTCCTGCGGCGCGCGCGTACCTCCCCTGCGGACCGGCTGCGGCAGTCCCCGGCGCAATGGCAATAGTCATATTAACTATATAGCGCGCCTATGGCGATTCCGCCAAGCTCTGCACGAAGCCGATTGAGGCAGGGCAGGGGGGCGACTATAACGGGGCATCATGAGTTCGCTTTCCGCGCCAGGGCTTGTCGCTGCCCCCTATTCCGCCTCGACCGTTGCCAGCATGACCGGCTATGCCCGTTTGGCCGCCGTTGGCTGTCCGACCCAATCTCATTCAGCCACCTGGGAAATTCGGGCGGTGAATGGGCGCGGCTTGGATATTCGCTTCCGCCTGCCCCAAGGGTTTGATCGGCTGGAGCCGATGTTGCGCGAGCATCTGAAACTCTGCCAGCGCGGCACGATTACGGTATCGCTCGATCTGCGCGGCACGACGCGAGAGGCGGCGATTGCCATCAATCGCCCGCTGATCGAAGAGATTGTGGGCTTGCAAAAGCTGTTGGGGGCGCTGGTCGATCAAGCGCCCCTGCGCTTGACCGATCTTCTCACCGTGCGTGGGGTGCTGGAAACCCAGCCGAGCGACCCAACCCCGACAGAACCCGACCCGGCGGCGGATGCGGCCCTGGTCGATCTCTTCGCCAAAACCGTAGCGCAGTTTCAGACTGTGCGCCGGGCCGAGGGGGAGAAACTAGCCGCTATTCTGCGCGGGCAAGTGGAGGGGATCGCCCAGATTACTGCCCAGGCCCGTGCGGCTGCCGAGGCGCAAACCCATGGGGTCGCTGAACGGCTGCACACCCGCCTCGCCCCGCTGCTGGGCGATGCTCCCCCGGTTCCCCCAGAACGGTTGGCCCAGGAAATTGCTCTCTTGGCGCAAAAATGCGATCCGTCGGAAGAGCTTGATCGGCTGGACGCCCATTGCGCCGCGGCTTTGGCCCTACTGGCCGAAGGCGGGGCCATCGGGCGGCGGCTGGATTTCCTCGCCCAGGAATTTAACCGCGAGGCCAATACGCTGATGTCGAAGGCCGCCGATTTGCTGGTCACGCAAACCGGCCTAGCCCTGAAAACCGTGATCGAACAGTTCCGCGAACAGGTTCAAAACGTCGAGTGATGATGCGCCCATGATGCAGGCACCCCAAACCATCGAACGCCGCCGCCGGGGCTTAATGTTGATCCTATCCTCGCCCTCCGGTGCGGGAAAGACCACCCTGTCGCGGCTCTTGCTGGAGCATATGCCGCAGCTGCAAATGTCGGTTTCGGTCACCACCCGGCCCCGCCGCCCGTCGGAAATCTCTGGCCGCGACTATCATTTCATCGATCGGGACGAGTTCGATCGCTACGTCGCCAATGATGATCTGCTGGAACATGCGGAAGTTTACGGCAATTTTTACGGCACGCCGAAAACCCCGGTCATGAAGGCCCTGTCCCAGGGGATGGATGTTCTATTCGACATCGATTGGCAAGGTACGCAGCAGATGATGCGCAAGGCCCGGCCCGATCTGGTGACGATCTTTATTCTGCCCCCCTCCATGGCCGAACTGGAACGTCGCCTGCGGACCCGCGCGCAGGATTCAGCCGATGTTGTGGCCAAACGCATGGCAAAAGCCCATGACGATGTTTCGCACTGGCGCGAGTATGACTATGTGCTAGTGAACGACGATATCGAAGCCAGCTTAGTTTCGGTGCGCGCTATTCTACATGCCGAGCGGCTGAAACGGGAACGGCAGACCAGCCTGCCGGATTTCGTCGCGGCTCTGCAAGCCGAACGCCCGCCCAGCGACTAGAGCATTTCTCGTTCGCCTTGGCTCGCGAGAAATGCTCTAGTCTCTTATTTTTACGCAAATACGTCGTCGCAGACGATTCCGTCTGCTCGGGATTTGCTCTAACGGCACAGCCGTGCGATGTGAGGGCCATTGGCGGATAGTTCTCCCCAATGGCCCCCGTTGCGGTTAGACCAGCGGATTGAAGCTTGCCAGGTCCCGCCAACGCCGACAGGCCACCTGATGATCGACGGTCACGGGTTCGACGGCAGGCCGGTCCCCCGCGCACGCATCCTGCGCATCCGGGCACCGGGTTCGGAAGCTGCACCCGGTGGGCGGATTGAGTGGCGACGGGAGATCGCCGGTCAGGACGATGCGCTTGCGGGCGCGCTCCTTCACCGGGTCGGGCATCGGCACGGCTGAAATGAGGGCGCGGGTATAGGGGTGGCGCGGGGCGGTAAAAACTTCCTCCGCCGGTCCCATCTCCACCAGCCGTCCCAAATATAGAACCGCAATCCGATGGCTGATGTGTTTCACCACCGACAGATTATGGGAGATGAAGATCAGCGATAGGCCCAGTTCCTTTTGCAGGTCGATCAAAAGATTGATGATCTGCGATTGGATGGATACATCCAGCGCCGACACGGGTTCGTCGCAGACCACCAGCTTTGGGCGCAAGATCATGGCACGGGCGATACCAATGCGCTGGCATTGCCCGCCCGAAAATTCGTGCGGGTAGCGGTTGACGTGTTGGGGCGATAGGCCGACACGGCTCATAATATCCCGCACCCGGCGGCGGATTTCGTCCTTGCCGAGCGATTTATGGAAGGTGACCAAGGGTTCAGCGATGATCTGTTCCACGGTCATGCGCGGGTCGAGTGCGGCCAGCGGGTCTTGGAAAATGATCGTCATATCCTTGCGCACCTCGCGCAGGGCTTTCGATCCCAAGGCCTGCATGTCTTGCCCCAACCAGAGGGCTTTACCGCCGGTTGGCTCGATCAAACGGAGCACCGCCCGGCCTAGGGTGGATTTGCCGCAGCCCGATTCGCCAACGACGCCCAGGGTTTCCCCCGGCATCAGATCGAAGCTGATACCGTCCACGGCCTTTAGGCTGCGCGACTCGCTAAACAGCCCGCTACCGGGAAGAGTAAATTCCACGCGCAGATCGCGCACGGCGAGCAGAGGGGCGGTGCTCATGCAGCAGTCTCCGTCAGGAAGCAGGTGCAGCCGCGCTGGCCGCCCAGGTCCTTATAGGCTGGGCGTTCGGCGTGGCAACGGTCGAAGGCCTGCGGGCAACGCGGCGCGAAGGCGCAGCCCTGCGGCAGATTTTGCAGATTAGGCGGCTGGCCCGTGATTGTAGGCAGCAAGGCGCGGGGCTTAGTGTCGAAGCTCGGCATCGCCCCCAGCAGACCCCGCGTATAGGGGTGCTGCGGCGCATAGAAAATCTCGTTCACCGGTCCCTGCTCGACAATCCGCCCACCGTACATCACGATGACCCGATCACAGAGACCGGCGATCACGCCAAGGTCATGGGTAATCATGCACAGCGCAGTTTTTTGATTATCCTTTTGCAGATCGACAAACAAATCAAGAATCTGCGCCTGCACGGTCACATCAAGCGCCGTGGTCGGTTCGTCGGCAATCAGAAGATCGGGGGAACAAAGCAGCGCCATAGCGATCATGACCCGCTGGCGCATCCCGCCGGAAAATTCGTGCGGGTACATGTCGAAACGCCGATCGACGTCAGCAATGCCAACGCGCTGCAACATGCTGCGCGCTTTCTGCCGTGCCGCGTCCTCGTTGAGATTTTGGTGCTGGACAAGCACTTCGGTCAATTGGCGGGAGACGCGCAGATAGGGGTTAAGGCAGGTCATAGGATCTTGAAAGATCATGGCCATTTCCTTACCCCGGATGCGGTTGAGCGCATCGGGCGGCAGGTTCAATATCTCCCGGCCATTGAGCTTGACCGAGCCGCTGGCTTGGCCGTTCAACGCCAACAAGCCCATGATCGACATGAAGGTTTGGGATTTGCCCGATCCGCTTTCGCCGACGATGCCAACCCGCTCGCCCGGTGCGACCGAGAAGCTGATCGAATTGACGGCCGAAACCGCACCATCGGGGGTGGAGAAGCGGGTTGTAAGGTCTTTCACCTCAAGAACAGCGTTGCTCATATCAGCGATCCTTGGGATCAAGGGCATCACGCAGCCCATCGCCAATGAAGTTCAGGGCAAACAGCGTGGCGGCCAGGAAAGCGGCAGGGAAGATGAGAATCCAAGACTGGTCTTCCATCACTTTGGTTCCCTCGGAGATCAAGACGCCCCAGCTGGTCATCGGTTCTTGCACCCCAAGGCCGAGGAAGGACAGAAAACTCTCGATCAAAATCACCCGCGGCACGGTTAGCGTCGCATAGACGATCACAGGGCCAAGCGCATTGGGGATGATGTGACGGCGAATAATCGTCGCATCGCTGACCCCCACCGCACGGGCCGCTTCCACAAACTCCCGGCGCTTCAAGCTGAGGGTCTGGCCGCGCACGATGCGGGCCATGTCCAGCCATTCCACCGCGCCGATGGCAAGGAAGATCAGCACGATGTTCCGGCCAAAAAAGACGAACAGCAGAATGACGAAGAACATGAAGGGCAGCGAATAGAGAATATCTACCGCGCGCATCATGATGTTATCGACCCGCCCGCCGACATAGCCGGCAATCGCCCCATAGGTCACGCCGATCAACAGGCTAACCAGGGTGGCGACAATACCGACCAGCAGTGAAATCCGCGCGCCATAAAGGGTGCGCACGAACATATCGCGACCGTTTACATCAGTGCCGAACAGATGCCAGTTGGCGAGGTTGGGTGCCGTGCCCATCTCGTCCCAATAGACGGTATCGTAATTATGCGGCGAAATATTGGGGCCGATGATGGCAAGCAGGGCAATGAAGCCCAGTAAGATCAATCCGGCAACTGCCGCGTGATTGCGCCGCAACCGCCGCCAGGCATCTTGCCATAGGCTGCGCCCAGCGATTTCAGTTTCGATTTGGGAAGAGGCGATACTGCTCATTCAAACCGCACCTTCGGATCGAGCAGCCCATAGAGCAGGTCTACGAGCAAATTGAAAAGGAGGATGAGGGCCGCATAGAGCACGACCATACCCATCACCAGCGTGTAATCGCGGTTCAAGGCACCCAGTACGAAATAGCGCCCAATGCCGGGGATGCCGAAAATCGATTCGATCACAACGGCGCTGACAATGGCCGAGGCCGTCGCTGGACCCAGGTAAGAAACCACTGGCATCAGCGAGGCTTTCAGCGCGTGCCGCGCCAGGATTAGCCGGTTCGGCAGGCCTTTCGAGCGGGCCGTGCGGATGAAGTTGGACCGCAGCACTTCGATGGTCGAGGCGCGGGTCAGGCGCGCGACATAGGCGATCTTCGGCAAGGCGAGGGCGAACAAGGGCAGGATCACCTGTTCGGGCCGCCCCCAGCCGCCGACCGGCAGCCAGCCAAGGTGAACACCGAGCAGCAGGGTGAGCAGCGGGGCCATAACGAAGTTTGGAATGGCGATCCCCGCCATTGCCCCGGCCATTGCAACATGATCCAGCCGGGAATTCTGCCGGAACGCGGCGATCATGCCGATCAGAATGCCAATCGTCGTCGCGATCAGGACCGAGCCGATGGCAAGGGATAGCGAGATCGGCAGCCCCTTCATAATAAGCTGGCCGACGGTAAAATCCTGATACTTGAACGACGGGCCGAAATCCCCTTGCGCCAGCCCGGCCAGATAGCGGCCGAACTGCATATAAAGGGGTTCATCCAAATGATAGGCCTTGCGCAGATTCGCTTCGATGGCGGGCGCAAGCTGGCGGTCACTGTCGAACGGGCCACCAGGGGCGACGCGCATCATGAAAAAGGCGATGGCGATCGCAATAAAAAGGGTGGGTACCGCGCTCAACAGGCGGTTCAAAACAAAACGGCTCATGAGGGTATCCTCCGCAGGGAGTGCGGCTCCAAAACTGGAGAGCGGCCGGACCCAGGCCCGGCCGCCCCCAGGGTTGGATCGCGGTAACCGCCTTAGTTGGCGGCAATCTCCATCCAGCGGCTCCGGTGAATGTCCTTGGTGTTCGACACGAAGCCCTTCAGCTTCTGCGACACAAGGTTTTTCGAGACATAATAGTAAATCGGCATCAGGGCATCCTGATCGATGGCGATGCGCTCGGCCTTTGCCATGATTTCGGCGCGCTTCTTCAGGTCCACCGTGGTTCCGGCTTCCATCATCAGCTTATCGAATTCCGGATGCGAGAATTTACCGTAGTTGTTGGACCCGGTACGGGTTTCCAGCAGGTACAGGAAGTTTTGCGGATCGTTGTAGTCGGCGATCCAGCCCGCACGCCCCACCTGGAAGTTACCGTCGCGCAAAGTATTGTAATGTACTTTGACGTCACGGTTCACGAGTTCGGCATCGACGCCCAGTTCCTGCTTCCACATGCTCTGGACGGCGATAGCGATATTCTTATGGCCTTCAGACGTATTGTAGCTGAGTTCCAGCTTGAGCGGCTTACCGGGGCCATAGCCCGCTTCTTCCATCAGCTTCTTAGCCATGGCGACACGCTCGGCCTTGGGCTTATCGGCCCAATCGGACTTCAAGACCTGGCCATAGTTGGAGATGCCCGGCGGCACGATCCCGAAGGCCGGAATTTCCCCGGCTTTGGCAACCTTCTGGGTAATGATGTCGCGTTCGACCACCATCGACAGCGCCTTGCGGACCTTCGGATCCTTGGTCGGGCCGGTTGCCGAATTAAAGGTATAGTAATAGAGGCCCAGATAAGGGGCGATCTTCAGTTCATTCGGCAGTTCGCGGGTCAGCGTATCGATACGGGCCGGGTTGATATCGGTCACCAGATCAATTTCGCCTGCACGGAAACGCTTTTCCATTTCAGTGCGATCTTCGTTGCCAGTGAAGACGACTTTTTCAATCTTCACGTTCTTGGCATCGTAGAATTTCGGGTTCTTAACCAGTTCAACCTTATCATTCGGCGTATAGGCCGCCAGCATATAGGCCCCATTGGAGACCATGGTGCCCGGCTTCACCCAATCGTTCCCAGCTTTTTCCACGACATGCTTCGGCAGCGGGAAGGAGGTGTAATGGGTCAGGAGTTCCAGGAAATAAGGGGTCGGCTCTTTCAGCGTGATTTCCAGCGTTTTGGCATCAACCGCCTTGGCCCCAATTTTCGTGAAATCGGTTTCTTTGCCGGAATTGACCTCTTCGGTCCCCTTGATCGGATAGAGCAGCGAGGCGTATTTGGCCGCGCGCTTCGGATCCATAATGCGGCGGTAGGCGAAGACGAAATCATCGGCCGTTACCGGCGTGCCATCCGACCAGCTGGCATCGGCGCGCAGCTTAAAGGTATAGACGGTGCCGTCGGCGCTGATCGTCCAGCTTTCGGCGGTGCCGGGAATAACCGTACCGTCGGCGGCTTCGGTGGTCAGGCCCAAGAACATATCGCCCGCGATGCGGTTTTCCCAGGTGCCCGACATATTCTGCGGATCAAGCGTATCCGGCTCGCCCATATTGGCAACCCGCAGGGTCATTTGCGCGTGCGCAAAGCCCGTCATCAACGCCGTCGACAGCCCAAGAGCCAAGGCGAGCGAACGAAACTTAACCATATAAACATCCCCCAGAGGTGTGAATGGAAGCCCTGGCTTTTATTGGTCTTATCGCCATGCCAAGGCCGTACTGCGCGGTGACTCCCGCAGGAGTTTCCCTCCGTCGCTGCACGACAATAAGCAGCTTTTCGTTTCGCGTGCAATAAGCTCTGAGATGAAAATATAGGCGGAATTTTAGGATATTTGCGACCTCGGAAGAAAAAAACCAGAAATATTATGGGCGGGTGGTCCGATGACTCCATTTGGAGATTCGCAAGGCCGGCCAAACCCATAGAATGCCGAAAAGGCTGTAATAAATCAGATCGAGCCACAGCCCGTCGGGCAGCAGAAAACGCAGGTTCAGCGCCGCAATAATATACAGGAATAGAAAAATCAGGATGCCCAAGGCCCCAATCAGGCGGCGCAGAGAAGGGGGCATGGTAAAACTATCCTTGGCGGTGACGGTGCCAGGGTTCTATCGGAAGACCGCCCGCATGGAAAGGCCGCGCTGCGACATCAGCCGCACGATCCGATCTTTAATCTGCAGCTTCTGGCTTTTCAGTCGACGCAGCTTCAAATCATCAGGGTGCGGGCGCTGGACTTCTTCCTGCACCTCTAGATCAAGCTGATTATGGACCATGCGCAGGGCCTCGACCTGC
>CAZNVY010000067.1:4137-18294 GCA_964576605.1 uncultured Elstera sp. | reverse complement strand
CTCAGTGGTGGGCATGGCTCAGGCCCCCCTTACCGTCGGGAATACCGATGGTGACGTTCTGCATCATGCCTTGGTCTTCATGATCGAGGATGTGGCAGTGCAGAACAAACTCGCCGATATAGCGCTGATAGCGGGTGCGGATGACGATGCGGTAGTAATCCTTCGGCGGATTGGTCAATTGGCCCGGATTAAGGTTGGTCTTGACGAAGATCGTATCCTTCCACGCGCCGCTTAGGCCCGCGAATTGATTGTCGCCATCGGCCTCGGTCACGCCGGGCAGGCTGACGTCCTTACCATTCGGATCATAAACCCCGACGATCTGGAACGGGTTTACGTGAATGTGGAACGGGTGGCTGACGCTGTAGGAGCGCAACTCCCACTGTTGGGTCGCGCCGAGCAGCAGATTGCGGTCTGATCGGTTGGGATCGTAGGGGGCGGCGCCTTTCGGCACCAGATAATCGGCGTAAGGGATAACGTCGAAGCTATTGCCGACCGCGAACTGCGTCGCGTTGGCATCGCCGGTGCCGATGAAGAACACCAGTTCTTCCAGCTTCTGACCGGAGGCCTTCACCTCGTCTTCGGTCACGGTCGGGTGCGGGACGAAGCGGGTTAGCTTCGGCGCGGGTTTGCCGTTTTCGGTCTTATTGAGATCGGCGACAACCTGATCCACCCCATCGGCAGGCATATGCGCTTTGGCCGATGCCGTAAGGGTTTCCACCAGCGTTTTGGTGATATCCGCCGGGGCGATCTTCTTGCTGCCGCCAACCGAGATGAAGCCAAGGAAATTCACCGGCTCATCCTGATTGGACACGCTGCCCGCCTTCGGTTGCGCCGGTTCCATCAAGCAATAAACGCCGCTTTCGGGAAAGATGGTCAGCAGATCAAAGCGATAGCCCGGTTGCAGGGTGATATTGGTGCTGGTGAAACTATCGTTCATCGTCAGTCCATCGGCGGCGGCGACTTGATAGGGCACCTCGAAGCCGGAACAGATCTGCTTCAGGAAGTCCGGCAAATTGGCTTTGGTCGGCTGCGTCGGCGCACCATTGGCCGCGTTGAAATTCGCCCGCACGATTTGCAGATTGATGGTGTCACGCACCCCGGCGTGGATCGTGCGCCAACGTTCCACCTCCCCGGCCTCGATGCCCTGGAAGGTCGGCAGAACAGTACCGTTGATGCTAGTCCAGCGTCCAGATTGCTGCCAGGTGCCAGGCCCGAATTGATTATAGCTTTCGATGACGCCGGTTTCGCCGGGGGCGCAGCTCCAGTCAATCGAGCCGTCGGACTTATACTTCAGCTTCCCATTGGTGCCGGTGCAAGCATACTGGATTTGTTGAAAAACGAGTGTGCGGTCAGGAAAGGGTTTCGCATCGGCTCCGGCAGAAACCAGGAGCGTATCAAGATCGCCATTGGTTGCGCCGGGGGCACCGGCTTTGCCTTGGGGCTTGCGATCGCCTTTAATAATCAGCGCCCCGGCCATGCCGCTTGATACCTGGAGCGCGGTCGAACCATGCCGATGCGGGTGATACCAGAAGGTCCCCGCCGGATGGTCGGCAGGAATATTATACTCATACTGAAACTGCACACCGGGGTTCAGCGACAGCAACACATTGTCGCTATTGCCGGTTGGGCTGACCCACAGACCATGGGAATGGAGATTGGTGCCATTGAAGCAATGGGGGCTGTCGGGCGTGCCGCTAGCGTTTAGGCAGCTTGGATCGTCGGGCAGTTGATTGTTCAACGACACGCGCACCGTATCGCCCGGCGCGGTTTCGATCATCGGGCCGACAAACGGGGTTTTGGCGTCGGTATCCCCCGTATAGCTGCGCAACCGGACCTTTTGGTAGGTATCGGTGGTCGGATCGTAGATCTCGCCCTCGGTATATTCGATCGTCAGATTATAGGCCCGCTCGGTCCCGGAATGGGGTTTGCCGGTGGGAAGCGCATAATTAAGTTTCGGGGCCGCCAGCGGGATCTGCTTTAAGAGTGGCGGATTGGCGAAATTGCGGGCCGTCGGCTCGCGCGCCGCCCCCTGGGTGGCCAGCACTGCTATCGCCGCCCCAGCCAGCAGTGCCCAGGCCCGTCCGCCGGGCTGTTCGAGGGTTAAGAACCGCCGCATAAGCTAATCTCCATCATATATAAGTATGATATTAAAGCGCATAGTGCCTTGACGAAGGCCATATATCTAAATACACATTGACCTAGATCATGCAATTCTAAATTCTAAAATACATATTATAATCTGATTAAAGCACCCTGTTTGCGATAGTATTCATTCAAAAACATGACCAAAAGATCAGCTTTATTGCAGTGCGGTGGTCGTAGCCTCAGTGGTTGTCAGTAAGGAGCAAGAATGCGGCCCCTCGTTCCAGCTATCAGCGCCCAGAGGTTAGTGCTACTTATGAGTGTTGCGTCAGCCTGGGCGGTGATGGGCTTGGGGGGCCATAAGATGGCCTTGCCCGCGCAATGCGGTCTTAGCTTTGGCCATTGGCTCGATTGGGGCTGGGATGGGGTGCAGCTCTTGCTCCTCCTAAACCCGCCGGAACACTTGCTTCTAAGCTGGGCGGTGATGCTGGTGGCGATGATGGTGCCGCTGCTCTGGAAACCCATGCAGGGGTTGGGCTGGCGCGGTGCGCGGGGCTGCGCCGTCTATTTCGCCCTTTGGCTGATGGTTGGGGCGGGGATCATGACATTGGCCGTCGCCCTTCGCCTATTGCCGGGGGTGCCTTTGGCCTATGGGTTGCTACTGGCGGGGCTTTGGCAGGTCACACCGGTGAAGCGCCAGGCTTTGGCGCTATGCCACGTCAGAAACGGCATCGACGGATGGCGCGGTGCGGTGCGCTTTACTCTGGGCTGCATGGGTAGCTGCTGGGCCTTTATGCTGCTGCCATTTCTCGTCGCACCCGATGCGCATTTTTGGGTGATGCTAGCAAGCGCTGCTGCCTTGCTGACCGAACGTTGGCTGATTACATCAGGGCGGCCCGCAGTCGGGCCTGTGGCAGGGCCAAGCCCTGCGCTGTTGCCGCGTCGATAATCGGCACAAGACGGCGCAGGCGTTTATCGGCGTGGTTCTGGGCAATATCCGCTAACCGGTGCTTGAGGAATGGGTTGAGGAAACGGTCGCGCACGGTGGTTAGATATTCCGTGGCCTCCGTCGCCAGCCCCCAAGCGACGAAGACGGGCAGCACCTCCTCGGTCCACATCGCCTCAAGATCGGCGCGGATCGTCGGGGTTTCCATCGCTTGAAACACCGTCTCCCCCGCCGCGCGTGCCTGCCGTAGCCAACCATCGGCGAGATAGGTATGGCCGAGGTTCAGCAGATGCAGCTTTAGCCGCTCGATCACGGCCAAATCTGGGACGATTTGGAGGGCCGGATGGCGGCAGGGCAGGGTTAGCCCCGCCTGCGCTTCGATGGCCCAAAGCGCATAGGGTTCTGCCACCGCGCCCACCGGCTCGATGGGTTTGGAAACGATGCGGTCCACCAGGGAATTGGCCCAGCGGCAACCCTCCGCCAGCCAGGCGCTAAACCCCGCCGCCGCGCCCCAGGTCAGGGCGAGGTTCTGCACAATGCCCCGTAACGTATCGCCATTACGGCTAATGAGTTCGCAGGGAAACACCGCAAGGGGGGGCGCCCCCGCCTGCCAGCGGTCGTGCAAGAGCACCAACAGCTTCGCCGGAAAGGACCGGGGGGCGTCGGCACCCGGAAGCAGCAGGCTCGGCCCGTCGGCAGGGTGGAGGGCATAGCCCGCATCGCCGGTATTGGACAGGATGACCTGAACCTCGCCCGTGATTATGCGGCGCAGCACGGCCCAATCCTGCCCGGCGTGATAGGCGGCGCGGATGCCGGTGCACCGCTGTTCCATATCGACGATCTGACCGTTTTGCCGCCCCCGGATCTGCACGGGATAGCCGCCACCCGCCGCCAGCGCGGTCACGCGGGCGTGGCTGGATGGATTATCCGTTGTCTGCACCACGGCAATCGGGCCAAGGGCGTCGCCGCGTTCGAGCGCTTCGGAGATGAAGAGATCAGCATGGGCTTGCAGAAAGCGGCTGGTGCCGAATTGCAGGATCGGCGTTAGCATTCAACGAGGGCCTTTACTACGCCCGCTGCTGGATCGAGCAGGGCGGGAAACCGTTCCGGCACTTCGGTCAGCGTCATGCGGTGGGTGGCCAGCGCCGCGTCGGGAATCTGCCCGGCGCGCATCGCGGCCAGCACGGTTTCAAAATCCGCCAGCGTCGCATTGCGGCTGCCCATCAGCGTCATTTCGCGCTTATGAAACTCTGGGTCGGAAAAGCCGATGGTGGCATTGACGATGGAGACCAGTACATAGGTGCCGCCGTGGGCGACGAAGCCAAAGCCGCGCTCCATCGCTTTTGGATTGCCGGTCGCGTCGAAAACCCGGTCGAAGAAAACCCCCTCCGTTAGATCAATCAGCCGCGTCTGATCGTCCGGCCCTAGGGCGACGGTTTCAACGCCGAGATGCTGGCGGCAGAAGGCCAACCGATCCTCCCGCCCATCCAGCACCGTAACGATGCCGCCACGCAGCTTGGCAAAAATGGCGACCGCCATGCCGATAGGCCCGGCGCCGACCACCAATGTGTGCTGACCGGTTTCGACCTGCCCGCGCCGCACGGCATGGGCACCGATGGCGAGAAACTCCAGCATCGCCGCTTGATCGAGCGAAATTCCCTCTGCCGTGTGCAAAAACTGTTCGGGCAGGCTCAGATATTCGGTGAACGCCCCATCGCGGTGAACGCCCAAGACCTGAATATTGCTGCAACAATTGGTCTTGCCCTGGCGGCAGGCGTGGCAGGTGCCGCAGGATAGATAGGGCATGACGAACACCGGATCGCCCGCCACAAAGCGGCTGCCCTTCGGCGCTTCTACCACTTCGCCCGATAGCTCGTGCCCCATGACGCGCGGATACTGCAAATAGGGCTGATTGCCGGTGAAGATATGCAAATCGGTGCCGCAAACGCCAACGCGGCGCACGCGCAACAGCACTTCCCCCGCGCCGCGTTCGGGCGTTGGGCTATTCAGGGCGCGCAGGGTGCCGGGGGTTTCACAAACGACAGTGAGCATCGGAACCTCGTCAGAAAACCGGGGCGGCGGGATGGATCAACCCGCGCGCTTTCAGCGCCTGCCAAAAATCGGCGGGAATGTTGGCGGCGAACCAAGCGAGATTGGTTTCAAGCTGCCCGCGCGTTCGTACCCCCGCCACCACCGAGACGACGGCAGGATGGGCGAGCGGGAACTGTAACGCTGCCGCCGGAAGATCGACGGCGAAGTCCTTTGCCACGGCGGCGAGGGCTTCTGCCCGCGCCAGAATCTCCGGCGGCGCATCGGCGTAATTGAACTTGCCATTCCCGACCAACAGGCCGGAGTTAAACACCCCCGCCGCGACGATGGCATGGCCGCGCTTGGCGCACTCATCGAGGAACGGCGATAGGCTGGTTTGTTCCAGCAGCGTATAGCGCCCGGCGAGCATGGAGCAATCGAGGTCGATTTCCTGCATCGCGTCGCGGATCACCTCCCACTCGTTGACGCCCAGGCCGATGGCGGTCACCCGCCCGTCGCGGCGGAGATCGCCCAGCGCGCGGAAACCGCCGCCGGTGGTCAGTTGCCCCCAATAATGGTCGTGCTTTTCGCCGTGGGTGACCCGCCCAATATCGTGGACATAGAGACTATCAATCCGCGCGAGGCTGAGGCGTTGCAGCGAGTCTTCGACCGACCGCAGGATGCCGTCATAGGAATAATCATAAACCTGATGGAACGGCAGCGGATCGGCCCAGCCGTTGGCGTCCGCGCCCGCACCCCGCGTGCTATCGGCATTGGCGCGGATCAGGCGCCCGACTTTGGTGCTGACGATGATTTCATCGCGCGGCAGATCGCAGAGGGCGGTCCCTAACCGATGTTCCGAGCGGCCATAGCCGTAATAGGGGGCGGTGTCGAAATAGCGGATACCGGCTTCCAGCGCATAAGCCGCCGTTTCCAGCGATTCGGCCAAGGGGCTACTGCGGTACAAGCCACCCATTTGGGCGCAGCCCAGGCCGAGGATCGGCAGGGCAAGGTCAGTACGGGGCAGGCGGCGGCGGTCGGAAAGGTTCATCGTCGGCTCGGGAAAAGGTGGGCGTGCGCGGCAGAGAGGGGGAGAGACACGCACGCCCCAGGGGGCGGAGAGAGAGGCTTAGTACAGGACGTTCTTAGCGTCGGTGCCGTCGATATTGCCCTTCGTGACAATGACGACGCCGGTATCGAGGAATTCCGGCACGGGCTGCTTCGCCAGCAGCTTCACCACGCTTTGGACGCCGAGGTAGCCCATCTGGTACGACCCCTGAACGGCGATGGCTTCCAAGGTGCCATCCTTCACGAAGCCTTGCAGGTCTTGATTGCCGTCAAAGCCAACGGCGGCGACCTTTCCGGCCTTACCCGATTGCGCGAGGGCGCGGCCCATACCGATGGCGGTCGGCTCATTGGCGCCGAAAATGCCCTTCAAATCCGGGTTGGCGGCCAGAACGTCGGTCGTCTGGTTCAGCGCGGTCGCCATCTGTGACTGCGAATAGAAGGGGCCGATGATCTGAAGCTGGGAGTTCGCCTTGATATATTTGGTAAACCCGCCGACGCGGCCAATTTCAGACCCGGCACCCGCCACATAGGACATGATGGCGATCTTGCCGGTGGTGCCGGTCTTGGCGATCAGCGCCTTGGCCGAAAGCTCGCCCGCCTTTTCGTTATCGGTGGCAAGGAAGGACTGATAATAGCGCTTGCCCGCTTCCGACAGCATCGAATCGATTAGCACCACGGGGATCTTGGCTTCCCAGGCCTTTTTCAGCGGCGGCACCAGCGCATCCGGGTCGGACGGGGCCAGCACGATGCCCGCGACTTTGCGGTTCACGGCGTTTTCGACCATGTTCACCTGATCGGCGATGGCCGACTCGGAGGCCGGACCCTGGAAGGTCATCGAATAGCCCGCCGCTTCCTTCTGCGCGTCGGTCGCGCCCTTCTGCACATTCTGCCAGAAGGTGGAATTCACGGTTTTGACGATCACCGCGATTTCCTTATCGGTGGCTTGGGCCGAGGCGGCGAGCAAGGCGATAGCCGAGACAAGACAGGTCGTCAGAAACTTGGTCTGCATGGTTTCACTCCTTGGGGGTATGGCGGACGTTGACCGTCCTTTTAGGGTGGGCAGCAGGCCGTCCTTTAAGATTGGACGGCATACCGTCCTTCTTGGGGTTGGACGGCAAGCCGTCCGGGGGGTTCAGCGCCGGTTGCGGATCTGGTCGATCCAGACCGTCAGCAGAATGACGAGGCCGATGATGATCTGCTGGGTGAAGGCGGAAACGCCGTTCATATTCAGACCATTGCGGAGAATACCGATAACGAAGGCCCCGATGACCGTGCCGGAGATAGTGCCGACGCCGCCCATCAGCGAGGTGCCGCCGATCACGGCGCTGGCAATCGCGTCCAACTCGTACATCACGCCTTCATTCGGCTGGGCGGTGACGAGGCGGGACATCAGCACGCAGCCAGTCAGCCCGGCCAAAGTGCCGGAGAGCACATAGGTAAACAGGGTAACGCGGGCGACATGGACGCCGGAGAGGCGTGCGGCTTCGCTGTTGGAGCCGACGGCATAGATATGGCGGCCCAGCGTCGTGCGGCTTAACATCACCGCAACGGCAAGCGCCAGCACGATCATGATGATGACGGGATAGGGGATGCCGGGAAAAATGACGTTGGGAAACCCGTCTGATCCAATTTCCACTTTGCGGAACAGCGCGCCATTGCCAAGCTCGCCGAACGAATCGCCAAGGCCGGAGACGGCGCGCGCGCCGGTAATCTGCAAGGCTAGGCCACGGGCGACCAGCATCATGCCGAGGGTAGCGATGAAGGGCGGCAGCTTTAGTTTCGTGACGGCCAAACCGTTCACGACACCGCAGAGCGCCCCGACGATAATGCCCGCCGTCATGCCGAGCGGCACGGGCACGCCCGCCTTTACCAGCAGTGCCGCGACGACGCCCGCCAGCGCCAGGACGGAGCCGACCGACAGATCAATCCCGCCGGTGATGATAACGCAGGTGGCGGCGATACCGAGATAGGCGATGCTGGTCACCTGCAAAGCGATGGTCATGCCATTGCTGACCGACAGGAAGGCGTCGCTGGTCACGGCAAAGACGATCACGAGCGCCATCAAGCTGGCCAGCGCGGCGAATTTCTGGATCAGGTCTTTCTTGCGGTCGTTCATCACGCGGGCCTTATGATCGGCGATTTCTTTATCGGTCTTGGCCGAGGCGGTGCTGCTGAGGTTGGTCATTCGGCGGCCACTCCCGTAACGCCTAGGCGGCTATGGCCGGAGGCGTAATGCATGATTTCTTCTTGATTGGTATCGCGCGTCGTTAGCACGGCGGTGATCCGGCCTTCGTGGAACACGGCCACCCGGTCGGTTAACCCCAGGATTTCCGGCAGTTCGGAGCTGATGAGGACGACGCCGATGCCTTGCGCCGCTAGCCGGTCGAGCAGTTGATAGATGGCGAATTTCGCCCCCACATCGATGCCGCGCGTCGGCTCGTCAAAGAACAGGATGCGCGACTGGCGGAACAGCCATTTGCCAATGACGATCTTCTGCTGATTGCCGCCCGACAGCAGTTTGGCGATCTGATGTTCGGACGGCGTGCGGATCGACAGCATATCGATATAGGTTTTTGCCGCCTCGGCTTCCGCTTTGAAGTCGATGAAGCCGAAGCGGTTCGATACGGCGTCCATCGTCGCCAAGGTGAGATTCTGCACCACCGACATTTTAACGGCGAGACCGTGGCTCTTGCGGTCTTCCGACAGATAGGCGATGCCGTGGCCGATAGCGTCGCGCGGCGATGTGATCGCAAGCTCCTTGCCGCCCAGGCGGATGCTGCCCGCGTCCAGCGGATCGGCACCGAAGATCGCCCGCGCGACTTCGGTGCGGCCCGCGCCCATCAGCCCGGCAAAACCGAGGATTTCGCCTCGGCGCAGCTCGAACCCAACATCGTGGAACACGCCCGCCCGGCGCAAGCCGCTGACAGAAAACAGAATCTCGTTGGTTGGGGTCGAGGTGCGTTCGGGGAATTTTTCATCCAGCGACCGGCCGACCATACGACTAACGATCTCATCGACCGTGGTTGCGGCGAAATCCTGGGTGGAGACATAGCGCCCATCGCGTAAGACCGTCACCCGATCCACAATCGCGGCCATTTCATCGAGCCGGTGCGAGATATAGACGATGCCGACGCCCTGGCGTTTCAGATCATGGATCACCTGGAACAGCAGCGCCGTTTCGGATTCGGTGAGGGAGGAGGTCGGCTCGTCCATGATCAGCACTTCGGCGTTCAGGGACAGGGCTTTAGCGATCTCAACCATCTGACATTGGGCGACCGACAGGCTTTTCACCAGCGCATCGGGGGCGATATCGACGCCCAGCCGGTCAAGGCACGCTTGCGATTGCCGCTTCAGCGCCGCCCGGTCGATGAACCAGCCGCGCTTGGGTTCGCGCGCTAGGAAGATATTCTCGGCGACCGACAGATGCGGGATCAGGTTCAGTTCCTGATGGATGATGGCGATGCCCGCTTTTTCGGCCTCCAGCACCGACGCAAAGCGCCGCTGCGCGCCTTTGTAAGCAATCGTGCCGCCGTCCGGCTGATATTGACCGCTGATGATTTTCATCAGCGTCGATTTGCCCGCGCCATTTTCGCCACAGACAGCATGAACTTCGCCGCGCCGCAGGTCGAACTGCACCTCGTCGAGGGCCAGCACGCCCGGAAAGCGTTTGGTCACTTTCTCCAGGCGCAGAATTTCACTGCCCAAACCGGGCGTGGGGGAAACGCTTTTCATCGGACCTCCCTGGCGCTGCGGTCAGGCCGCAATCGTCATTTCGTCCCACTCTGCGGCGGGTTATGGCGGTGGCACCTCCTTCGGCGGCCCGCTGTTGGACTGAACGATAGGAGGCAGATTTTATTTGGTCAAGCCAATTTGCCAATTTTTCAATATTGGTTTGACCAAGAGATTTTGTGTGCGGCGCAAAGCGCAGATTTGCTGCGGTGCATCGAGGGTTAACGCTTGTGGCGAATTGGCCTGACCAGTTATGGTAAGGCCAATTCAACCGCGAGTTTTTCCATGCCCGCTGTTCTTAAACCCATCGAGCCGCGCCGCCTGTACCAGCAAGTTGCCGACCAGATCCGCAGCCTGATCGCCAGCGGCGGCTTCCTGCCCGGGACGCGCCTGCCGCCGGAACGTGACCTTGCCCAGCAACTCGGCGTCTCGCGCCCGTCGTTGCGGGAAGCGCTGATCGCGCTTGAAATCGACGGCAGTGTGGAAATCCGCATGGGCAGCGGCGTTTATGTCTGCGCGCCGCCCGAACGGGTGGCGGCCAATACGGTGGCGCTGGGCGAAAGCCCGTCAGAACTGATGCAGGCGCGCGCCGCCCTGGAGGGGGCGGTCGTCGCGCTCGCCTGCGCCCGCGCCACGCCGGACGGGATCGCCCGACTGCGCGAAGCCCTAAGCCGAATGCAGGCAGAAATTCAGGACGGCCGTTCTCCCGTCGATTACGACCGCCAGTTTCATCTGACGCTCGCCCAGATGAGCGGCAACTCCGTGCTCGCCCGACTGGTCGGCGATCTCTTTGACGAACGCCACAGCCCCATTTCCTCCCAACTGCGCGAACGTTTTGACAGTCTGCAAACGTGGCGCGCGGCGGTGGAGGAGCATGAGGCCATCGTCCAGGCGCTGGAAGCCGCCGATCCGCTGGCGGCGCAAACGGCGATGCGCCACCATCTTAAAACCTCAACAGATCGCTGGATCGGCGGGTGAGACGGGGGTAAGCCCCCGCCCTGGCCTTACCCTTGCACGCAGACCTGACGTTGTTCGCCGAGGCCCTGGATGCCCAGCGCCATCGTATCGCCCGCTTTCAGATAGATCGGCGGCTTTTGGCCGAGGCCGACGCCCGGCGGCGTGCCGGTGGAAATGATGTCGCCCGGCCGCAGGCTCATGAAGCGCGAGAGGTAGGAGACGACGAAGGCGACGCCATAGACCATGGTGCGGGTGGAGCCGTTCTGATAGCGGTGGCCATTCACTTCCAACCACATATCGAGGTTTTGCGGGTCCGGCACTTCGTCTTTGGTCACCAGCCAGGGGCCGGTCGGGCCGAAGGTATCGGCGCTCTTGCCCTTCGTCCATTGGCCCTGATGTTCAAGCTGAAAGGCGCGTTCCGACAGATCGTTGATAACGCAATAGCCTGCGACGTAATCGAGTGCATCCGCCTCGCTGACATATTTCGTGGTCTTGCCGATGACGACGCCGAGTTCCACTTCCCAATCGGTCTTTTCCGATCCGCGCGGGATTTCCACGGGATCATTGGGGCCTTGAATGGCGGAGGTGGCCTTCATGAAGATCACCGGCTCGCTCGGTACCGACGCGCCGGTTTCGGCGGCATGGTCGGAATAATTCAGGCCGATGCAGATGAACTTGCCGGTGCCGGTGACGCAGGGGCCAAGGCGCGGTGTACCGCTGACGATGGGCAGGCTATCGAGCGGCAGGGCGGCGATGGCGGCCAGCCCGTCCGGCGCAAGCCAGCGCCCGCCGATGTCGCCGACATGGGCCGACAGGTCGCGGATCTGGCCGTTCGCATCGAGAATACCCGGCTTTTCGGCCCCAGGTTCGCCATAGCGCAGCAGTTTCATCGTCGTTTCCGTACTTTAGATATTGGACCAGCCGCCATCGACGGTGATCGCTTGGCCGGACATGAAGCCCGATTCGTCCGACGCCAGATAGACGGCGAGGGCGGCGATTTCTTCGGCAGTGCCGAGGCGGCCCATCGGCTGCCGGGCAATGAAGGCGGCGCGGGCGGTCTCATAATCGCCCTGGGCGCGCATTCGGTCGTGCAGCGACGGGCTATCGACGGTGCCGGGGCAAATCGCATTGGCGCGGATGCCCTTGGTGACGAAATCGGCGGCAACGGATTTCGTCAGCCCAACGACAGCGGCCTTGGTGGTGCCATAGATAAAGCGGTTGGGCGCCGCGATGACGGAGGAGGCGACGGAGGCCATATTGATAATCGACCCGCCGCCCGCCGCGATCATGCCCGGCAGTAGCGCGCGGATCATCCGATACATCGAGCGGACGTTGAGGGTGACGGAGAAATCGAAGGCCGCCTCGTCGCAGTCCAGGATCGTGCCCGTGTGGACATAGCCCGCGCAGTTGAACAGGATATTAGGAACGGGGGTATTGGCGGCGAAGGCCGTAATCGCGGCGGGGTCACACACGTCTAGGCGGCGGGGGGTAATCCCGGCAATCCCGGCCAAGTTGCCCAGCAGCGTTTCATTAATGTCGGTCGCGATCACCTGCGCGCCTTCGGCGGCAAACGCCAAGGCCGTAGCCTTGCCCATGCCTTGCCCGGCAGCTGTAACGATAGCGGTTTTGCCGGTTAGCCTTCCGGTCATTGAGCTTCACTCCCAAGCAAAGGACGGCGGCTTATATCCGCGTCGGGTCCGGTGTTCGGATCGTTGAGTTTTACATACACAGCATCATTGCATATGTAAATCGTAATTTCAGTCGAGCGAGAGGCTGTCGGAAATGCGGCGTGCGGCTTCCAATAGGGCGGCAAGGATGGCTTCCGGCTCCTGCGGGTTCTGTTTCATGCGCAGGTAAGGGCAGGTGAGGGCGGCAATCGCCCCGCCCTCATGGCTATCGAGGATCGGCACCGACAGATCAATGACCGCTTCGGAAATCCCGCTGGGGCGTTGGACCATCCCGGCAGCGCGGATGCTATCCAGGCTTTCGGTCAGCGCGTCGAGGTCAATCCACGCGTCATCCCGGCGCAAATCCTCATAGGCGCGATGGCGGCGGCGGGCGCTCATGAAGGCGAGCAGGCAATGGCCGGAGCCGGTGAGCACCAGCGGCTGCCGGTAACCGATGCGCACGGTAAAGCCGATATGGCTCGTGCTCTCCACCCGCGCAATCACCGCGATTTGCGTGCCGGACGGTACCGCGAGATGGCAGGCGTAGCCGGTGCTGTCCGAAAAAGCGTTCATGAAGGGCAGCGCGGTTTCGACCAGCGACCGGTTGACCGGATGGTTGAGGCCCAGGCGGAACAGCCGGTCGGTGACGCGGAAGCGGTCGTCGCCCTCCGTGCGCTCGATATAGCCGCGCTCTGCCAGCACCGCGACCATGCGGAAAATCTCGCCCTTGGTGCGGCCCACGCCGTCGCCGATCTGCTGCAAGGACTGCGCCTCGCGGCATTCGGACAGAAATTCCAGAATATCCAAGCCTTTTTCGAGCGCAGGGGCGGAATAGCGCCGTTCCGGTGCGTCGGGAGTGGGGGTATCGAAATCGGTGTCGGTCACGCGGTCATCCTCACAGCGGCTTGACGGTTCATTTTATATATGATTATCCATTTTACAGGAAAAACACCTAAGCAAAAATCGCCCCCCGGAGGACTCATGCCGACCGATCTGCGCATCACCGGCCATCGCAGCTACGATATTCGCTTTCCCACCTCCTCGCAAAAGGATGGATCGGATGCGATGAACGCCGACCCGGATTATTCCGCCGCCTATGTGGTGTTGGAAACCGATCATGGGCTGCGCGGCCACGGGCTGACCTTCACCATTGGGCGCGGCAATGATCTGTGCAAGGCCGCCATCGACCTGCTGATGCCCCGCCTTGTCGGCCTGAGCCTGGCCGAGATCACGGCGGATATGGGCGCGTTCTGGCGGCATGTTACCGGCGATTCACACCTGCGCTGGGTTGGGCCGGATAAGGGCGTGATGCATCTCGCTACCGGCGCCGTCGTCAATGCCGTCTGGGATCTCTGGGCGAAGCACGCGGGCAAGCCGGTCTGGCAGTTGGTCGCCGATATGACGCCGGAGGAGATCGTGAAGCTGATCGACTTCCGCTATCTCACCAATGCCTTAACCCCCGACGAAGCCCGCGCTATCCTAACTAAAGCCAAAGACGGGCAGGCGGAGCGCCGGGCAAAGTTGCTCGCCGAAGGCTACCCCAGCTACACCACCTCCGCCGGTTGGCTGGGCTATGACGACGACAAAGTGCGCCGCCTGTGCCGCGAGGGCGTGGCGGCGGGCTGGACCCATTTCAAACTGAAGGTCGGCCGCGACCGCGTCGTGTAGGGAAAGAGTGTA
>CAZNVY010000067.1:0-4127 GCA_964576605.1 uncultured Elstera sp. | reverse complement strand
CCGCGCCGACGACATCCGCCGCTGCCGGGTGGTGCGCGAGGAAATTGGCCCGGACCGCGTGCTGATGATCGACGCGAACCAAATCTGGGAAGAAGCCGAGGCCATCGCCTGGGTGCGCGACCTTGCGCCCTTCAACCCCTGGTTCATCGAAGAACCGACCTCGCCGGACGATATCCTCGCCCATAAGGCCATCCGCGCCGGCGTGGCACCGATCAAGGTCGCGACCGGCGAAATGTGCCAGAACCGTATTCTGTTCAAGCAGTTCCTACAAGCCGACGCGATCGACGTGGTGCAGATCGACGCGGCGCGCGTCGGTGGCCTCAACGAAAACCTCGCCATCATGCTGCTGGCGGCGAAATTCGGCAAACCCGTCTGCCCCCACGCGGGCGGTGTTGGCCTGTGTGAATATGTTCAGCACCTGTCGATGATCGACTATCTCTGCATCTCCGGCACGTGGGAGGGCCGCGTTGCCGAGTTCGTCGATCATCTGCACGAGCATTTCGTAACGCCCTGCGTGGTGCGCCAGGGCCGCTACCTCGCCCCAACGGCACCGGGGTTTTCGATTGAGATGAAGCAACCGTCGCTTGAGGCATACCTCTATCGGGCGGCTTCTTAGGGATGCACTAAGGCAGGCGGGCGATGACCTTGATCTCGAAGTCAAACCCGGCCAGCCAGGTAACGCCAACCGCCGTCCAATTCGGGTAGGGCGGCGCGCCGATGAATTTGTCGCGCACGGCCATAATGGTGGTGAACTGTTGCTCCGGGTCGGTATGAAAAGTTGTCACATCCACCACATCGGCAAAGCTGGCCCCGGCGGCGGTCAGCACGGCGTTGAGATTCTCGAAGGCCCGTTCCACCTGCCGGGCGAAATCCGGTTCCGGCGACCCATCGGCGCGGCTGCCAACTTGGCCGGAGACGAATAGAAGGTCCCCAGAGCGAATCGCCGCCGAATAGCGGTGCATCATGTAAAGCGCCTGCCGGTTGGGATCGGCAGGGAAAATGGCGTCGCGGCCAGGCATGGGGCTATCCTTTCGGGAAGGTGACGATTTAAGATACGCTACGTATGTAGCTTGACCATACATACGCAACGTATGTCAACTCTAAACATACGTGACGTATGTGAACGAGCGGAGGGGCTATGGCAGGAAATCGGCGTTTGGCGCAGATGGAAGAAACCCGCAGCAAGCTGATTGCGGCGGCACGCAAGGCTTTTGCAGAAAAAGGCTATGCCGCCGCGTCGATGGATGAATTGACGGCGGCTGCCGGGCTAACGCGCGGCGCGCTCTATCATAATTTCGGTGATAAGCGGGGTCTGTTGCGCGCCGTGGTAACGGAAATGGATGCCGAATTGGCGGCGCAGGCGCGCGCCGTCGCTCGCCAGGCGGCCACCCCCTGGGACCGGCTGCTGGCCGAAGGGGTGGCCTATATCGAAATGGCCCTACGCCCTGATGTGCAGCGGATCATTCTGCTCGATGGCCCCGCGGTTTTGGGCGACCCGTCGCAGTGGCCCAGCCAGGATAGTTGCTTGCAGGCGACGGTTCAGGCCCTAGAGGCGTTGATCGCCGAGGGGATCGTGACTCCGGTCGATGCGGAAGCGGCAGCCCGCCTGCTGAACGGCGCGGCGTTGAACGCCGCCCTGTGGGTGGCCGCGAGCGAAGACCCGCAAAAGGTTCTGCCCAAAGCGGTACAGGCCTTCTTATGCGTCGCGCGGGGCTTCCGGGCGATGCAGCCAGCGTCGGTAGGCGTGGGCGGTTAGCCTTCCTGCCAACGGTGGCCGTCGAACCGTTCCAAGGGGCTGAATTTCGTCTTATAGGCCATTTTTCGGCACTCGGCGATCCAATAGCCAAGATAAAGGTAGGGCAAGCCACGAGCCGCGGCGGCGTCGAGCAGGGTCAGGACCAGAAAGGTGCCTAAGCTGCGCGCGGTAGGGGTCGGCGTGTAGAAACTATAAACGGCGGAAAGACTGTCCTGCCCGACATCGGTTAACGCGCAGCCCCAGAGCGTGCCAAGCGCATCGCGGAGTTCGAGTATTTCGGTTTTAACCGGCGTTTCTTCCACTAAGGCGCGGTAATCCTCGAAGCCCATTGTGGCCATATCGCTATCGCGGTGCCGGGCGGCTTGATAGCGTGCGAAGAGGGCAAATTGTTCGGCACTCGCCTGGGGTGGTACGAAGTGGGCGCTTAGATCGGCGTTTAACCGGGCGAGCCTGCGCATGGTGCGGTTCGGGGCAAAGCGGGCAACGGGGATGCGAACGGGAATACAGGCCGAACATCCCTCGCAAACGGGCCGATACAAATAGCGCTGGCTACGGCGAAAGCCATAATGTTGCAAAAAGTCGAAGAAGCCGCCCGCCGCCATTTCTGGCGTTACTTCGGTCAACACCCGTGTTTCGTTGCGATCCGGTAGATAGGAGCACGGAAAGGGGCGGGTGCGATAAAAGATCGGATCGACGATCCGGTCTAAGGCGGCCATTCCGCGTTCCGGTGCATCGGTCATCGCGCCCCTCCTTGCGGCGGGGTCCGCAATCGAGGTGACCAGCTGGACGCTAAAAATCAATCTCCCGGCACGGGGCCGGGAGAGAGAGAAAGGCTTACTGGCGCGGAATTAAGCGACCGTCCGGGCCGGGGGGCGGCGGCTGCACCGGCACGGCAGTGGCCGCCGAGGCCGAGGGCGGCGGCGGTTCGTTGAGCAATGTGATCGATATGCGGCGATTGCTGGCAGCCTTCGGGTCTTCCGGAACTTTCGGTTCGCGGTCGGCCTTACCCTCCACTTGGGCAATGCGATCATCGGCAATGCCGTTACGGTTCAACACCCGGCGGCTGGCATTGGCGCGATCAGCGGAAAGGTCCCAATTATCGTAGCGGGCATTCGGGCCGAAGGGCACGGCATCCGTATGGCCAGAAATCGAAACTTTATTAGGCACCGCCGCGATCACTTTTGCCACCTGGGCCATCAGCCGTTCGGTTTGCGGCAAGGGGCGTGCGCTGCCTTTCGGGAATAATTCCTGCTTTTCGTTATCGATGAGATCGATGCGCGTACCGTCCAAGGTTTGGGCGAACTGAACATTGGCTTGAAAGCCCTGAAGTTCCGGCACGCTTTGCAGCGCTTGCCGCACTTGGCGCTCCACTTCCGCCGGGGCGGGGGCTTTTACCCCAGAGAGCGCCCCTGGTTCAGCATCGGTGCCCAGCGGCTTTGGTAGCGCGCCGGGATAGCCGGGAATATCGGTATTGCCGTCGCCCTCTTTCGGCAACGAGGGGCCGCCGCCGGGGGTGCCGAGCGGGGCCGAGGGATTTTTTAACGCCCCATCTTTGCTGATGGTTTCGCCATTCAGCATCTGGCCCGAACCGGAGGGGTTGCGCGACGCGCTGACCGGGGCAAAATATTCGGCGATTGCCACCTTTTGCTCAGGTGTGGATTGATTGATGATCCACAGCATTAGGAAGATAATGAACATGGCGGTCATAAAGTCCGCCAGGGCAATCTTCCACGTGGTCGATCCATGGGCGTCACCATGGCCGCCCTTGACCTTCTTGATGATAATCGGCGGAAGATTGCTGTTCCCGGCCATGGCCTTATCCTCGTATCAGAAAAGCGCGGGATTAAACCGGCGGCAAGGAGGAAACCGTCGCTTCCACTTCATAGAAGGTCGGGCGCACGTCGCTCATCAGCGCCTTGCGGGCAAATTCCACCGAAACCGCCGGGGCATAGCCTTGCATGTGGGCAAGAATGCCTGCCTTCATGCAGTGCAGAAACTTCAGCTCCGCTTCCACATCGTTTTTCAGGGCGGTCGCGAAGGGGCCGACGAAACCATAGGACAGAAGCACGCCCAGCAGGGTTCCGACCAGCGCACCGCCGATCGAGGCCCCGATCACGGCAGCCGGCTGGTCGATAAGCGCCATGGTCTTAATAACCCCCAGCACCGCCGCGACGATCCCGATTGCGGGAAGCGCGTCGGCCATCACCTGCAAGGCCGCCGGAACCTGCATCGCTTCCTGGTGATGGGTTTCGATCTCCTCGTCCATCAAGGCTTCAACTTCATGGGGATTATCGGTACCAAGGGTCAGCAGGCGCAAATAATCGCACAGGAAAATCAGCGAGGATTGATCGTTCATGAACGTCGGAAAGCG
>CAZNVY010000066.1:1467-18555 GCA_964576605.1 uncultured Elstera sp. | reverse complement strand
AGATAGGTGGCTTCGGCATTGCCGAACCCGGCATCGATATCGGCGATGATCGGCACGACGTGGGTCTGGTAGCTATCGACCTGCTGCAGCAGCTTGCGTTCGCGCAGCTCGTCCCCCGCTTCGCGCGCCTTATCGATGTCGCGGAACAGCATACCGAGTTCGCGGGCGTCGGCCTGACGCAGGAAGGTGTAGAGTTCTTCGATCAGCGCCGGAACGCTGGTCTTTTCGTGCATCGATTGGTCGGGCAGCGGGCCGAAATCCGAGCGCAGCGCGGCGATCATCCAGCCGGAGAGATAGAGGTAGCGCTTATCGGTGGTGCCGAAATGCTTTTTGATGGAGATCAGCTTCTGCTGACCGATGAACCCGTGCCAACAGCCCAAGGATTGGGTGTATTGGCTGGGGTCGCGGTCATAGGCTTCCATGTCCTGGCGCATGATGCGGGCCGTGTAGCGCGCAATATCAAGGCCGGTGCGGAAGCGATTTTGCAGGCGCATCCGCGCCACAGCTTCGGCTTCGATACCGTTCCAGGTGGTATTGGGGGTGATGGCCTTGCGGGCGTCATCAATGGCAGTGCGGTACGACATGGCTCTCTCCACTTTGGGGGCATCCGATGGTTTGAGGCTACAGATGCTGCGGTGCAATGGCGAGAGAGAATCACAATATGTATAAATAATCACAAGTAAATATTGAAAGATTGTAAATTATTTTCTGAAAGAGAATTATTTACTTCTGCGATCCCCCGACAAGATCCCCGTTTTCGGGGTTGCTTACGCCAGGGTTCCATACCACCTTGGGAATGGGCGTCGATGAGCCGGCTGTTGCACAGTAACCGTCGAGCGCGCCCTGGCCCGTCCCGACGGTAGCCTGCGCCGGACGCGCACCCACGACATCCCCCATGTGGAGGAGGGGAAGGTTCTGCGGGTCTGCGTGCTGGTGGAGGATTTGGAGGCCCTATAACGGTCTTGCGGCCCGTGGTCTATTTTGGGGGATCTGTGCAGCAAGGGGCCGTTATTCTGGTAAAGTCTCGTTAGCGTGCTTCTCTTGTTACAAATATAAATAAAAATTAAGCATGATTGCAAATATTTATAATTCATTAACTATTTTATAGCGTGTCGGGAAAATATCTGTTAAAACGCACTCCTGAAATGCACGTCAGGGGGCTGTAATGAGCGCGCTGGGGTTCGATGTTGCCTATTATTTATCGGTAAACCGTGATGTTGCGGCGGCGCTCGCCCAAAGGATGATCCCCAGTGCTCTTACCCATTTTGAACAATATGGCGCACGGGAGGGGCGGAATCCGAATCCTGCTTTCGATGCAGATTATTACCTGGCGCAAAATCCGGATGTGCGGGCGGCGGTAGCAGCGGGTATTTTTGCTAGCGCCTGGGATCATTACCGCGTCTTTGGCGCATCAGAAGGTCGGCTGTCGAGCAGCGATCAGCTTGGCTTTGATGCTACAGCCTATCTGGCGGCAAACCCTGATCTCATCCGCGCCGGTCATACGCTTCAAACTGCGCTTGGCCATTATGTTATGTTTGGGCTGCTGGAAGGCCGGATGGTTGCGCCCGTGGCCCAGACGGCACTGACCACCAGCGCGGCCTTCGGGGCAACAGACGATCCACTGCTTCCCGGTGCTGGGTTAGCGCCGACCGTCAGGATCACGGCGGGCGGGCAGGGCCAGGCGGGCGATACGCTGCTCATTAGCGCAGCGGCGGCTCCCGATCTTGCAATGATCGACCTGACCCAGACAGACGATCAAAACCGAACGCAGACGGTGAGCGGCACTGAGGCGGGACCAACCTTGACCGGCTTCGAGAATATCGATGGTAGCCGGGCGCTGATCGGCTTGGCGCTGACCGGCGCTCTGCGCACCGATACGGGGGCCACGCAAACGGGCAGCGTGCTCATCGGCGGGTCGGGCCGCGATACACTGATTGGTTCGGACGGGGCCGATAGTCTGATCGGCAATGCTGGGAACGATTCGATCGTCGGCGGCGCGGGGAACGATACGCTGTCGGGCGGCATCGGCAACGATAGCCAATGGGGTGGCAGCGGCGATGATATCCTCCGTGACGCAGGCGGCGACGATCGAGCCTATGGTCAAGCCGGTAATGATTGGATCGATCTGGGTGACGGTCGTAATCTGGCCGAAGCAGGCGATGGTAATGATACGATAATCGCCAATCAGGGCTTTGAAACCCTATTGGGGGGGGCGGGGCATGATCGCTTCATCCTTTCCGCAAGCAGCCTGGCCGCAGGCGATGTGATTGACGGTGAAGCGGGGCAGGATCTTCTCTACCTCGCGGGGGGAACGGTGCCCCTGGTGATCGATACTGGGGCGGCCACCCTGCGCAATCTCGATGCTTTGGCCTTTGTGAACGCTGCTGCCGACGGTCGGCCCAGTCAGTTCCGCTTGGTGCTGACCGATGCTTTCCTGGCGGCCAATGGTCGCGACGCCGGGCTGATTCTGGATGCGCGCGGCCTGGCAGATGGCTCACGAATTACCCTTGATTTCTCACAACTCACAGCCGCATCGGCAGTTTTCTTTAGCCCAGGATCGATTAGGCTATTACTATCGCCCGGTACCGAGGTTATCGATCAGAACGGTACACGCATCTCTGGTGGCTATACGGTTTCGGCAGCGAATAGCGCGCTTAGTCAAGTATCGCCCTTTTTGGTTTATGCGCAGTTAGGCGTTACTGCGGGCGAGGGGGCCGGCCTGAATGCCGATGGCACCATCCAGATTCCCATCATCCCGTCGCCCCCCCTACCCCCGCCCGTCACCCCGCCCTCGGAGATTTCCTTGGCGCTGACAACCGGTCTAACCGATAGTCTGGTGCCGACGGAGGTCGGGACCAACGAGGCCTTCACGGGCGGTGCCGGAACGTTGAACGGCACGGATGCGGTCAATGGTCGTGGCGGGACTGATAGCCTGACCCTGACCGCGCAGACGGGGACGATCAATGCCGCCGGAACGGCGATGGTTATCGATATTGATCGGATCGCCCTTCAGACTGCGAGCAACACGGTTTTGAACGGGTCCGGCTTTACCTTGATCGGCGAGGTTATTCTGACGGGTAGCGGCAATCTCACCGTCCAGACCCCCAGTACTGACCTAGCGGCCAATACGGTTTTCGTCCTTGGTAGCGGTTACGCCAATACACTGACCGACAGTAGTAACGCCCTCCAAAAATTCGGCCTCGATGGCTCGGTCACTGGATCAGCCCTGACAACCGGCCGCAGCGGATTGAGCCTGGAGGTTCGGTCGGCTAGCACCTTGGGAACCTTGATGACGGGTGGCGGCACCGTCACCGTGACCGGCGCGGGGGCGCTGACGCTTGGCAGTTTCGGTGGGGCGACACTGCTGGACGGTAGCGCCATGACTGGGGCGCTGACCTTTACCGTGCCGGTTGGCGTTTCGGTCCAATCTGGTTCAGGCAGTGATACGATCACCCTTGGTGGTGGCGGCCTGAGCGTACTCACCGGCACTGGCAACGATACGGTCGTCGGCGGCGGCAATGTTTCGGCAACGACAACCCTAACCGGTGGCGCGGGCAATGATCTGCTGACCCTGACGTCCTCGCTCGGCGCGACGAGCCTCGACCGTGTGTCGCAGTTTGAAACCATCCAACTGGCGGATGGCTCAAGTTACAGCTGGACCCCTACCGGCGGTTCGGCCCATGCCACCGATACAACGGCTGTTGTTCTTGATGGGAGTGCGCTGACTGGGGCATCGACCCTGACGTTTGTGGGCGTGTCGATTTCAGGTCACGCCATGACAATTACGGGTGGGATGGGGGGCGATTCGATCGATGGTGGTTCCCAAGCGGATCGTTTGGTCGGTGGGGAGGGGGGCGATACCCTGGGTGGTGGGGGGGGTAGCGACACGATCCTCGGTGAGGCTGGAAACGATACGCTCTATGGTCATGCGGGGACTGACAGTTTAGTGGGCGGCAACGGGAATGATTTCTTAGCCGGTGGCAGCGAGGTTGATACCCTCAATGGGGGGCTTGGGGATGATAGTCTCGACGGTGGTGCCGGGAATGACAGTCTGATTGGTGGTAGCGGGAATGATTACATCTTTGGCGATGTCGGGAACGACCTGATGTTCGGCGACGATGGTAATGACGCATTAGACGGTGGGGACGGCGGTGATGTGCTCGACCCCGGTACCGGCGACGATGTGCTTGACGGCGGTGATGGTGCAGACAGCTTCTACGTTGGGGACGATCTCACGGTTTCCGATACTGTTAGGGGCGGGGATGGTGCCGATACGCTGAACGTGACAGGCCGAAATGCGGATACCGATTTGGACGGGGTAACCGAGGTGGAGTTAATTCAATTTGCCGATGGGGTGAGCTACCAATATGTGATTTCCGCAGGCTCAAGTCATGCGATGGATACAACGACCTCCGTTAGTTATTATGCTGGAACGCTGGTGTCATGGCGTAGCTTTAACTTTGATGCTTCTAATATTACTGGTCGTGGAGTAACTGTTACGGGTGGTGCCGGTGCGGATTCGCTGGTTGGCAGCGGCCAAGCGGATGTTCTACAGGCCGGGTTGGGGGCCGATACTTTGAGTGGCGGCGGGGGCAATGATACAATACAGGCCGGGTTGGGGGCTGATCGTGTTTCGGGCGGTGGGGGCAGCGATGAATTTTATTATTTCTCTAACCATGGTGTCGCGCGCACAGCTGAAACATTGACCGCTGCATCGATTGGGGCTGGCGAAACCCTGACCTTTGGCAATGGTGTTGATATTATCACCGATTTTACAACCGGGTCTGATCGGCTTCGGGTTACGAACCCAGATAACTACACGCTGCTGACGACAGGGAGCAATGCATCGGCCCTAACGGCCTATAATCATTACGGGTTGCGTGGTAATTTTTCGGCAGGGGTTTTTACCGTGAATGACGCAGGGGCCGATACGCTTTTGCTCATCGAGGCGGCGGCGGGGGCATTCGATACAGCAGCGCAGACGGGCGCGCTGATTTTGCTGGGGGTCACTAATTTCGCTGTAACCGACCTGATGGCCTGGAATCTCTAGTCGATTTTACCGCCTAGCCCCCCTCATGCTCCCGCAGGCGGGGCATCAGTTCCACAAGATTGCAGGGTCGGTGCCGGGCGTCGAGTTGCCAGCGCAGGATTTCGTCCCAACCGTCGCGGCAGGCGCTGGTCGATCCCGGTAGGGCGAAAAGATAGGTGCCGCGCGCCAGGCCCGCCGTGGCGCGGCTTTGCATCGTGGAGGTGCCGATCTTCTGAAAGCTGATCCAGCGGAAGAGTTCGCCAAAGCCGGGAATGTCCTTCTCCACGACAGCCTTGAAGGCTTCCGGCATCACGTCGCGTCCCGTGAGGCCCGTGCCGCCGGTGGTTAGGATACAATCCACCTGCGGATCATCGATCCACTGGGTTAGCTGGGCGATGATTGCCGAAAGATCGTCCTTCAGCAGCACTCGCGCCGCCAGCACGTGCCCGGCATCGGTCAGACGCTGCTGTAAGAGATCGCCCGATGTATCCTCGGCCAGGGTGCGCCGGTCGGAGACGGTAAGCAGCGCAATCTGGACCGGGCGGAAGGCGCGGGTTTCGTCGATTTTACTCATACCAGCGCACCCCTTCAGGTTACCGCCCGGCCACATCCACCGGCGCATACTGCCCCGGACGATAGGATGGGACTTTCCCGGCGGCAAGTGCGGTCAAACTATCGGTCGGTTGGCCCAGGCGGCGTTGATAGATCCAATAGTTGGTCAAAAGTTTTTTCGTGAAGTTACGGGTCTCCGCATAGGGAATGCTTTCCACGAATAAGAGCGGATCGCGCTGTAGGGCGGTATGGGCGGCCCGGCTGGTGCCCTCGCCCTTATTCATCCGGTCGAGCAGTTTCAACCCGGCACTATAGCCGATGGCAAAGCGCAGCAGATTTCCCTGGACCATATCGTGCCGTAGCAATGTGGAGGCGAGGCGCTGGCCGAGGGTCATATTCACCGTCGGGTCCCCCACGTCGCGCGCATCATCCGGCGCACCGCCTTTACGGGCCATGGCAGAGGCGGTTTCGGGCATGATCTGCAGCAGCCCCCGCGCGCCAGAGGGGTTTTTCGCCCCTACCGTGAAATGCGATTCGTGCCGGGCGATGGCATAGAGCAGCGCCGGATTGACGGCGAAGCCCTGACGCGGGGTCCAGTGCGGAATGGGGTAGAGGCCGGCGTCGTAGCGTTCGCCCCGCGCCCGTTCGATTCCACCCGCGAGACTCATGGCTAAGGCCGGGCTACCGCCGCGTTCGGCCAGGGTGAGCATCGGTAGGTGCAAATCGGCGGGCAGGCGCGGCAGCACGGCGCGCAACTCGGCCTCGGCCCGGCTTTTCAGCCCGATCTGCGTTAGGGCCAAAGCGCGGGTGACGGCCGGAAAGCGCTTGAGACTGGCTAGATCGCGCGCCGATAGGCTGGGCAGTTCCCAGTCCAGCGAAATATCCCATTGCAGGGTGCGGCGGGCCAGCAGCCCATAGTAGGTATAGCGCGCTTCGGCGGCCCGATAGAGCCATTGTTCGGCTTCCACGTTTTTACCGCTGGCTTTGGCCGCGCGATACGCCCAAAAAGCGGCCCCGGCCTTGGTCCAATCCGAGGCGGCGGGCGAATCCCAGACCTGCGCGAAGAGCGCCAGTGCTTCTGCCTTACGGTTCATCCGGAACGCCGCCAGCCCGCCGGTCCAAGCCCCGTCCGGTACTTTATCGGCCGAGCGGGTGGCGGCGGTTGCGGCGGCCAGGGCGGCGCTATCCTGTCCGGCGAGGAACAGTAGCTGCGCAAGCCGGGCGCGGGCTTGGTCGAGGAGGACTGGATCGACAGTCTCTTCCGCGGCGGCAATCAGTGGCAGGGCATCGCGCGCGGCATCGGCAGTATCGATCCGCTTCAATTTGGCCGCCAGCGCCGGCCAGCCCTTCCCAGGCTTGGCCGCCGTATAGGGTTTGTCGCGCCAGCTCATATCTTCGTCGCCGGAGCGGTCGAAACTGGCGCTCTGTTTCAGTTTCGGGAGGGCGGCGGCCCCGGTTTTCGGTTTGCGGCTTTGCGCCAGCGCGTAAATCCGGGGGGCTTCGGTTTGTTCCATAAAGGCCAAAAGCCAGCGGCGCAGCTCGTCATACCCCGCTTTATAGGGCGTTTGCAGGTAGCGGTGCGCCAGGATATGGCCCACCAACTGCCGGTCGGTGAGTGCCCCGATCAACCGATCAGCGGTTGGCCAATCGGCCCCTGTCTGGGCTTCCAGAATTTTGCGGTACAGGACGACATCCCCATCCCCCAACACATCGGGTAAGGTTTGCGAGGTTTCGTCGGCAGGAACGGTGGGACCCGGCGTATAGACCGCGACCTCATCGGGCAGCGAGGCGGTAGCCGCGCCCAGGGCAGGTCGGGAAAAGGCCAGCATCGGGCCGAGAAGGAGGAGGGGAACCGTTAGCGCGCTTGCAAAAAGCAAAAACCCGCGCCCACGGGTGCCGTAGCCCCCTTTGGTCGTGCGAATGTTGGTCATAGTCCTGTCTAGATAGAGCCGAGACAGTTTGATGACAAGTAGGAAAATCGGCAACAGGTGTGGGTCAAGCGCCACACAAACCCATCAAGTCCCCAGAATTTATGGCTTTTTTACGACTGTATAGAGGGGTCTAATCTATCGGCTAAGATCAGAAAATCCTTCCAAGCATCTCGCTTTTGTCCAGGGGAGCGCAGTAAATACGAAGGATGATATGAGGGTAGCATGGGTATTGTTGTGCCGCTGCCATCGGTCCAATCAAACCAGCGACCGCGCAGCTTGGTAATACCGTCGGTACGCCGTAACAATGCCTGGGTTGGGGTGCCACCCGCGAGCAGAACGACTTTCGGCTTCATCAGGGAAATGAAGCGTTCGACAAAAGGAAGACAGGTGGCGATTTCGGCGTCGGTCGGTTTTCGATTACCGGGCGGGCGCCAATAAACGATGTTGGTGATACAGGCGCGCGTGCGGTCAAGGCCGATGGCAGCCAACATCCGATCCAGCAACTGCCCGGCGGGGCCGACGAAGGGTTTGCCCAGCCGATCTTCCTCGCCGCCCGGTGCCTCGCCGATCACCAGCAGCGGCGCATCGATGGCCCCATCGTATATCACGGTAGACATAGCGGTTTGCTTCAGGGCGCAGCCATCGAAGCTGCGGATCGCAGCGTCTAGCGCGGCAAGGGTGGCGCAGTCGGCAGCGCGCTGACGGGCGTCCGCGATCCCCCGGTCGGGGGCGAAGGCGGTCAAATCGGGAGTCGGGCCTGGCAGCGCGGACGGGCGCGCCGGGGCTGGGCGCAACCGATCGGGCTGCGCGGGCGGTTCGGCCCGGCGGCGGTCCAACGGTTGTGCGCCAATCGCCTCATCCACCCCCAGGGCGAGGTAGAAATCAAGTAGCTTGCGGGCGAGATCACTTTCAAGCATCACAGAAACGTTTTACGCAATTCTGATCGCCCTGTCGTGGGGGAAGGCCAATGACGCTTGCCAAGCTGACCGATACCGAACGGGCCGCGGCCTTCGCCGCCTTACCCGGCTGGACCTACGAACCGACCCGCGACGCGATCACCAAGAGCTTCCGCTTCACGGATTTTGTCGAGGCCTGGGGCTTTATGAGCCGGGTGGCGATTCTGGCGGAAAAGGCCGACCATCACCCAGAATGGTTCAACGTCTATAACCGCGTCGATGTGCTGCTGACCACCCATGACTGCAATGGCCTATCCGCCCGCGATGTGACTTTGGCGCAGGCGATGGACGCAGTGGCGGGTTAAGCGCGCGCCATGGCGGCAGAAGCCTTGGCCGGTCATCTCGCGGTTCTAGAGACGCTGGGTGAACCGATCCAACCGTCAAGCCTAGAAGCTTTGAAAGACGACCCCCAGCAAGCGGGGGCTGTTTTGGTCTTGATTGACCTGCCCCAGGATTTCTTGAAGGCGGAGCGGGTGAACGTCATGATACGGCGTTCTCTGCTGGGGCGGATCGATGCGGTTAGTGGCGGTAATCGGTCTCGGTTTTTGGTGGAGGCGGCGGAGGCTAAACTGGCTTAAGGGGCAATGAGAAACGCTTCCAAGTCGGCCCGCGGTCCGAACAGAAGCGCGCTTGGGATTTGGGTGCTATCGGTTCGCAGCTTCCATTATTTTGTGGTTAATGAGACGTAAGGGGGCGCTAGAACATGGGGCGACCGATTGGGATTGACCTTTTTGCGGGCGCGGGCGGCCTAAGTCTCGGCTTCGAGCAAGCCGGGTTCGATGTCGTTGCGGCTGTCGAAATCGATCCGATCCATGCTTGCGCCCATAAGTTCAACTTTCCGTCCTGTGCGGTAATCCCCCGATCAGTAACGGGCCTTAGCGGATCGGACATAAGGGCCGCCGCCAAAATCGGTCAGCGGTGTGTCGATGTTGTATTCGGCGGTGCGCCCTGCCAAGGATTCTCGTTGATTGGCCGCCGCGTGCTTGACGATCCACGCAACAGTCTTGTTAAGGACTTTGTACGAATCGTATCCGAACTTGATGCCAGGTACTTTGTTTTTGAGAACGTGAAGGGTCTGACGATTGGGCGGCACAAAGCATTTCTCGAAGAGTTGATCAATGCATTTGATGCTGTTGGTTATCACGTCCGCTTGCCGTGGAAGGTTCTCAACGCCTCATCGTTCGGCGTTCCGCAAGATCGGGAACGACTGATTTTGATGGGCGCGAAAAAGGGGCTTCGCCTGCCTGATTATCCCGCTCCCAGAACGGTTGCCGCCGGTTCTACCGATGGCAGTCTTCCGCCGGGCCCATCTTGCCAAGATGCTCTAGGCGATTTGCCCGAAGCGGAGCAGTTCCCCGAATTGCTTGATCGCGACGTGGTGCGAACGGACGCTTGGGCGGAGCCTAGTGCTTATGCTCGGAAGCTGCGCTGCCTCGACAATGACGCGTGGGCGTTTGGGTATCCTCGGAAATGGGAGCCGGGATTGCTGACGGCCAGTCTACGAACGGAGCATACGGATATTTCTCGGCGGCGATTTGCTGAAACCGAAGGTGGGCGAAACGAGCCGATTTCCCGCTTTTACAAACTCCCGTCGCAGGGTGTGTCGAACACGCTTCGGGCGGGTACGGACTCGGCGCGAGGAGCATTCACGAGCCCTCGTCCAATCCACTATTCAGCGCCGCGTTGTGTGACTGTTCGGGAGATGGCGCGTTTGCATGGTTTTCCCGACTGGTTTCGGTTCCACGAAACTAAGTGGCACGGCGCGCGGCAGATAGGGAACGCCGTACCGCCCCCGCTGGCTCAAGCCGTGGCTGATGCGATAATGAAGGCAATTGACGCACAACCAACTCGTCCGGAAGCTGTGCTTGCTCTGGGCGATCCTGCTTTGCTGCGAATGGACATGTCGCTGGCCTCGGCTTATTGGGGGGTTGAAACACCGATTGGTAAGCGTGATCGAAAGAGCGGCGCGCGTAAGCGAAAGCAAGACGAGATCGAGGCGGAACGGCAAGCGGTTGCACGGGTACAGTATGGTTAAACCACCGGAAAATCAGAATAGGTACAAGGCGCTGATCGAGCGGATATTTCTTGATCGGTTCCACTCGGATGCGAGGGAACTCCCGTTTGCCCGGAACGATCTCGAAACCACGGCGGCGACGCTTGGGCTAGACCTTCCAAAAAACCTTGGTGATGTGGTCTATTCCCTGCGCTATCGAACGCCAATGCCGGATGCGGTGTTAGCCACTCAGCCCGAAGGAATGGAATGGATTATTGAGGGGATGGGGCGGGCGCTCTATGCTTTCAGGTTAGTACCGATCAATAGGATTGTGCCCAATCCCGATCTTGTTACCGTAAAAATCCCCGACGCAACGCCGGAGATCGTCTCGGCTTATGCACTCTCCGATGAGCAGGCCTTGCTCGCGAAGGTTCGCTATAATCGATTGATTGATATATTCCTTGGGATTGCAAGCTACTCCCTTCAAAATCATCTAAGAACGACGGTTCGGGGCGTCGGACAGATCGAAATTGACGAAATATACGTTGGGATTGATCGGCAGGGGCGGCAGTACGTTATACCGGTCCAGGCGAAAGGTGGAAACGATCAGCTTTCAGTTGTTCAGACAAAGCAGGATTTGCTTTGCTGCTCGGAAAAGTTTCCCAAATTGATCTGTCGTGCCATTTCGACGCAATTCATGGCGGATGATCTGATTGCGCTATTCGAGCTTACGGTGGAGGACGATCACGTTAAGGTGGTCGAAGAGCGACACTACCGCCTTGTGTCTGCCGATGTGATTTCTGCGGACGATTTGGCGGCGTATGGTCGTCGAGCATAGTCAGACGAAAACGCCGTTACCCTAGCGGCGGCAGCGGTAAAGGCCAAGCCCGGCATTCCCGCCCCGCGCGGTCGGCCCTTGACCCTTCTCCCCCCCGCCCGGCACAGTCTTAGCCCTTTTGAGGCGAATGGTATCGAGGCAGGCGGCGCGATGATTACGGAGCTTTTGGAAAAAGTCGGGCGTGGGCAGGATCTGACCCGGCAGGAACTGGCCTTCGCGCTGGATGATCTGATTGATGGCGGCTGTCCCGATCTGCAATTCGCCGGTTTGTTGATGGGGCTGCGGGTAAAGGGGGAGACGGTCGAAGAGTTGATCGGTGCCGCCTCCGTCCTGCGCGCCCGCGCCCTCAAACTGCCCCTGACGGCGCGCCCGACCCTGTGTACCGCCGGAACCGGCGGCGATGGCGCGGGGGGGCTGAACCTGTCGACCACGGCGGCGATCATCGCAGCGGGCACCGGGGTCAGCGTTGCCAAGCACGGCAACCGCGCGGTGTCGTCGAAAAGCGGTAGTTCCGACGTGCTGGAAGCCCTGGGCGTTCCGGTCGATCTGTCGATCGAGGCGACGGCGCGCGGCATCGAAACCATCGGGATCGGCTTCCTCTTCGCGCCGCTTTATCACCCGGCCACCAAGGCCGTGGTGACCATCCGGCGGACCTTGGGCGTGCGGACCCTGTTCAATCTGCTCGGGCCGCTGACCAATCCCGCCCATGTCCGCACGCAATGCGTTGGCGTCTATCACCCGTCGAAGCTGCGGACGATGGCCGAAGCCTTGGCCGGGCTAGAGTGCGAGCGTGGCTTGGTCATCTCGGCCGAGGTGGTGCTGGACGAGGTGGTGCAGCTTGGGCGCACCCATGTCGCCGCGCTGAAGAAGGGCGAGATCGAGGTTTTCACCGTCACCCCCGCCGATTTCGGGTTTGAGGAACGACCGCTCGACAGTATCAAGGGCGGTACCCCGCAGGAGAATGCGGCGGCTTTGTTGGCGATCCTGCGCGGCGAGGATCACCCAGGCCGCCCGGCGGTACTGATGAATGCTGCGGCCGCCCTGGTCGCCGCCGATGCGGCCGGCGATTTCAAGGAAGGCGTTGCCCTGGCGGACCAGGCAATTGCCTCCGGCGCGGCGCTGGCGAAGCTCGATGGGCTGCGCGCCCTGAAGAATGAGGCCTAAGATGACGACCACGACCCTTCCCAACCGCCTGAAGCCGATCTGCGACCGCCGGGCGGAGGATGTCGCCGCTGCAAAGGCTAAACGGTCTCTGGCCGAGCTTGAGCGGGCGATTGCCACCCTCCCTCCGACGCGCGGCTTCACCCGGGCGGTGACCGCGCCGGGTGACCTGCGCGTGATCGCCGAGATCAAGCGCGCCTCCCCCTCCGCCGGAACGATCCGGGCGGACAGCGACCCGGTGGCGATTGCCAAATCCTATGAGGCGGCGGGGGCTTCCGCCCTGTCGATCCTGACCGAGCCCCATTGGTTTCATGGGAAGGATGAAGAATTACAGGCTGCCCGCGCCCAGGTTTCGATCCCGGTATTGCGCAAGGATTTCGTCGTTGATCCCTGGCAGCTTGCCGAAACCCGCCTGATCGCTGACGCTTGCCTGCTGATTGTTGCCGTCTTGGGCGAGGCAACCGCCGACTATCTCGCCCAAGCGCGTGCCTATGGGCTGGATGCGCTGGTGGAAGTGCATGATGAAGCGGAAATGGCGATTGCGTTGAAGTCCGGTGCCGATCTGATCGGCGTCAATAACCGCGACCTCACCACCTTCATCATCGATCTCAAGAACGCCGAACGGCTGCGCCCGATGGTGCCGCCCGGCATTGGCTTCGTCGCCGAAAGCGGGCTTGAGACACCGGAGGATTTTGCCCGGATGCGCGCTATCGACGCTCAAGCGGTGCTGATCGGCTCCGCCCTGATGCGCGCGCCGGAACCGGGGGCGCAGTTGCGTTATTTGCTGGGGCGGTAGGTAGCCAGTCTGCCCTGTGGATTATCCGTTTATCAGATACAGATAATCGGTTTATGATACCCATATGATCAAAACTGCCGCAGACAAGCGAACGGCTCGGTTTCTCGCGGGCGAGCGGGTGGCGGAGTTTCAGGCTTTTGAACGGCAAGCCCAACGGCGGCTGGCGTTGCTGCACGAGGCGTCTTGCTTGGCCGATTTGATGGAGCTTCCGTCTAATCGGTTTGAAGCCTTGCAAGGGGATCGAAACGGCCAGTTCAGCATCCGCATCAATGTCCAGTGGCGGATTTGCTTCATCTTCAGCGAGGGAGACGCCTATGATGTCGAAATCGTCGATTACCATTGAGAAGGTTAGCCTTCCGGCGATCCATCCCGGTGAAGTTCTGGCCGATGAAGTGGCCGAGGCTGGCCTGTCGGTTTCCGCCCTTGCCCGCGCTTTGGACGTGCCGCAGAGCCGCATGGCGGATATTATCGCGGGTAAGCGCGGGATAACCGCCGATACCGCCCTGCGATTGGCGGCTTATTTCGGCACATCGGCGCGTCTCTGGCTGAATTTGCAGTCGGCCTACGATCTCGCCGTTACGGAAGCCAAGGCTGGCAGGCATATCGCCGCCGTTGTTCGGTCCCGCGCCGCATAGAGGCGTCAAGCAAGGTACACAGCACATGGTCCGGGTGAAAATTTGCGGTCTGACGCGCTTGGGCGACGCGTTGCACGCGGCGGCCTGTGGAGCGGATGCTTTGGGGTTCGTCACTTGGCCGGGGTCGAAGCGGGCGATTGCGGTGGCGGACCTTGCCCGGCTGCGGCGGGAACTGCCGCCCTTCGTGCAGACGGTGGCGGTGACGGTCAATGCAACGCCCGCCGAACTGGTCGATCTTTGGACGAAAACCGGCGTAAGCGCCGTGCAGCTTCATGGCGATGAAACGCCAGCGGCGTATCGCGGCCTGCCGATGCCGGTTATCAAAGCCTTCCGCGCCCCGCCTCTGGCGGCCGATCTCGATGCTTGGGAGGCAATGGGCTTTCTGGCCGATGGCGCGGCGGCAGGGCATTACGGCGGGTCGGGCGTTGTCGCCGATACGGCAACGGTCGAAGCACTGGCCGCGACCGGGAGGCTGATTCTAGCGGGCGGGCTGACGCCGGAGACGGTGGCCGATGCCGTGCGCCGCACCCGCCCTTACGCGGTGGATGTCGCCAGCGGGACGGAGGCGGTGCCGGGGATCAAAGACTCGGATAAAGTGCGGGCCTTCATCGCGAATGCAAGATCCGCGGTGCCTTAATCCTGCCCCAAGGTTACGGGGAGCTAAACTAAGGTTCTGCCCGTTGTAATTTGATTTGATGCGGTGTCAGGCGTAAGTCTATTGGCACGGGGACGGAAAAACCTACCGAAACCCCGAAAGAAAACCCAACAACGACTTGCCTGATACAAGTAAGGATCGAATCATGACGAAGATTGCTGCTGGTTTTGCCGCCCTGGTTCTCTCGGTGTCGGGCGTTGCCCTGGCTTCTGGCACGACCGGCGTTCCGGCGACCGCGCCGGTTGCCCCAGTCAAAGCCGCCGCCCCGGTTGCGGCCCCGGTGAAGGACACAGCCGTGAAGGTTCAGGCTCCGGTCCAGGCATCGGGCACGGCGGAAACCAAGATTGCCCCGACTGTTAAGCCGGTGGCCCCCGATGCCAGCAAGACCGAGGTAAAGCCCGACGTTAAAACCGATGCGGCCCCGGTGAAGAAGCTGGACGAAAAGGCCACCCAGGGCGCGGCTGCGGCGGGCACCCCCGCCCCGAAGACAACGACGAACTAAGCCTGTAAGGCTACCCCCCTCGGCCCGTCAGCCGAGGGGGGATGTTTATTTATGGCAGCAGCACGGTTGCGCCCGTCGTCCGCCGTTCGGCGAGGGCGATATGGGCTTGGGCGACATCCTTCAATGCAAAGGTCTGGTTCACGTGAATCTTGACCTTGCCCGACAGGACCACGTCGAACAGATCCTCGGCGTTCGCCAGCAGCCGTGCGCGGGTTTCGATGTAATGGCCCAGGGTGGGGCGGGTCAGGAACAGCGACCCTTTGCTGGCCAGGGTCAACGGCGCGATCGCGGGCACTGGACCCGACGCATTACCGTAGGTGACCATCATGCCGCGCGGGGCCAGCGCGTCGAGCGAGGCATCCCACGTATCTTTGCCGACCGAATCGAACACCACCTCGACGCCGCGTCCGCCGGTGAGGGCCTTCACTTGGGCGGCGATATCGTCCTGGCCGCTCACCAGCACATGATCGCAACCCAGGGACTTGGCGAGATCGACTTTCCCGGCGGAGACCGTGCCGATCACCGTCGCGCCGAGATGCTTGGCCCATTGCACGGCAATCTGCCCAACCCCGCCCGCCGCCGCATGAAACAGGATTGTCTGCCCCGGTTGGACCGGGAAGGTTTCCTTCAGCAGGTAGCGGGCGGTCATCCCGCCCAGTAGGGCGGCGGCGGCGGTTTTATCGTCGATCTCATCGGGGAGCGGGATCAGCCGGTCAGCGGGATAGAGCCTTTTTTCGGCATAGGCACCCGATGGGCCGCTGGCATAGCCAACCCGGTCGCCTGGCTTCACCACCGTGACCCCTGGGCCAACCGCCTCGACGACGCCCGCGCCCTCCTGCCCCAGCACGAGCGGTAGCGGCAGCGGATAAAGGCCGGTGCGCTGGTAGATTTCGATAAAGTTAAGCCCGATGGCGGTCTGGCGGATCAGCGCCTCGTTCGGGCCGGGGGCGGGAAGCTCGATCTCTTCCCACTGTAAAACCTCGGGGCCGCCGAAGGCGTGCAGGCGAATGGCATGGGTCTTGGTCATCGTGAGGATCCTTATGCCGCCAGGGCTTTCGCCAGGAAAGCCTCCGTCCGTCCATTGGCGAGCGTCGCGGCATCGGCATTGTAATGCTGACCGCCGACGCGGGCGAAAGCGTGTTCCTGCCCGTCGTAGACATAGGCGGACGCGCTGGTGCGCGGGGCGAGTGCGGCCAGCACCGCTTCCCGGTCGGCGGGCGGCACGTATTTATCCAACTCGGCGATATGCATCAGCAGCGGGGCGCTGATCTTCTCGAACTCCGGCACCAGCGGGGCCAGCATGATGCCGTAGTAGGAAACGGCGGCATCGGCATCGGTGCGCAGGGCCGTTAACAGGGCAAGGCGCCCGCCCAGGCAATAGCCGACCGTGCCGACCTTTCCAACACCCAAGCCGCGCAGATGGCTGATCGTCGCCTGAAGATCGGCAACGCCCTTATCTTGATCGAAGCCGTTCAGCAGCGCGAAAGCCTTCTGCCATTCGGCTTCCGTCTTATCGGTAATATCGACGCCCGGCTCCTGCCGCCAAAACAGGTCCGGTGCCAGGACGTGATAGCCCTGCGCGGCGAAGCCTTCCGCCAGATCGCGCATCACCTGATTGACGCCGAAGATTTCCTGGATCAGCACCAGCCCACCCTTCGGGGCGCCGTCCGGTTTCGCTTCATAGGCCGTAAAGCTCTCGCCCGCTGCCGTCGTAATCGTGACCGTGCCCGCCATTGGGATATTCCCCCCGAAAGATTGCGTTGCCCGCATTGGACCGATAGTCTCGTATCCGCGCAAGACTTGAAATTTAACAGAGTTAAGCCGACGTTTCTGCGGTTTGATCTGCCCCTTTGCCGAAGAGATGCGAATGCCCCGTTTGCCGACCGATCCCCCCCTGTATTTCGAGGCGCATCTGTTCGTCTGTACCAACCGCCGCCCGGATGGGCATCCGCGCGGCTCTTGCGCCGGGTCGGGGTCGGAAAAGCTGCGCGACTATGCGAAAGCCCGCGCCAAGGAATTCGGCATCACCGGGTTGCGCGT
>CAZNVY010000066.1:0-1339 GCA_964576605.1 uncultured Elstera sp. | reverse complement strand
GGGGGCCGGGTGGAGCGGTTGATGCTGCACCCCGGCCAAAAGAGCGTTTGATCCAGTGGTGGCGACCATCATCGCCGTCGCCACGGCCCCCGGTCGCGCGGGGGTTGCCGTGCTGCGCGTCTCCGGCCCCCAGGCGGGGCCGCTGGCAGTGGCGCTGACCGGGCACCCCCTGCCCGCGCCCCGGCTTGCCCACTATGCCCGCTTTGCCGATCCCGCCACCGGGGCGCTGTTGGACCGGGGGCTGCTGCTCTGGTTCCCCGGCCCGGCCAGTTTCACCGGCGAGGATGTGGCGGAGTTTCAGGTGCACGGCAGCCGGGCAGGGTTGGCCGCCCTGCTGGCGGCGGCAACCGCCTTTCCCGGCGTGCGCTTGGCCGAACCGGGGGAATTTACCCGCCGCGCCTTCGATAACGGCAAGCTCGACCTGACCGAGGTGGAGGGGCTGGCCGATTTGATCGACGCCGAAACCGAAGCGCAGCGGCGGCAGGCGGTGCGGCAGCTCGACGGTGCCTTGGGGCAGATCATCCTCGGGTGGCAAGCGCGGCTGATGCGCGCGCTGGCCCATTGCGAAGCGACGATTGATTTCGTCGAGGAAGAGGATGTGCCGGACGATCTTCTGTCCGCCACCCGCCCCGACCTGACGGCACTACTGGCGGAGATGCGGGCACAGGCGACGGATGGGCGCGGCGAGCGGCTGCGCCAGGGCTTAACCATCGTCATCCTGGGGCCGCCCAACGCCGGAAAGTCCAGCCTGTTGAATGCGCTGGCGGGGCGAGAGGCGGCGATTGTCTCCGACCGCGCCGGGACGACGCGCGACGTGATCGAACTGCATCTCGACCTTGGCGGCTACCCGGTGACGCTGGTCGATACCGCCGGGCTGCGTGCCACCGACGATCCGATTGAGGCGGAGGGCATTCGCCGCGCCCGCGCCCGCGCCGATCAGGCCGATCTGGCGCTGGTGCTGCTCGACCACGCCGATTGGCCGCGCGTGCCCGATGATGTCGCGCCCTGGCTCGATCAGCCGGGAGTACTGCGCCTGCTGACGAAATGCGACGCGGGGATCGCGCCCCCTGCCGATGCCGGGGGCTGGTTACCGCTCTCCGTGCGGGACGGCATTGGGTTCGACGCGCTGATGCAGGCGCTGACCGACCGCGCCGCCGCCCTGCTCTCGACCGGGGCCGATCCACTGCTGACCCGCGCCCGTCATCGCGCCGCCTTGGATGAAACCTGCGCGGCACTCGACCGTGCCTTGGTCGGGACACTGCCGGAGTTGATTACCGAAGACGTGCGCCTCGCCCTGCGTGGTCTGGGGCGGATCGTCGGGCGGGTCGATGTCGAGGAT
>CAZNVY010000065.1:0-19546 GCA_964576605.1 uncultured Elstera sp. | reverse complement strand
TGACCGCCCTGCAGATGGACATTAAGATCACCTCGATCACCCGCGAGATCATGAAGATCGCGCTGGAACAGGCGAAGGCCGGTCGTCTGCACATCCTGGGCGAAATGGCCAAGGGTCTGTCGGCCCCGCGCGGTCAAGTGTCCAGCAATGCACCGCGCGTCACCACCTTCCAGATCCCGAAGGATAAGATCCGCGAAGTCATCGGCTCCGGCGGGAAGGTCATCCGCGAGATCACCGAAACCACCGGCACCAAGATCGATATCGAGGACGATGGCACCATTAAGGTGGCCGCCACGGATACGACGAAGGCGCAAGCCGCCATCGATTGGATCAAGGGCATCGTTGCGGAACCGGAAGTCGGCGTGATCTACGTCGGCAAGGTGGTGAAGACCGTCGATTTCGGCGCCTTCGTCAACTTCCTCGGCAGCCGCGACGGCCTCGTCCATATCTCGGAACTGGCGCCGAAGCGCGTCGCCAAGACCGAAGACGTGGTGAAGGTCGGCGATGCCGTGAAGGTGAAGTGCCTGGGCTTCGACGATCGCGGCAAGATCCGCCTGTCGATGAAGGTTGTCGACCAGGAAACCGGCGAAGATCTCAGCAAGAAAGACGCGGCGGCGGAAGCCTAAGCCCTTTATTCAGAAACAACGAACGCCCCGGCTTTATGCCGGGGCGTTTGCTTGACGGCGGCCCAAGTGCGTGAACCGCGCGCCCCTGAACCGGCTTAGAGCATTTTTCGGCCGCATTATCTCACGATAAACACTCTAAGCTTTTATTTTATAGGCAAGTGCGGCGTCGCGGGTGTACCCACCTGCTCGGGATTTGCCCTAAAGCTGCTTCAGAATATAGTCAGCGCTAGAAACCTCGAACTGGCCGGGCGCCTCCACATTCAGGATCTTCACCACCCCATCTTCGGCCACCAGAGCGAAACGCTTGCTGCGGATCCCCATGCCATAGGCGGAGAAATCGGCATCCAGCCCCATGGCCTTGGCGAAATCGGCGTTCCCGTCGGCCAACATCAGCACCTTATCGCCTGCGTCCTGGGCCTTGCCCCATGCGCCCATAACAAAAGCGTCATTTACCGAAATGCAGGCGATGGTATTGACGCCTTTGGCGGCCAGCGCATCATATTGTTCAATGAAACCAGGTAGATGCTTGGCCGAACAGGTGGGCGTGAAAGCCCCCGGCAGGCCGAACAGAACGACTTTCTTACCGGCAAAAATCTCGCCCGTATTCAGTTCCTTCGGCCCTTCGGCGGTCATGGTTTTAAGGGTTACCAGGGGGATTTTATCGCCGACCGAAACGCTCATGATCGTCCTCTTTCAATTTACCAAAGGGTTTTGGGAAAGTTTACTCTGCACCCTTACCGCGACAGGCCTATGACGGGATAGAAGTTTCGGCCCGCGTCACGATTTTGCGCCGGCGCGGCGTAACGCGGTTTGAACCGCCTCCAGGGTTAGTAGTTCCGGCAAGACAATTCCCTCCGGCGCACCGGGGCCATAGACAATGTTGAAGGGGATGCCGTAGCGGCCATACTGTTTCAGAAAATCGGCAATAGTCGGGTTCGGGCGGGTCCAATCGGCGCGCAGCGCCAGCGTGCCAGGGGCCGCGAGCGCACTGCGGATCGCCTCCCGATCCAGAACCGCCAGCTTATTGGCTTTGCAGGTCAGGCACCAATCGGCGGTAATGTCCAAGAGAATAACCTTGCCCTCGGCTTGGGCTGCCGTTAGCACGGCGGGCGACCAACCCTGCCAGAGCGCATCCCGCACGGGTTGCGGCCCCGGTGGCGGCATCCAGCGTGCGGCGACGCTGGGGAGCGTCGCGATCCCAATAACCCCCACCAGCGCCGCGATCGACAGGCCGCGCCGCAACCGGAGCATCGCCCCGATCAACGCTAGGGCCAGCAGTGCCACGAGCGCCAGCGCCACCGGATCGACCAGCGCCGCTAGCACAGTCAAGAGCCAGACGGCGGTCGCCAGCAACGCCAGTCCAAAGCCGCGCTTCACCCACCGCATCCACGCCCCCGGCTTCGGCAAAAAGCGCAGCCAGCCCGGCATGATCGCCAACAGCAGAAACGGCGCGGCAAACCCAAGGGCCAGCGCCAGAAAAATTGCAACAATCGCCCCCGGCCCCTGCCCCAGCGCAAAACCGACCGCCGTTCCCACAAACGGCGCAGAGCAGGGGGTCGCGAGCAGGGTTGCCACCATGCCCGATAGAAAGGACTCGCTGCGATGGCCCGCCCCCAGCCCCCCGGCCCAGGAACTGATCGCCACCGGCAAGACCAGATCGCGGCCCCCCAACAGGGATCCAGCGAATAGTGCCAGCACCCCAACCATCCCAGCCAGAAACCAGGGCTGCTGGAACTGAATGCCCCAGCCCACCGCGCCGCCCGCCAGCTTCAGCGCGCTGGCTGCGCCCGCGAGCAGCAGGAAGCTGGCCAGAATCCCGGCCGCCGTCGCCAAAAGATCGCCCCGCACCGCGGCGCGTGACCGTCCGCCGCTGCCGACCAGACCGAAGAGTTTTAAGGATAGAACCGGCAGCACGCAGGGCATTAGATTCAGGATCAGCCCCCCCGCCACGGCCAAGGCCAGCATCAGTCCCCAGTGCGCCGCAGGCGGAGCACCCAGGTCGGGGCGCAGGGGAAATTCCACCCGCCGCTCGCCCGCGACCAAGGTTGCGGTTAGCCCCGCTGCCAAAACCTCTGTCGGGGTCGCCCCCCGCACCGGCACATCCAGGATAATCCGGTCGCCGCCGCCATTGACCGTGGGGCGCGGCGCGGTCAGACTGGCCGGGCCTTCTAAAAAGAGATCAAGCCCCGCGCGCTCTGCGGCTGTCAGCGGTTCGGCAAAATCGAGGGTCAGGCGCAGGTCGCTGCCGTGCAACCTCGCCTCTGCCACCCGAAGGCCCGCCGCTTCGGGACTGACAGGCAAGAGGGCCAAGCCATCGGCAATCCGCGCCGCCTCTGGCGCGGGGCCACCCGGCCCGGCGGGCAGGGTCAGCGCCAGATCGGCCCGATAGGGCACGCAGATTTCCGCACAGGCGAGATAATCCACCCCCAGGATCAGCGGCAGCGGCTGCTGCGGATCGAGAAGTTTCGCCTCAATGGGTAGCAAAACCGTCTGTTCGTAAGCAAAGGTTTCGATCCCCAGCAGAACGGCGCGTACCGGGGCGGGGTAACGCACCTCGGCGGCGATGAGATTTTGGCTGCCGGTCCAATCCAGGGTCGGGGGTAATCCCGCCTCCCCCGGTGTTCGCCAATAGCCGTGCCAGCCGGGGGCGAAGCGGAACTCCAGCGCTAGCGTCGCCCGGTCAGTGCCGCCCACAGCGTCGGTTGCCGCTAATAGCCGCACGGCGGCCTTATCGTCACCGACCCAACCGGTTGCCGCCGCCTGCGCCGCCGTGATCGGCAACAGACCAAGCAGCACCAGCACACAAAAGCGCTTCACAATCGCCAGGGGGTATCCCATCTTAACCTTGATCTGCCGACCCTCACCAATCTGGATGATGTAAGCCCACCGTGAGCGATTCCCAATACCTGACTGGTCAATTCCTGATTGCCATGCCGCAATTGACGGAAAAACCCTTCGCCCGGTCCCTGATCTATCTCTGCGCCCATAATGCCGAAGGAGCAATGGGCCTGATCGTGAACCAGCGGGCCGGAACGATGAAGTTCCAGGATGTTTTCAGTCAATTGGAGGTGGAGGCTAGCCCCGACATTGGCGACGCGCGGGTGCATTTTGGCGGCCCGGTCGAGCCGCGACGCGGCTTCGTGCTGCATTCGACCGATCGGCTGGAAGAAAGTTCGATGATCGTCGCCGAGGATGTGGCCCTAACCTCGACCATTGATATTCTCCGCGCTATCGCCGAAGGCCACGGCCCGCGCCGCGCGCTGCTGGCGCTCGGTTATGCCGGATGGAGCGCCGGGCAGTTGGATAAGGAAATCCAGAATAATTCTTGGCTGTCCGTGGCCCCCGATGATGCGCTGTTGTTCGATGCCGATCTGGATACGAAATGGCACCGGGCGATTGCCAAGCTCGGCATCGATATCACGATGCTCTCCAGCGAGGCGGGACACGCCTGATCGCTATCCCGCCGCCTCCGCCAGCAGCCACGTGCGCAAAGCCCGCAGCCGAGGGATTTCCGCCCGCGCCGGAGGGCAGACCAGCCAATAGGCCCCGCCTTGTAGGGACGAGACGTCGAAGGGCTTCACCAGCCGCCCGGTATCAAGGTGATCGGCGACTAGAATCGGGTCGAGCACGGCGACGCCCAGCCCCTGTAAGGCAGCCTGAATAACCAGGGAGCGGGTATCGAAGACCGGCCCGGCGGCGGGGTCGAAGTCGGGATTGCCGGAAAGCCCCGCCGCCAGTGCCCACAGCGCCCAATCGTCCCGGCGCAGACGGGCGTGCAGGCGCTTTAGCCCGATCAGATCGGCGGGTTTCTTGAGATCGCGCGCCAGGGCGGGGATGCAGACCGGCACCAGGGTTTCGGCGAACAGTCGGGTCGCGACCATCCCCGGCCAAGCGTCGGCAGTGCCATAGCGGATAGAACAGTCGAACCCATCGCGCGCCACATCGGCCGGGGTCGAGCCGGTGGCGATGCGCACGTCGATATCCGGGTGCTGGCTTTGGAAATGCGGCAGGCGCGGGATGAACCAATACATGGCGAAGGTGGACAGCATCGAGACCGAAATCACGCCTTCGGTCTTGCGGTCGGCGAGTTTCGCCACCGCTTCCGCCAAATGATCGAACCCCAGCGTTAGGCCGGGCAGTAGCAGCGCGCCTTCTTCGGACAGGCGCAACCCGCGCGGCGAACGCAGGAACAAAGGCACATCCAGCAACTCTTCCAAATGGCGGATTTGGTGACTGACGGCCGAGAGGGTAACGCTCAATTCTTCTGCCGCCGCCGAGAACGAGAAATGCCGCGGCGCCGCCTCGAAGGCGCGCAGGGCGTTCAGCGGTGGCAGGCGGCGTTTGCGCGACGGAACAGTCATGAGAAAACCTATAGACCCGCTCAAGATAATTCAACTTGCCGCGCAGCCCCAAGCGCCGTTTGATCGGCCCCAACGAGAAAACCATTTGGAAGGGATCGAGCCATGGCGCAGCCGCGTACTTTGTTCGACAAAATTTGGGACAGCCACGTCGTCGAAGCGGCGGCGGATGGGACGACAACCCTCTACATCGACCGGCATCTGGTGCATGAAGTGACCAGCCCGCAGGCCTTTGAAGGTCTGCGCGTCGCGGGCCGCAAGGTGCGCCGCCCGGATGCCACCTTCGCCGTCGCCGACCATAACGTGCCAACGACCGACCGGACCCAGGGCATCGCCGATCCCGAATCGCGCTTGCAGGTCGAAACCCTGGCGCAGAACGCCCAGGATTTCGGCGTCAGCTACTTTGGGATGGACGATGTGCGCCAGGGCGTCGTGCATATCATGGGGCCGGAACAGGGCTTGACCCTGCCGGGCATGACCATTGTCTGTGGCGATAGCCATACCTCCACCCACGGGGCCTTCGGCGCGCTGGCCTTCGGTATCGGTACCTCCGAAGTCGAACATGTGCTGGCAACGCAAACGCTGGTGCAGAAGCGCGCCAAGAACATGCGCATCTCGGTCGAAGGCGATCTGCCGCCGGGCGTGACGGCGAAGGATCTGATCCTCGCCATCATCGGCACCATTGGTACTGCGGGCGGCACCGGCTATGTGGTGGAGTTTGCTGGGAAGGCCATTCAGGCCCTATCGATGGAAGGCCGCATGACGGTCTGCAATATGACCATCGAAGCCGGCGCGCGCGCCGGGCTGATCGCCCCCGACGAAACCACCTTTGACTACCTAAAGGGCCGTCCCTATGCCCCGAAGGGTGCCGTATTTGAACAGGCGGTCGCCTATTGGAAGACGCTACCCAGCGATGCCGGGGCCAAATATGATAAGGAAGTGGTGATCGACGCGACCAAGCTCGTGCCCTTCGTGACCTGGGGGACCAGCCCGGAAGATGCGGCACCGATCACCGCGGTCGTGCCGAACCCCGCCGAAGCCGCCGACGCGGGCAAGCGCGCCGCCATCGAACGGTCGCTGGAGTATATGGGCCTTAAAGCCGGAACACCGTTGAGCGAGATCAGCATCGACCGCGTGTTCATCGGCTCCTGCACTAATGGTCGCATCGAAGACCTGCGCGCCGCCGCCGCGGTTGCCAAGGGTCGCAAGGTTGCCGCCGGGGTTTCGGCGATGGTTGTGCCGGGGTCGGGGCTGGTTAAGGAACAGGCGGAACAGGAAGGCCTCGATAAAATCTTCCTCGACGCCGGGTTTGAATGGCGGGAGCCGGGCTGCTCCATGTGCCTGGCCATGAATGCGGATCGGCTGGAGCCAGGCGAACGCTGTGCCTCCACCTCCAACCGCAACTTCGAGGGCCGCCAGGGCCGCGGCGGGCGTACCCATCTGGTCGGCCCAGCGATGGCGGCGGCGGCGGCGGTCACCGGCCGCTTGACCGATGTTCGCGCGCTGTTGAGCTAAATACGTGCCCCAGGGAAGCCCAGCCCCGGTCTTGCGCCGCTTACTGGCCGGTTTGATCGACCTGCTGGCCGTCGCGCTACTCGTCCTCGTCGTCGGATTGGTGTTGAGCGTGGCGATCACGGTCGGCACTGCCACCGAGGCCGAGAAGCAGGCGATTGCCTTCTGGGGGGCGCGGGCTGTGCTGGTCGTCCTTCCCTGGCTGTATTTCGCCCGGCTGGAACGCGGCCTAGGGTCTCAGACCTTCGGCAAATCGGCGCTGGGCTTGCAGGTACAGCGTATCGACGGACGACCGCTCGGCTTTCCCCGCGCCGCCCTGCGCGCGCCGCTGAAGCTGGTGCTGGCCTGGTCCTGGCCCTTGGTGCTAATCGGGCAACCACCGCTCTACGACCGTCTTCTTTCGACCCATGTTGTCGCGCGCCCAACCTAAGGCACGCACTGGAGAAACCCCATGCAACCTTTCACGACCCTGACCGGCATTGCGGCCCCGCTGCCGCTCATCAATATCGATACCGATATGATTATCCCGAAGCAGTTTCTAAAGACCATCAAGCGCACGGGTTTGGGCAAGAACCTGTTCGATGAAATGCGCTACACGCAGGATGGTAAGGAAATCGACAGCTTCGTGCTGAACCAGACCGCCTATCGGCAGGCCAGCATTCTCGTGACCGGCGAGAATTTCGGCTGCGGCTCCAGCCGCGAACATGCGCCCTGGGCGCTGGCCGATTTCGGCATCCGCTGCATCATCGCCGCGAGCTATGCCGACATTTTCTTCAACAATTGCTTCAAGAACGGCATTCTGCCGATCGTTCTGCCGCAGGCCGAAGTCGATAAGCTGATGGACGATGCGCGCAACGGCGCCAACGCCCGCCTGACGGTCGATCTCGCGAGCCAGACCATCACCCGCCCCGATGGCTCCACCATCGCCTTCGAGGTCGATGCGTTCCGCAAGAAATGTTTGCTGGAAGGTCTCGATGATATTGGCCTGACGCTGGTCAAAGGCGATAAGATCGATACTTACGAGGAAGCAACTAAGAAGAGCCAACCCTGGCTGTTCGCCTCCTAAAAAGTTTACAAGAGCGAAGGATAATAAAATGGCTGCGAATAAATCGCTCCTGATTCTACCAGGCGACGGCATTGGCCCCGAAGTCATGCGCCAAGTGCGCCGGGTGATCGATTGGATGGCCAAGCGCCGGTCGGTTAGCTTCACCGTCAGCGAAGGTTTGGTCGGCGGCGCGGCCTATGAGTCGCACGGCTCGCCCTTGTCGGACGAAACCATGGCCGATGCGCTGGCCGCCGATGCGGTGCTGCTCGGTGCCGTTGGTGGGCCGAAGTGGGACCAGCTTCCCTACGATAAGCGCCCGGAACGCGGCCTGCTGCGCCTGCGCAAGGAAATGGACCTGTTCGCCAATCTGCGCCCAGCAGTGGTCTATCCGGGTCTCGTCGATGCCTCGGCCCTGAAGCCGGATCTGGTGCGCGATCTTGATATTCTAATCGTCCGCGAGCTGACGGGCGGTGTGTACTTCGGCGAACCGCGCGGCATCACCACGTTGCCGGACGGCCAGCGCCGGGGGGTGAATACCCAGGTCTATACGACCAATGAAATCATCCGCGTCGCCAAGGTCGCCTTCGAGTTGGCCCGCAAGCGTCAAAGCCGTCTGCATTCGGTCGAAAAGGCCAATGTGATGGAATCGGGCGTGCTGTGGCGCGAAGAAGTGCAGAAGCTGCACGATGCGGATTACACCGACGTGACGCTCGAACACATGTACGCCGACAATTGCGCCATGCAGTTGGTGCGCGCGCCGAAGCAGTTCGACGTGATCGTCACCGATAATCTCTTCGGCGATATTCTGTCGGACTGCGCGGCCATGCTCACCGGCTCGCTTGGGATGCTGCCGTCGGCCTCCTTCGGCGCGCCGGATGCCGCCGGTCGCCGTAAGGCGATGTACGAGCCGGTCCACGGCTCCGCCCCCGACATTGCCGGGCGCGACATCGCCAACCCGCTGGCCACCATCCTCAGCTTCTCGATGATGCTGCGCTATTCGTTCGATATGGACGAAGATGCCAACCTGATCGAAACTGCGGTGAAGAACGTGCTGGCGTCGGGCATCCGCACCGGCGACATTATGGGGCCGAACACCGCCCGCGTCTCCTGCTCGACCATGGGTGAAACCTTGGTGCGGGAATTGGATAAGATCGCAGCATAAGGTCTATTTTACGCGAAAATCCGGCGGGGGATTCCCTTGCCGGATTTTTTCTGTCAGAATCATATTGTCAACCTAGATCATTGAGACTCTCGATGAACTGTTGAGCTTGTATGACGCTGCATGGGAGCCGACCGATGACCGACGGACGGTCCTATATTTTTCGTCTCTCTCCTTACACGCCGGAGACCTTACCTCTCGGTCGGTTGGCAGAATATGCCTCGGCCTTGGCAGAGGTTTTGGGTCATTCCGATGCGGTGCACCTCCAAGAGATTGAGCCGGGAAGCGTTAAACTTGCCCTGAAGATCGATGAACCCGCCGTCGCGAGTGTGGAGGCGCGATTGGCGGAGGTGTCCGCAGGCGGTGGCCCCGACGATGCCCGGCGTGGCGTGGAGCGTATCGCCGATTGGTTGGCCCGCGACGGTGGAACTGCAACGCTTGACACAGCGAATGACAGCGCAACGATATTGAGCTTTCCGAGCCGTAAGCCCGCCGCGCCCCCAATCTCGGTTAGCGAAGTCGGTTGTTTAGACGGCCAAATCGTTCGGCTTGGCATCAACCGAGAGAAGCCTGCCGTGTGGCTGGATACCGATAGCGGTCGCATCGCCTGCGGCCTGTCTAAGTCCCAAGCCAAAGCGATGGCAGCGCATCTTTTCGACTGGGTGCGTGTGACAGGGTTAGGAACCTGGGAACGCTCTTCCCAAGGGACGTGGCTTCCCCGTTCTTTCACGATCCAGGCGTTTGAGCCGCTGGATGATACCGATCTTACCAATGTTCTAGCAAACATCAGGTCTTCTGCCGGGGTATGGCCAGATAGCGATACGATACAAGCAGCACTCCGCGATATGCGTGACTGAGATCGAGGTGAGATGTGAAAGCTGTGCTTGATGCTTCCGTTCTCACCGAACTTATCGCCCCTGATGTTGATCCAGCAAATCTTCAGAACGAGAAGCCCTATCGTTTGCAGGTAAGGGCTTTAGGTGATCTCCTGGCTCGTCAAAAGGCGATCATTCTTGTGCCGACGCCCATCATTGCAGAAATCTTGGTCCATACGGGCCAAGAGGGTGCCCAGCGTCTCACTATGTTGCAAAAGCAATTAAATATCCGTGTTGTTAGTTTCGATCAGCGTGCAGCATTTGAAACGGCCTGGATGATGCGGGCATCATACCTGGCAGGCGATAAAAGAGGCGGGCGCGGTAAAAGCATGACCTGGGCGCAAATAAAATTTGACTGGCAGATCATTGCAATCGCAAAAGTTAATCAAGCAGACGTAATTTACGCAAATGATGAGAAATTTTATAAATTTTCAAAGAATAATGGCATGAATTGCATTTTTATGAAAAATTTTAATCCCTCTGATCTTCATTCAGATACACCATTATTTCAATCCCTGAACCCGAAATAGATAAAATTCCTTCGCGTAATCCTTCGCCAAAGGAATGGTGATCTTGCCAATCCGGCTGGTTTCGCGGAAACGGGCCAGCGCGTCGGGCGTCGCGTGGCGGGTGACATAGAGGATTTCATCATTGCGGAAATCCTCTACCCGCGTCACCAACTCGAAGTGGTTCTGGATACGGCCATCCGGGTTCCACTGCACTTGTAGGGCGGGTGGGCGGACGTAGAAGGCCAGGAGCGCAAAAATCATGCGCTCATCGGTCATTAGCACCGCACCCGGCATTTGCTGCAACGCCTGTCCCACAGCTTTGCCCAAAGCCGGGCTGCCCATGACCGCCTTCAAGGCCGGATCGGTCCGACGGGTGAGTTCGATCCCGGCGAGCTTGGCCAGATCGTGATAAGCATAGCCGACGCCCATCAGCAGCCCATGCACGGCAAGACTGGCGGGGATAATCCAGCGCCAACGGGCACGGTCCAGGGTCAGCGCCACAACCAGCACGCTGGCGGAAACATAGGCGGTCGCAGCCCAATTGGCGTTAGCGCGCGACAGAAACGCAACGATAGTCATCACCAGCAAGGGCGGTAGGGCGAAAGCCGCCAGCAGGCCGGCCCGTTCCTCCGGCCGCCGACGGCGCATCAGCGGCAGCAGCAACGCCGTAGCAAGGCCGACGATCAGCACGGGAAACAACAGCGGCCCGAAAACCCCCAACTGGCCGCCGAGAAATTCCGCCAGCTTATGCGGATGAAACAGGCTACCACCGAGATTGGCATTCGCCGCCGTATGGGTGAAGGTCGCAAATTGATGCTGAATATTCCACCAAAGGTTCGGTGCAAAAATCAGCCCGGCAACGGCCATGGCCGCCCAGAAAGGCACCGCACGTAAAAGGTCCCGCCGCCACAGCAGCAGATGAATTCCCAGCCCCCCCAAGAAGAAAATCATCGCATATTTCGCCAGCATCCCAAAGCCGATGGCGGCCCCCAGCAGCAGCCACCAGTGCGGACGCGGTTTAGCGGCCTGCACTTCGAGATAGGCATAAAGCCCCAGTGCCCAGCAAAGCAGCAGCGGCACATCGGTCGACATAATCAGTGCCGAAAACCCCACTGCCGGCAGCAGCCCATAGGTCAGGGCGCTGTAGAAGCCAATGCGCCGGTCGTAGAGTTTCTCGCCAATCCGATAAATCACCAGGGCTGTCAAAAAATGCAGCAATGGCGAAGCAAAGCGCACCCCAAATTCTCGGTCACCCAAGAACCCCGTGCTGACCGCGATAATCCAAGTTAACAGCGGCGGCTTAGAGTAATATCCCCAATCAAGATCCTTCGACCACAGCCAATATTGGGCCTCGTCGCCATGCAAAGGGTAGTATTCATTGGCCAAGACCGCCAAGCGCACCGCGGTCACAAAAAACAGCAGCGCCAACGCCAAGCCGAAAGAATGGCGGGGGGCGGGGGCCATCGATCAGCCTTCGACATCGCGGCGGCGCTCGCCACGGATGAGCGCCAGGTTACGCACATAAACGATCAGGCCCAGCAATTGCCCCAAGGCAAAAACCAGTTCTTGCCGATGCACCGCATAGGCAAATAACGAACCGCCCCCCGCCAAGCTGATCCACCAGAAGGCCACCGGGATCACCGATTTCTTCTGCTTCTCGCTATGCAGCCACTGCACGATAAAACGCGACATGAAGAGAGCCTGAGCGCCAAAACCAATCAGCATCCACAGCCCGTCGGTTTCCCAATTATGGACGAAAACGGCCCAAAGACCGGCCAGCCAATCGAGCGGGTTCATGCGTCCTCGCGCACCTGGGGGATGGAGCCACGCCGTTGCAGCCAAGCAACGCCAAACAGGTCGGTGATGCCAACCAAGGCCCGGTCGAGGTTCCCATAGTTAGAGCGGCCCGCCTGGCGCGGACGGTGATTGACCGGAACCGAAACCACTCGCCCGCCCTGGCGCTTCATCAGCGCCGCAAGATAGCGGTGGAAATGGTTAAAGTACGGAAACTCCAGAAAAACATCGCGCGGGAACAGTTTAATGCCGCAGCCAGTATCCGGCGTTTCATCGCGCAGCAGCGCCACCCGGATGCGATTAGCGAGGCGGGAAGCGAGGCGTTTTGACCAGACATCTTTCCGCTGCGTCCGCCAGCCCGCGACCATAACGGCCCCGCCGCCGAGATCCTGCATCTTGGCCCAGAGGGTTGGAATATCGGCCGGGTCATTTTGCCCGTCGCCATCAAGGGTGGCGATCCAGACCCCGCGGGCCGCTTTAACGCCGGATCGCACCGCCGCCGACTGGCCGCTGCGCCGATCGTGATGCAGGGCACGAAAGTTCGGCAGCTCCCGGCACAGGCGGGCCAGAACCTCTGGTGTGCGGTCGGTCGATCCGTCGTTCACATAGACGATCTCATAGGATAGCCGCCCCTCCAGCGCCGCGCGGATCTCGGCGACCAGCGGCGGGATATTGTCGGCTTCGTTCAATACCGGAACAACGACAGAGAGTTCGATCAAAGCGGCCTCGATCTCAGGCGGGCGGTTTAGTCTGTTTTTCAGCAAATACGGCGTCGCGGGGCCGCCGCGAGGGATTTGCATCAAGCCGCTGGAAGTAGCCTAATCTGCGCCGCTTCGCCACCCGTAAAAGCGAAACCCCGCTATCGACCCAGCGCGAGAAGCCCCGCAACCGCCGCCCCTGCCAGCGCCAGCGCCAGCAACGCCCGCCACAGGGGCGGGGCGCGATCCCGCAACGGCGGCAGGCTAGCGTCGCTCACCTGCGGATTGCGGCCCGTCAGCATCGGGCGAACCAGATTCTGCTTTTTCCAAACAAAATAGACCAAGACCGCAGCAATATGCAGCGCCACCGCCGCCAGGATAACATTGCTCATAATCTTATGCAGACTGGTAATCTGTTCGCTTAGGCTTTCCGGAATAAGATCGGCCAGCGGCCCGACATAGAGGATCATATCATTGGTGAACAGCCCGCTCATCGCCTGCCCCAGAACGAGGGCCAGCAGCAGCGCCACCATCCAGCCCCCGGCGGCATTATGGCCCACGTGCGGCGGAGAGTTCGGGTAACGTAAGTCGTGCAAATGTTCCAGCACCGCTTTCGGACCGCGCAGAAAGCTGGTGAAGCGCGCATAGCGCCCACCGATCAGCCCCCAGATCACCCGAAACAGCACCAATGCCAGAAGGGCAATCCCGACCCGCTCGTGAACCTCCCGGTTATCTTCGCTCAAAAAGGCGGCCAGGATCAGCAGGACCAGCGCCCAATGGAACAAGCGCGTCGGCAGGTCCCAGACCAAGGCCCCACGCTTCGACACATCTTTGGCCATCCGCGCCTAAACTCCCCGTTGCACGATCTGGCTGAAGTGTAGCGAACCTCAGCCCGCCTGCCGAGAGGGGGAGTGGGCCGAATTTCCGGCAGCAGCCGTGCCAAAGCCGACCACCGCCGGCCGTAAAATCGCCCGAATGTCCGGAAAGCGCCCCCGCTGCACTAGGCCCGCGCCGCTGCCGCCCCTTGAGCATTCTGCTGCATCGCCATCATGATGGTCGGCACACGGGCAAGGTCGAAGGTTGGCTTCGCGGCCTTGGCCCCGCCGGTCCGCTGGATCACATCCTCGGCCTTTTTGATCGCTTCGGCCAAGAACTCGATGATCCGCCGGTCCACGGCTTTAATCTGTCCCATCCACTGCTGGGCGTCTTCGATGGTCATGCGTTTGGCCTTAACCTCCAGCGACAGCTTCTGGAACGCCGCCTGCTGCGATAAAAGATCGGCCACGGTTAGATTGAAGCGGTTCGGAATCCGGCACAGGATCGCGTGCACATCGACCAGCGACAACCCATAGAAGAGCTTCCGCAAACAATCTGCGCGGTTCATCAGCACCGCTTGATGGAAGGCCAGATTCCCGCGCGCATCCTGCTGCAGCAGCAGCGATAAGGCTGGATTGGCCGGCGAGGGGGAGGTTTTATCCATCACCAGCAGTTCCCGTTCGGTCTCGCCTTTGGCATTCTGCCGCGCCACGACCACGGGTTCATTTACCAGCAGCCGCAGAATGGCGGAAATATAACTGGGCCGGTCGGCAATCACCGCCTTCATCAGCATTCCCTGGAAGACACGGTTGCGGCGGCCAACCCGCCGATAGAGGTAGGCCTGCGCCTGGGCCTTGGCGAGTTGATTATCGCCTTTGGCCATGGCCTTGCACACTTGGTCGGCCAAGCTATACAGAAATTCCAACGTCTTCTCGAAGACTTCCTTATGTTCGGTTTCGATCATCTTCATCAAAACCGTTTCTGACCGCTTACCCCCTGCGTAATCAAACAGCGCCCGGCCAATCGCCAGCCGGTCCGGCATTTCCGATTTGGAGTGGCTGGCAAAATACACCATGTTACTGGCAAGCCGCGCATCATTTTCGGCGAGATCCGAGAAGAAAATCCCGGCCATAATCTCGGCCTTGATTTGCTCGCTCTCCGTCACATGCTTGGGGAAGGAGGCTTCGATTTCGTCGATGGTCAGCTGTTTGGCAAGCAGCATGGAATTGACGGACGGCCAACGCGGCGTCGGCACCAAGAGGCGCGCCAGCGGGCTTTCGTCGGCATCATTCTTGCGACAATAGTCGATCTCCAGTTGAACGAGAAGCTGGGCGATCGCCAGCGAATCATCGTCTTCACTTTCCTTCAGATTATCGGCCAGATAATGCCAAATATCATTCCCTTCGGCATCAATATGGTTCAGATACCCGGCAATCCGCTCGGCATCCGTGCTTTCAGCATAGAAAGCACACATGCGCGCAATCGGCAGCGCCATATCGATATCGCCATTGGCCAAGCAGAACTGCAGATAGTTTTCGCCCTTAATGCCGCGGCTGTCGAAAAACATCGCCTGCGCTTCATCAAGGCGAATCCACTGCTGCAGAAACGCCGACATTTCGCCCGTGCGTCGGGCAAAGCGGGTGCGAATATCCTGATCGAGCTTCGCCATCGCCGGGCTAGGGGCCCGCGATAGGGATTTTCGCGCCGCAGTATCTTGACCGTCACTCATACCGGCCTACGCCCCTTCTGGTTTCGGCACCGCAGCCGGAGGGGGCCGCAGCTTTATGTCGACCCGACTTTTCCGGGCTTTGAACTTAATTCAATCTTAATACCGAATGTATGACGAGAGTCAAAGCGGTTTGCGCGGCATACGCATACATCGTAATAGAAATTACGCTTCCTCGGACCCCACAACCGTATGAAGCGCCGTAATTTCATTACGGAAGATTTCTAAAAAATAGCTTGGGTTATGTTGGTGCAAAACCAGTTGGTCACCGCGAAATTCGATGAATTCTTTTACTAAGACAATTGCCCCAGGCTTTACGAGCACGACCGCTGAGTGGCGTTTCGGTGGGCGATGGGGATTGACGAACAGCAACATCCCCGGCCTAAACCGAGGGACCATGCTATCACCGACCACATAGAGTGCATAGGCATCCCGCGCCTGAGATAGGCACGGCGGGCGCAGGGTGTAATCGATTGGCCCATCTTCCAAAAACATCTCTTGATCGCTACCGCCGCGCGCCGCACCGCGCACGGGGATAAGATCGGACGCCAACCCGCCCTGCGGCAAAGCGCGGGGAACCGACGGGCGGCGCGATACGGGAATAGGCGGCGCTGGTGCCGCCGGTTCCACCGGCAAAAGATCGCGCGGCTCGATCCCCAACGGCGGGGCGAGACGAACCATCCAGTCCAGTGTCAGCCGACGCTCCCCCCGCTCAAGCCGAAGGATTTGCTGATGCGATGTCTGGGCAGCCGCCGCCAATTGTTCCAGCGTCAGCCCCCGCGCCATCCGCCAATGACGAAGCCGGTTTTCCATTGGGCGAGGCTATCATATCCCCAATTCGGTGCAAAGCGCGAAAGGCAATTGACTCGTTTTCCACCAAAATGGTACACAGAAACGACGAGAACAAAACAAGATAATGCGACCAAAGCGCGCAGGGGGTTTCCATGAGCGTCGTTCAACGCGGGCTTCGCAGCTCTACCCGTAGCAAAACCATCACCGCGCGGTTACGGGGATTGGCCGGGGCCGAGGGGCCTGGGCCAACCCCCTTACTGCCGCCCCGCCCAGCAGCAGCCCCCCGGTCGGCCCCAGTGCGCCCAGAGGGATCAATCCCGCTCGCCCCCGATCTGCACGCCGCCGCCGAACGGCTGGCAGAGATTTTCGCCGCCGCCGCCTTCGAGACCTGGACGCGCGGCGGACCCGACGGGCTGCCACCGACCGATCCGCTGGAGCCGTCCCCCGACGCTTTGCTGGCGCGTCACGCCTATCGGGCCGCCATGCGGGCCGTTCCCCTGGCCTTATCGCCGCTGATCGTGCACGTCTGCTGCCTAGGGCTACCGCTGGGGCAATGGGCGGCAGAGCGGCAGATCCCGCGCGCCGCCGCCGAACGGGCTTTGCGTCAGGGGCTTACGCATCTCCTGAATCATTTTCGCGCCCCCGGCTGACGGGCGCTGCGGGGCATTTGCTCTAGTCGTTAGACTGGCTTATTCTGCGACCTTCCCGTGTAGGGCGACGGAGGAGGAACGCATGACAGCGACAGACAAAAGCATCGGGCTAGCCCTGGGCGGTTTGGGCGGCTCCAACGCCCATGGCATTGGGGTTCTGGCGGCAATGACCAACCTCGACCTGCGCCCGGCGGTCCTCTCCTGCACGTCAGGGATGATCGATTGGGTCGCCCGTTGGTTGCGGGGCGAAGATTTGCGCCAAGCCCTGGCCGCGTCGATTCGGGCTGCGAAACCCTATCCCGACCGTTGGCCGGGCCTGAACTGGCTGCATATCATCACCTTCGGCTTGCCCGGCGTGTTCCGTCCGGCTACGGCGGAATATTGGCAGCGCTGGATGCTCCCCTTCGACCCAATGGAGGCGCGCGCCTGGCTCGATCGCCTTACCCCAGCGCAACAATGGGTGCCGCTGCGCGCCGAGACGGTCTTCGCCGAAATCGCCGATACCTTCAATCAGACCGATGACATCGCCCTGTTCTTCAATAGCTTTGACCCGGATGATGGCTGCGAGATCGTCCACGCCAACCCAGCAGGGTTTACCTATCTGCAGAAACTATGGCAGGCGCGCGGTCAGGCGGTTGCTGGGACCGAGACCGGCCTTGAACCCGATCATCCCGGGCCCAACGGGCCGCGGGTGATTTACGAGGCGATCACCGCCGATAGCGTCCGCGACGCCCTCTGGTTAAACGCCTATGGGTTTGGACCGCGCGACGCGCCGCGCCAGCGGGTGGATGGTGCCTATGTGCGCCAGTTCATCCTATCGGAAATGGTCGATGTCGATCTTCTGTTCATCGCCCGCCCCCAGGCCTATGCCTGGCTGGGACGCGCGCCGCAGAATAACGCCGAGATCAAGGATTTCGAGACCGAACTCTGGTTCAACGCCGCCTATGGCCAGCAGGTCAAATCAATCGAAATGGTGAATAATTGGATCCGAACCGGAAAATTGAAGGATAATGGTTATAAAACCGTACAACTCGAACCTATTGAGATCGAGGTACAGCGCGATTACTTCAATTATTTCGCCGAAGATATCTCAGTATATGAGAATGCTTACCGTATCGGCCAATCCCGTATTCGGCAATGCCTCGAACTTGCCGATTAAATCGCCAGAACATCCACAGTTTCTGCCCTTCTATGCTTTCGGGCTACGCGAATAATTTGCTTTTAACGGGTTTTCTCCGATAATACCGCAGAAATGCTCCCAGGAGGTTTTATGACACGCTCCGCCTTCCCCCAAGCCGCCGCTGCGGCAGAAGCGCAGGACCTGCGTTTCCGCTTTCTGGGGATCGACGCGCGCACCTGCGATACCCTGCGCAGCCTGCTGCCAATCGTGCAGCCGCATCTGGCTGGGATCATCGAAGACTATTATCAGAAAATCTTGAGCGTCCCCGCCGGACAGGCGACCTTCGGGGCCAATCCAGAGACCGCACAACGCATCAAACAAGGGGCCGTCGAAAGCTGGGTTGCCCAGCTGCAGGCAAATTTCGACGCAGCCTATTTTGAAAAAGCGCGGGCGCTGGGGCATATGTTCGCCAAGATCAAATGGGAACCCCGCTGGTTCATGGGCGGTAAGGTTTTCGTCGTGAACCGCATCTTGGAAGTGCTGACCGCCCATTTCCGCTGGCGCCGGGCGGCGCTGACCGAGGCGATCACCGCCGTCAACCGCTTGGCGATGCTCGATCTCGACGTGATGACCACCGCGTATCTGGAAGCGCTGGAGGAAAAGGCCCGCGCCCGCCGTCTGCAAATCGCCGCCTCGTTTGAAGACCTGGTGCACGGCGTGCTCACCGGGCTACGGCAAGCGTCGGGAGATCTCGAAACCTCCGCCGGGTCGATGGCAGCGCTGGCCGATCAAACCAATGCCCAGGCCGTCTCGGTTGCCGCCGCCGTTCGGCAGGCATCGGACAATGTGAAGAATGTCGCGCAAGCGACCGACAAGCTGCGCGGCTCCATCGCCGAAATCGCCGAACGGGTTACTCTCTCCACCGATATTGCCCACCGCGGGGCCTCGGCGGCAGAGGAAACCAGCGGCACAGTACAGGGGTTGGCCGAGGCGGCGGTGCGGATCGGCGAGGTGGTGCAGTTGATCCAATCCATCGCTGCACAGACTAATCTGCTGGCGCTGAATGCGACCATCGAAGCGGCTCGCGCCGGGGAGGCCGGTAAAGGCTTTGCCGTCGTGGCGGGGGAGGTGAAAAACCTCGCCGCGCAAACCGCCCGCGCGACAGAAGAAATTACCCAGCAGATCAGCGCGATTCAGGCAGCCACCGAAGAAACCGTGCGCGCCATGCGCACCATCAACGGTACGATCACCGAGCTAACCGCGATCAGCAGCACCATCGCCAGCGCCGTGCAGCAGCAAGAAAGCGCAACCGCCGAAATCGCGCAAAACTCGCAGGTTGCCGCGGCGACCACCAGCGACGTGGTCCGAGTGGTCGGCCAAGTCATCGATGCCGCGGGGGAAACCGGACAGTCGGCGGTGCGCGTCCATGGCAACGCCCAGGTCGTTGCCCGCGACGGATCGGCCCTGGATGGGGCGGTTCAAACCTTCATCCGCTCTATCCTGGCCGAAGAAGAAGAGAAAACGGCGGCCTAAACCGCCGTCTGCCGCTCATTGACCCGCAGGCCGCTCGCCGCGTCAAAGACGTGCAGCGTGTTGGTGGGGCTAAGGGCTAGCTGATCGCCGCGCGCTACCACCTGCGCCCCATCGAGCCGCGCCGTCAGGCTGCTGCCGTCGGCCAGGGTGGCGTAGACCAAGGTATCGGCCCCCAGTGCTTCGACCAGATCGACCGTCACGGCGAAGGCCCCGCCCGGCCGCACGGCAAGATGCTCTGGCCGTACCCCCAGCAGCACCTTGCGTCCCGCCACCAGCATGACCACCAGAAACGCCGCCACGGCCAGCGTCTGCCTGCGGGCAACGAGGGCGCTG
>CAZNVY010000064.1:0-19641 GCA_964576605.1 uncultured Elstera sp. | reverse complement strand
CTCCCGGCCCCCCGCGACGCCCCGGCCCCCGCGCCACCGCCCGCCCCCGAAACCCGCCGCCAAGCCGCCGATTCGCCAAACCCTCCCCCGGCCTGCCGCAGCGGCCGCCCCTTCGGTTCCCATCGCTCCCCCGGCGGTGCCCGGCCCCGTGGTGGCGGGAGCAGCGGCCCCAGTCGCACCGCCTACCCAGCCGTCAGCGGCAGCAATGCCCGACCTAACCGCCGGGCCGCCGGTAATTACCGAACCGCGTTTCCGCGAACCGCCGGTCAAACCCGTCTATCCGCCGCGCGCCGCTGCGCTGGAACAGCAAGGCGAGGCGCTAGTCCGGGTGTTGGTCGCCCCGGATGGGGAACAGCAGGACGCGCAGATTTGGCGCAGCTCCGGCTTCGATCTGCTCGACCGGGCCGCACTGGCTGCCGTGCGGCGCTGGCGCTTTGAACCCTACCGCCGCGACGGCATTGCCCAGGCCGCCTGGGTGCAAGTGCCCGTTCGCTTTTCTTTGAACTGACCCTACCCACGAAGGACACCAGCATGACCACCGTTCCCGCCCCCAACGCCAGCCCCACCGCGCGCCTAAGCGGGTTCGAGGAGCTTGCGGCCCGCCACCGCGCGCTTTTAAGCGAAGAGCCGAACCTGCGCCGCCGCAATGCCGCCGAACGGTTGGGCGTTTCGGAACTCGAACTTTTGCTGGCCGGCGGGGATGGGGCCGCAGCCCAGCGGCTGCGCCCGGAGTTCAAAGACATCCTGGGGCGGGTGCCGACGCTTGGCCCGGTCATGGTGCTGACGCGCAACGATAGTATCGTGCATGAAAAGACCGGCCCCTATAATCCCCCCTCCTTCGACGGGATGGTCGGGCTGGTGCTGGGCGAGGCGATCGACCTGCGCATCTTCCTATGGCATTGGGCGCACGCCGTGGCCGCGACCGAAACCAGCCCGCGCGGCCCCCGTCGCTCGCTGCATTTCTTCGATAAGGCGGGCGGGGCGCTGCATAAGATTTACCTGGCCGAGGGCAGCGATACGGCGGCCTTCGACGCGCTGGTCACCGCCTTTACCCTGGCAGATCCAGCCCCGCTGGCCCTAGCCCCCCTGGCCGCCGCCAAAGTGCCCCTGCCCGATGCCGACATCGATCAAGCCGGGTTCGTCGCCGGCTGGGATGCGCTGCAAGATACGCATGAATTCCATGGGCTGCTGACCAAATTCAAGCTGGCCCGCCAGCAAGCTCTGCGCCTGGCTGGGGAAACCCGCGCCCGCCCCGTCGCCCCCGGTGCCCTGCGTGCGGTTTTGCAGGCGGCGGCGGGCGGTGGGACGCCAATCATGGTCTTTGTTGGCAATCCGGGGATCATCCAGATTCACACCGGGCCGGTCCAGACGCTGCTGGAAATGGGGCCGTGGTTTAATGTGATGGACCCGGATTTTAATCTGCATATCTTCGAGCCGTCCCTGACCCACGCCTGGGTAGTCTATAAGCCAACCGCCGATGGCACCGTCACCTCGCTGGAACTCTTCGACGCGCAGGAAACGCTGATTGCCTCGCTATTTGGCAAGCGCAAGCCCGGCCAACCGGAAGATCCCGCCTGGCGCGCCCTGGTCGCGGCGCTACCGACCCTGGGTGCGCAATGATGCGCGCTCTATTTCTCCTGCTAGCCGCGCTGATCGCACTGCCCAGCGGGGCAGCGGAACCGCGCATCGTTTCGGCGGGCGGCACCGCGACCGAGATTATTTATGCCCTGGGGGCCGAGGCCGGGCTGGTCGGGGTCGATACCACCAGCCTTTATCCCCGCGCGGCCACGCAACTCACCAACATTGGCTATGTCCGCAACCTTTCCGCCGAAGGGATCGTTGCGCTGAACCCGACGCTGCTGATCGCCGCCGCCGAAGCCGGGCCACCGCCGATCCTGGGGCAGATCAAAAGCGCGGGGGTGCCGGTTCTCCCCTTGGCCGATGGGTTTACCGAAGCGGCGGTTCTGACCCGGATCGCGCAAATTGGCACCGCCCTTGGAAAATCAGCGGAAGCGGCGAGGCTGCAAGCGTCGGTGCAGGCCGATTTGGCCACCGCGCGAGCGGCGGTCGCCGGGTTGCGCGATAAGCCGAAAGTGCTGTTCGTTCTCTCGGCGCAGCGCGGGCTGGTGGCCGCCGGGGAGGAAACCGCCGCCGCCGCGATCATCACTTTGGCGGGGGGACAAAACGCTGTGACCGGCTATAGCGGGTATAAGCCCCTAACGCCGGAAGCCGCCTTCGCCGCCGCGCCGGACATCGTGTTGAGCGGAACCCATGTGGTCGATGCCCTGGGCGGCTTAGAGGTTCTGCGCACCCACCCCGATCTGGTCGGCACCCCGGCAGCCCGGACCGGACGGATCATCGTGCGCGATTCGATCTATCTGCTTGGCTTCGGTCCGCGTCTGGGGGCCGCCGTACTCGACCTTGCCCAAGCCCTGCACCCAAGCGTGCCTTTACCCAAATTGGCCGCCAAACCATGATGGACGCTAGCCTGCCCGTCCCCGTCGCGGTCGGATCGCTGCGTCGCCCCTTGGTTCTGGCGCTGCTGGCGGGGGGTCTGCTGCTACTGACGCTGCTATCACTGGGCATCGGGGCGGTTAAACTCTCCCCATCGCAGGTGCTCGCCGCGCTCTTCGACCCGGCGTCCGATCCCCGCGCCGCGCTGGTAATGAACGCCATCCGCCTGCCGCGCCTGCTCCTGGGGGCTTTGGTAGGGGCCTGTCTGGCGGGGGCGGGGGCGGCGATGCAGGGGCTGTTCCGCAATCCACTAGCCGATCCGGGATTGATTGGTATTTCTGGCGGAGCGGCGGTGGCGGCGGTCGCCGCGATCGTCTTTGGCGGGCGTGTCCCCTATTTTGCCGGACCGGCCTTGGTGCCGAGCGCTGCCTTCCTGGGGAGTTTACTCGCGACGGGGGCAACCTTGATGCTGGCCAAGCGGTTCCAGCGCGGTCTGGGTCGGGCCTCTGGCGTGGCCGGGCTGCTGTTAGCGGGATTGGCGATCACGACCATCACTATGGCCGGTGTCGGCTTCATGACCTATCTCTCTGATGATCGGCAAATGCGCGACATCAGCTATTGGACCCTGGGATCCATGGCGAATGGCGGTTGGCGGGGCGTTTCCTGGGTCTTTCCGGCGGCAGTGATCGCGCTTGGCGGGTTACTTCTGCACGCCCGCGCCTTGGATGCCCTGGCGTTGGGCGAGCGGGAGGCCGCCCATTTAGGGGTTCCGGTCGCCCGGTTGCGCCTGGTTCTCGTCGTGCTAGCGGCTCTTGGCGTTGGGGCCGCCACGGCCTTTTGTGGCGTCATTGGCTTTCTGGGGCTATTGGGTCCGCATCTTGCCCGGTTGATTCTGGGCGCGGGGCATCGGTTTATGCTGCCGGGAGCGATGCTGTTGGGCGCAGCCCTCCTGGTTTTGGCCGATATTGTCGCCCGCACGATCATGGCCCCCGCCGAACTGCCCGTCGGGCTGGTCACGAACCTGATCGGTGGTGGTTTCTTTCTGTGGCTGCTATCGCGCCCCACGCGAGGGGGAACCCTATGATACAAGCCGAACGTCTCAGCCTAAGCCTGGGCGGCGCGCTGATTCTGCGCGATCTCGACTTCACTCTGGCGGCGGGCAGCGTCACCGTGATTTTGGGAGCAAATGGCGCGGGGAAATCGTCGCTGCTGTCGCTGCTAGCGGGGGACCGGCCCGCAAGCGCCGGCCGCCTTACCTGGTTCGGTCGACCGATCGGGGCTTGGCGTTCCCATGACTTAGCCCGGCAGCGCGCCGTCGTTCCGCAGGCAACGCATCTCGCCTTTCCCTTCACGGTGGCAGAGGTGGTGGCGCTGGGCCGCTTGCCGCACGCCGATCTGCGCCGCGATGCGGGCGCTTTGGCCGCCGTGCGGCAGCGGTTGCGGCTCGAACCGCTGTGGGAACGACCGTTCGCCAGCCTATCAGGCGGCGAACAGCAGCGGGTGCATTTCGCCCGCGCCCTGGCGCAGCTGTGGCACCCGCCGGGAAATACCCCACCGCGCGCCCTGCTGCTCGATGAACCTACGGCGGCGCTCGACCTAAAGCACCAGGTGATGATCTTGGAGGAGGCCCGCGCCCTGGCCCGAACCGACGGGGTGACGGTCATCGCCATTCTGCACGATCTAACCCTCGCCGCCCGCATTGCCGATCAGGCGCTGCTGCTGCACCGGGGCCGTCTGCTGCGCGCTGGACCTGTAGCCGATGTTCTATCGGCGGCGGCCCTATCGGAAGCTTATGACACGCCGGTCTCGGTCTTGCGCCACCCGGACAGCGGACGCCTGCTGGTTTCCGCAGCGTGATCTTGCCGCAATCGGGGGACAGGATTAAGTAAAGATCGCCGCCGCTACGGCTTTGGGAGAAATAGGATGATTGGTCTCGCCGGGCGTCTCGTCGGCGCGCTTTCGCTGCTCGGCCTTGCGGCCTGTACGCCGCCGCAGCCGCAGTTCCGGACACTGAATGCTGCCCTAATCGGCACGGATGGGCGGCAAGGCGAGCGGTTTACCCTGACCGCCAGCTATTATCCCGGCGATGGGGCAGTACAGATCAGCGGCATTCTGCCCGGCGGCGAAAAATTCAGCGGCAATCTTATCCAAGAAACCCGCACGACGTATCCAAACCGCCCGATTTATCGACCGCCGGTCTTCTGGCGCGGCCGCTTCTATTACCCCGATGATGATTATGCCGACTATGGGCCGCGGACCGAATATAGCTCGAAAGGTCAAGCGTTACTGCTAGGCAGCCAGGCCCGCACCCTCAGCTGTGCCTTTACCTTCGCCCAGGCGTCGGCAGGGCCATTCGGGGGCGGTTTTGGCGAGTGCAGCCTATCGGATGGTCAGAAGGTCAGCGTAACGTTTTAACGCCCACCTGCCAGCCACGAAACGCTAGCCGCCTCAGAACGACATAGGCGGGGGTGCCGATAAAATTTAGTCAAATCCACGTGAGGCGGGGTTGCATATTTCCATACGGTATAGAATATGGAGATATGCGAACCTCAATAGCACCCCAACCGCGCGCCCGCCGCCCTGCCTCGATGTCGGATTCGAGCCTGCGGTGTCAAACGGTGCGCGTTGGCACGCGCCGAACTTCGGTTAGACTTGAGCCAGAGATGTGGGACGCGCTGGAGGCGATTACCACCCTCTCCGGGCGTAGCCTGGCACAGCTGCTAACCGATGTGGACCTATACCGCCCGCAATCGTCCCTAACCTCGGCGGTTCGGGTGTTCATTCTCAACTTCTACCGGGCCGCTGCCGATCAAACCGGGGAAACCCCACGCCAGTGGGTGGAGACGGCCCTGCACGGCGCGCGACAGGCCACGCAGCGTAAGCGCGCTTAAAGACGCAGCGTAAACGCGCCTAGGCCGCCCGCCTCTCTTTCGCCCAGAGCAGACCACCGACGATCAGCGCGCCCCCTAGCAGATGCTCTGCCGTGATCGGTTCGTTGAACATCGCCCAGCCGACAATGCCGGTAAAAATCAGCGACAAATGGCTGCCCATCGCAGCAAAAGCGGCAGGCAGACGTTGCAGGGCATAGGCAAAACTTAGCTGCGCCACTCCGCCAAAAACCGCTAACCCCAATACGGGCCACAGGGCGGCCCAGGTGGTGATCGCAGTTCTTTCGCCAGAAATCAGCGTCACTCCAAACAGCAGCGGTACCGCGATCACATTGGTCCAGAATGTGGCCGTTGTACTGCCCAACTGGCCAGTCACTCGGCTGGTAACCACCGTATAACCCGCATACACGAAAGCCGCGCAGAGCGTAAGGATCGCCCCCACATAGGCTTCTGCCGCCTCGGCAGCCCCCCCGGCCGCCTGCGGACGGAGGGCAACCACGGCCCCCCCCACCAGGGTTAGCGCCAATCCCGCGGTTAGGCGGCGGGTTGGTTTCTCCCCCAGCAGCGGCCAAGCGAGCAACGCGACAATTGCGGGATAAATGTTGATAATCAGCGTCGCGCTCATCAAGCTGGTGCGCATAATCGCCGCATACCAAAGCGCCAAATCGGCGGCATAGAGCAGCCCGGCAATCCCCAGCCACGACCAAAGCGGCCGGGGCGGCAGGCTACGGATTTTCCAGCCGGTCAGCAGCAGGGAGAACAGTAGCCGCCATCCGGCGGTTGCCGACGGGCCAAGCTGCGTCGCCCGATTGAAGATCAGGCCGACCGCCCCCAGCGCCGGTCCAGCGACCAGCGCGGCAAAAGCATCGAGAGAGGCGGTTTTAGGGAGCGGCGGTAGGGCCATTAGGCTTTCTCTTCCCGGTCTCTTTCATCCCGGTCCTGCTTCCCAGGGCCGCCATCCCGGCAAGATCACCGGGTAACGGTCAGCAACGCAATAATCGATCCCGTGATAATGCAGGTTCCTAACGCTTCTCGGAACCCGAATTTTTCACGCAGCAGCACTGTGGAAGCCAGAACCGTGAAGACCAATTCTGCCTGGCCCAGCGCGCGCACATAGGCCGCCGCTTGCAGCGTGAAGGCCAGAAACCAGCAGGCCGACCCCAAGGCCGATAGAACCGCCACCGGCAGGGCGATGCGCCACCCGCGCAGCACTTTGCCCACCATACCCGGCTCGCGCCACAGCAGCCAAGCCCCCAGCATCCCGGTCTGTAAACAGGTCGCCGCCGATAGGGTCAGCAAAGCGGCCAAGAGCGGCACCGGGGCCGCCAGCGCCAGCGAGGCATCGCGAAAGAACATCGCCGACCAGCCAAAAAAGAAACCGGACAGCAGCCCATAGGCCCCACCGCTGCCCAAAAGATCGCGCCATTGCAAGGTCTTTAACGTCAGTAGCGCCACCCCGCCGAACCCTGCGACGATCGCCAGGACGCCCCCCAGGCCCACCGGCTCGCCAAAAAACAGAGCGGCAATCACCGCCGCCTGCAAAGCTTCGGTCTTTGAGAGCGCCGTCCCGACCGCAAAACTATCGCGGGTAATCGCTAGCAACAGGGCGGAGGTCGCTAAAATCTGCGCCAGCCCGCCGAGGCTAACCGATATCCAGAAATCCATCGGCATGGCCGGCAGCGGCTGTCCGGTCGTGGCCAGAACCAGGCCAAGCCCCGTTAGAGCCAGGGGGGCACCGAAAATGTAGCGCACAAAATTCGCTCCATTGGTGCTAAACCGCCCCTTCAGGGTACGCTGCTGGAACGTTCGCACGCATTGGAAAAAGGCGGCGGCAAGGGTAACGGCAATCCACATGCCGCCAGCATGGGCTGCGCCGTACTGCCGGTCACGCGCGGTTTTAGCGAGGCGCGCTCAAATTTTTCTCAACCTTAGTCAGTTCACCGGCGCAAGGAAACTGCCGGGAGCCGGGGCAACCTGCTTATGGGTGCCGCGCTGAATTTCCCAAACCGCCAATCCCCGCTCGGTGCTGCCATCCTGGTTTAGGCGGAACAGCCCCTCCACCCCCGCGAAACCATTGGGGTTGGTCAGGGTCGAGTCGGAGAAATTCGGCCCATTGGTCAGCTTGCCAATCACCGCCGTCAGCGCCACCGCATCATAGGCGAGAGAGGCCACACGGTTTGGCGTACTGCCGAAGGTAGCCTTATATTTTTCCTCGAACGGCCCGCGCGCGGCGGGATCCGGTGCCGCGTACCAGCCCCCGACCAAACCGGGTTCTGCCGCCAAGGTTAGATCGTCCCACTGCGGCGGCCCGACCAGACGGACATCCTTCACATCAATATCGTAATAGGGGATCCAGGGAGCCATCTGTTTTAGGCGCGCGCCGGATTCAGCCAGCACTAAAACTTGATAGGAGGGCGGCGGCGTTGGCTGCGCTCGACGGCGGTCATATTCCGCCGTGCGCCGCACAAGTCCCTGAAAATCGGTCGCATTGGCCGGGTAACTGTCGCTGCGCACCAAGGTTCCGCCGATTTGCGGCAAGGCCCGTTCCAGTCCCGTCAAAATCTGGCGACCAATCGGCGCTTCCGGCAGAAGCGCGGCATAGCGGCTCGCGCCCTTTTCCTGCGTCACGGTCAGCACGCGCTGCAGCGCCTGCACCGGCGATAGGCCCAGCATATAAATGCCGGGCTGGGCTGCGGCGCGGTCGTTGGAGAAGCTGATAACCGACAGGCCTGCCGCTTTGGCAATCGGTGCAACCTCCGTCACCTGGGCGGCGAACAGCGGCCCCAGGAGGATATGCGCCCCAGCGGCCACTGCTGCATTGGCCGCGGCCGCCGCGCCGTCTTTCTCCGTATCGAAGGACAGAAGACGGAACCCATCGGGGGCATGGTCGAAGACGGCCATTTGCGCCGCTTCCAACAGATTTTGGCCCAGGGCCTGCGCCCGGCCCGACAGCGGGGCAAGCAGGGCAACGCGAATATCGGGCTTCGGGGCGGGGGCGCTCAAGCCCGGAAGCGGAGCCGTGCCAACCGGTGCCGAGGGAATGGCGCTGCCCGGTGCCGGGGTACCATTGGGCGGCAGTGGCGCGGTTTCGACAGGCGCAGGCGGCGGCGGGCGCGTGGCCCAGGTGGGCTGGGCCGGCTGCGAAGCCGCCACCGACGGCTTGGCTTGCGGCGCAGGGTCCGCTACGGTCGGACGGCTGCCGGGCATTTGCCCACAGGCCGCCAGCAGAAGCCCCAATGCCAGGATCGCCGAGCGCGTGACAGCCGACATCGAAAACCCATCCCCTCGCCGTGTCAAAACCCGCCTAGACCCTAACGGGGCGGCCCCGACAAATCCAGCCCCTTCAGAGGGTTCGGAGACTTTAGGGCGTGCTTTGTCGCCGGGGTTCTATCTGGTGGCGACCCCGATTGGCAATGCCGAGGATATTACCCTACGCGCCCTCGGCATTCTGAAGCGCGCCACGGTGATTGCCTGCGAAGACACGCGGGTGACCGGGCCGCTGCTGCGCCGCTATGGGGTTAATACCCCGCTGGTGGCCTATCATGACCATAATGGCGCGGTCATGCGCCCGAAATTACTGGCACGGGTGCGGGCGGGGGAGGCGGTTGCCCTGGTCTCGGACGCGGGAATGCCGCTGATTTCCGACCCTGGCTACAAGCTGGTGCGCGCCGCCCAGGCGGAGGGCCTGGCCGTGACCAGCGCCCCTGGCGCGTCGGCCGTGCTGACCGCCCTGCAACTTTCCGGCCTGCCGTCGGATCGGTTTTTGTTTGCGGGGTTCCCCGACCATAAAAGCGGGGGCCGACAAAGCCTGTTCCGCACGTTAGCCGCTGTCCCTGGGACGTTGATTTTCTTTGAAGGCCCGTCGCGCGTGGCCGAAAGCCTGGCCGATATGGCGGCGGTGTTCGGCGCGCGCGAGGCGGCCTTGGTCCGCGAGTTGACCAAGGTTTACGAGGAGGTGCGCCGTGCCCCCCTGCCCGACCTCGCCCGCCATTATGCCGAGACGGGGCCGCCACGGGGGGAAATCGTGCTGCTGGTCGCCCCACCGGGGGCCGAAGCGACGACCGCCGCCGCCGACCGCGATGCCCTACTGCGCGACGCGCTCGCCACCCATTCGGTCCGCGATGCCGCCGATCTGGTGTCGACGGCCACCGGCGAGCCGCGCCGCGCAATTTATGCCCGTGCGTTGGAGATAGCCAAAACCCTGGCCTAAGTCGGCAGCACCCCTAGGATCCAGCCTTCCTCCCGCAGAACGCGGGGGTGATCGGCCTGCGGCAGGCCCGGTAAGGTGAAATAGGGCGTAAGGTCGGTCGCGCGCGCCCAATCGCAAAGACCTGCCACCTGCCGGGCATCTTTCACCGCGCCCGCCGTCCCCAGATCGGGGCGCGCGGCTGCCAGGGGCAACAGGGAGGGAAAGATTTCCGCCAAGACCAGCGGCGCATCGGGCCAGCGTAAGCCGGTCTCGAAGGGCCAAACGCGGCACTGGGCCGCCAGCGCCGGATCGTGCCGAAGCCGGTGCAGAAAAGGAATTCCCATCAAGCTCTGCCCGCCGACGCTGCCAGTGGTATAGAGCTTCCACGGCGAGTGGGCCTTGCCGAGTTTTTCCGCTAATCGGGTTTCGGTGACACCCCAGGCGGGGTTCCAGGGTGGGCGGGTGGTCGTCAAATCCGGCCCGGCGGCTTTTGGCGGGCAGGACCAGAAGGGGCCGGGGGCTGCGCCGATGCGACGGTTAAGGGCGGCAGCAACCGAAAAACGGTTATTCTGATTCTCTGGCCCGTCCTGAATGGTGCGCGCCAGCAAAGCCCAGATCGCGGCCCAGGGCGGTCCATCCAAGGCAAGTGCTTTGGCAAACCCCTGCGGATACGCAAAGGCAAAATCGAAGCCCGCCAGCACCCGGTGCCCCGCCGCGATTTCCTCAGCCAGCAGATTAACAAGCGCCGGAAACAGCGCCGCCCGCGTCGGTGGGTTGAACAGCTTCGGAACGCGATCGCCGGGGCGCAAGACCGCAAGCCAGATTGAATCCGCACCGGTTTTCGGCGTGGCGGCGGCGCTCCAATCGACCATAACGATGGTGTCGAACCCGCTCATGCCGCCCCCCGCGCTTGGGCGACGGCCCACAGCCCGTCAAGGTCGAGGTGGGTTTCGAGATGGTCGGCCAGCCCCTCCAGAACGCTTTCGACCCGCGCTTCAAACCCCGCCGCCGCCCGCCGTTCGGGGCGGAACTGGGCCAGAAAATCGGCGCGGTAAGCGTCGCTGGCAAACAGCCCATGCAGATAACAGCCGCCGACGCGCCCATCGTCCGTCTGTGCCCCCTCCGGTCCGTGGGGCAGGGTGAGCAGCGGGCGGGCGGTATCCGGCCCCTGGGTGCGCCCGATATGGATTTCATAGCCATAAAGCGGCGTACCGACGATGGAGGTTCCCACGACCGGGCGCAGAATTTTATCGCCCGCCAAGGTGGTTTCAACATCGAGCAGGCCGAGGCCCGGCTGGCTACCTTGAACACCCTCAATCCCCGCCGGATCATGGACCCAGCGCCCCAGCATCTGATAGCCGCCGCAAATCCCGAAGACGGCGCCGCCTTGGCGATAATGGGCTATAATATCCACATCCCAGCCTTGGGCGCGCAGGAAGGCGAGATCGGCGAGCGTCGCCTTGCTGCCAGGGATCAGGATCAGATCAACGTCGCGCGGTAGCGGCTGGCCGGGCGGGGTGAAGATGACCGCCACATCCTCCTCGGCCCTCAAGGGGTCGAGATCGTCGAAATTGGCGATGCGGGACAGCATCGGCACAGCGATGCGTAAGGGGCGCTCGGCCTGCGGGGTGGGCCGTTCCAGCGTCACCGCGTCCTCGGCGGGCAGCAGGCCGACATCGCGGAACCAGGGCACCACGCCGAAGCTGGGCCAGCCGGTCCGCTCGGTAATCGCGGTCAATCCGCCGTCGAACAGCCGCACGTCGCCCCGGAATTTATTGACGACGAAGCCCTTGATCTGTGCCGCATCCGCTGGGTCGATCACGGTCTTTGTGCCGACGAGGGCGGCGATCACCCCGCCCCGGTCGATATCGCCGACCAGCACCACCGGCACCCCAGCGCGGCGGGCGAAGCCCATATTGGCGATATCGCCCGCGCGCAGATTGATTTCCGCCGGACTGCCCGCGCCTTCAACCAGCACTAAATCGGCTTCAGCCTCCAGATGGGCGAAACTCTCTAAGACCGATCCCAGCAACCGGGCTTTCAGTGTTTGATAATCGGCGGCCTCGGCCGGGGCGAGGGCGCGGCCCTGTACAACGACCTGCGCCCGCCGGTCGGTTTCCGGCTTCAGCAGGACCGGGTTCATATGGACCGACAGCGGCACCCGCGCCGCCCGCGCTTGCAGCGCCTGCGCCCGGCCAATCTCGCCGCCATCGGGGGTGACGGCGGCATTATTCGACATATTCTGCGGCTTAAACGGGCGCACGGAAAGCCCGCGCCGGGTGAAGGCGCGGGCCAATCCTGCCGTGAGCAATGACTTCCCCACATCCGACCCGGTGCCTTGCAGCATCAGGGCCGGGGGGCGGCGCGGCGGCACGCTACTCGCGGCTGTTCAGGGCGGCCTTCAGCGCATTGGCCCCATAATTCTCAAACTTACGCTCGATGGTGATCGTGCGCGTCGTAGCACCGCTACCATAATAGGCATTGTTCCACTCTTCGCGCGGGGTCAGCACGCTACCTTCCAGCGACCCGCCGCCAAACAGGCCCGCGGCTTTGCTGTAGGTGTAAATATCCGCCGACATATTCGCGGTCGTCGAGGCTTCGACCCCCGCACCGACCGGCCCGACCGCCACCGAGGCATCGGCCCCCAGTTTCATCGAGTTATTGAGGACCTTCCGCAAACCGCCTTCGTTCATGATAATCAGCATTACTTCCGACTGCTGCACGCCGATTTGCAGGCCAAGCGAACCGGACCCCATGCCGAAGAAGGCGGGGGACGACCAAGTGCCATCCGGGCCTTTGACCATCAACACACCGTTCCCACCTTCACCGCCCAGGATGAACCCGGCTTTGAACAGGTTCGGGAAGATCATCACGCCATAGGCGCGCTTCAGCAGATTATTGATCGGCTTGCCGAGGTTGGCATCGGAACGCAGGCTATCGACGCTGATTTTCGCGCGGTCCACCAATTCCTGCTGGTCGTTTGCCAAGACTGGCTTGACCAGCATCATCAGGCCGAGCATCAGGCTGGCGGCAAGGGCCGTTATGCGGAACATCGGGCTTCTCCTTTTCAAGCGCCTTCCGGGCGTATTCTCTTAGCCCGGTAATAAGACGAATGTAAGGCGTTGCCCATCGTCAAACGCCGCCGAGGCCGGAATAGTCACGCCCGCCTCGGCACGATGCGGAGTGTGGCGTGGTCAGCACCAGCTTAGGCCTCCTCGGTCTCCCCTCTTAGCAAAACCGCAGATTTGATGGTATAGAACGGCACTGAAACGAAAAGAAAGAGAGAGACAGGATGGACCCGCGGGTTCCCCATAGCGCCGTCGCCGACGGGCTAGAAAGTTTTACCAATGTCGATGCCGCCCTGGCGCGCATTACGGCAATTTATGATCGCTCTGCCGCCAGCATCCACACGGGCTTCGATGCGCTGGCCAAAGCCGCCGATGCCGAACTGGGGGCGGCCTTTTATCCCTATCTGGGAATCACGGTAACCGCCGATGATTTGAACCTGGATGCCCGCGTTGCCTATGGTGCGGCGGTCGATCCGGGGGCCTATGGCACGACGTTGACCCGCCCGGCCCTGCTAGCCGATTACTATCGGGACCAGATCCAACTGCTGCTGCAGAACCACAAAGTGCCGGTCTATGTCGGGGTCAGCAAACGCCCGATCCCGCTACCCTTCGTGATCGAAAACGCTACGGCGGACGTGACCGAAACCCAGGTGCGGGCGATGGCGCAGCGCTTTGCCCTCCCCGACCTGAACGTTATCGACGATACGATTGCCAATGGTACCTATCTGCCGCAAGAAGGGCTGCCGCGCCCGCTATCGCTGTTTACGGCGGAACGGGTGGATTATTCCATTGCCCGCCTGGGCCATTATACGGCGACCGCCCCGCAGCATTTTCAGCGCTTCGTGCTGCTGACCAATTATCAGCGCTACGTCGATGAATTTTGCGCCTACGGTAAGCGGCTGGTGGCCGAGGGGGATGAGTATGATAGTTTCGTCGAACCCGGCGACGTTTTTACCCCCAATCCGCGCCTGACCGATAAGCCCGCCAACGGCACGCCGCTGGTCAATCTGCCGCAGATGCCCGCCTATCATTTGACCCGGCCCGACAAGCTGGGAATTACGATGATTAATATCGGCGTCGGCCCGTCGAACGCCAAAACAATCACCGATCATCTCGCCGTGCTGCGTCCGCACTGCTGGTTGATGCTGGGCCATTGCGCCGGGCTGCGCCGCAGCCAGTTCTTGGGCGATTATGTGCTCGCGCACGGCTATGTGCGCGACGATCAAGTGTTGGACGGCGATCTGCCGCCCTATGTGCCAGTGCCGCCGATTGCCGAAGTGCAGGTGGCCCTGCAACAGGCGGTCGCCAAAATCACCGGGCTGGAGGGGGCAGACCTGAAAAGCCGTCTGCGCACGGGATCGGTGCTAACCACCGATAACCGCAATTGGGAGCTGCGTTATAAGGATATTTATGCGCGCCTCAACCAATCGCGTGCCATTGCGGTGGATATGGAATCGGCGACGATTGCCGCCAATGGCTTCCGCTTTCGCGTGCCCTACGGCACCTTGCTCTGCGTGTCCGACAAGCCCTTGCACGGTGAAATCAAACTGCGCGGCATGGCGAATGCCATGTACCGGGAACGGATTGCCCAGCATCTCGAAATCGGGCTTGAAACCATCGATATTCTACGCGCCGACGGGGTACGCAAGCTGCATTCCCGCAAGCTGCGCAGCTTCGATGAGCCGAGCTTCCGGTAACCATGGGCGGCACCCGCTGGGCGGCACATGGGCTGCTGATCGGGTCTGCGGCGGCCTTCATTGGTCTCAGTCTATGGCCGCAGCCGCCCGTCTGGGGCCTTGCTTTGCGGGCGATGGCTGAAGCGGCAACGGTCGGCGCGCTGGCCGATTGGTTCGCCGTGGTGGCCCTGTTCAAACGTCCGCTGGGGCTGCCGATCCCGCATTCCGGCCTGTTGGCCCGGAACAAAGCCCGGATTGGCACGCGGCTGGGCGATTTTGTGAGCGAGAAATTCCTCGATCCCGATGTCCTGGCCCGCCGCCTCGTCGGGGCGGATGTGCCTGCCCGGCTCGCGGCGCTTTTGGCCACCCCAGACGCCCGACAGGGGCTGACGCGTGCCGTCGATTTCGCGCTCGATGAGGCGGTCGCCGCCGTGCAGACCGAGCCGGTCAAGGCCGGCGTTCGGGCCGAGATTGGGCGGCTGCTGGGGGAGATCAACCTAGCCCCCCTGGCCCGCGAGGGGCTGTTTAGCTTTCTCCAGTCAGGGCAGTATCGGCCCGTGCTCGACCGGCTGGCCGCCTGGGGCCAGGTCCAGCTGACCGCCGAGCGCCCGCGCCTCGAAACCTTTCTGCGCGACCGGGTGGTTGCCTATTTGGCCGGGAAACTCGATTCTGGCGTGATCCGCCTGCTGGGGATCGACCCAACCTCCCTCGCCGATGGGGCTATCGCCCGGCGGGTTGCCGATGCCCTGGCGGAGGCGATTCTGGCCGACGCCGCCGATCGGTTAGCCCAGTTGCGCACGCCAGAGTCAGCCTTGGCCCAGCAAACCCACGCGCTTCTGTTGCAGCAGGCGCATCGGCTGACGGAAAGCACCGATTGGGCCGAAACCCTGATCGCCCTCCAGGCGCACTGGCTGGCCCCAGCGTCCTTCGACGCGGTTTTCGCGCGCGTCTGGCAGCAGGGCAGCGCCGCCCTAATCGCCGCGCGCCCCCGTCTGAGCCACGCCCTGCTGGCCTATGCCGATACCCAGATCAGCCGCTTGCAAACCGACCCTGATCTTGCCGCAACCGTTTCCCGACAGGCGGAAAACCTGGTGCGCGGTCTCATCGCCCAAGCCCGACCGCGGGCCGCCGAGCATATCGCGACGACGGTCGCCAGTTGGGACGATGCCGCGATGACCGCCGAGATGGAACGGGCCGTTGGGCGCGATCTTCAGTATATCCGCATCAATGGCACCCTGATCGGAGCGGCGGCAGGGCTGTTGCTGTTTATGATCGACCGGTTCGTGCTGGAGTAACCCAATGAACCTCGAAAGCATCTCGCTCGATCAATTACGCGTCTTCATCAAAGCCGCCGAACTCGGCAGTTTTTCGGCGGCGGGGCGGGAGTTAGGGCGAGCGCAATCGGCGGTCAGCTATGCGATCAGCACTCTGGAAACGCAGCTTGGCCTGACCATGTTCGACCGCAGCGGCCACACGCCGAAATTGACCGAGCCGGGGGCGGCAATCCTGGCCGACGCCAAGGCCATTCTGGCCCGTACCCAGGGGCTGCACGCCCGCGCTGCCGGGCTGCGCGATGGGCTGGAGCCGGAACTGTCGATCTGTATCGACGTTATGTATCCGGTGCCGCGCCTGGCCCAAGTATTGGCGGATTTCCGGCAGCGGTTTCCCACAGTTACGATGCGCGTCGGGGTTGAGGTGCTGGGCGCGGTAGCGGAACAGGTTATTCAGGGGCGGGCAAAATTCGGCGTGATCGGCTCTATGCCGTTTCGACCCGATGGGTTGCTGGGCGATCCGCTGCCGCCGATCCGGCTGATCCCGGTCGCTGCGCCCAATCATATCCTGGCGCAATTGCCGCACGATCAGCGCTTAACCGCCCTGGCGGATGCCGTGCAGCTGGTGCTGACCGACCGCAGCCGCCTGACCGAGGGGAAGGATTATGCCGTCTATTCCGCCAGCACTTGGCGTTTGTCGGACCTGGGCACCAAGCTGGAGTTTTTGCGCGCGGGCCTAGGCTGGGGCAATATGCCGGAACATCTGGTGGCCGAGGATATCGCCTCTGGCCGGTTGGTCCATCTCTGCGGCCTAACCCGCAGTCTGACCGAATGGCTGCCCATGCATCTGGTGCGCAAACCCGCCGTCGCCCTTGGCCCGGCGGGGCGTTGGTTATGGGATGCGATGCTCTCGCCAATATAATTTTTCGATAGAGACTTTGTAAATTTATCCAGATTTCATGATGGATGGCGTAAAGCATACTCGGCTCCAGGAATCACCCCCCTTGCTCGTTTTTGGAGGCACCCTATGTCCGATACTCAAAAATCCGATCTTGCCCTGCTACTGCTACGCGTATCCCTCGGCATTATGCTGTTGGCACACGGATTCGTGCTAAAAGTGCTGACCTTCACCCCGGCGGGCACGGCGCAATTCTTTGCGTCGATTGGCTATCCGGCGTTCCTGGCCTATCTGGTCATTCTTGGGGAAATCCTGGGCGGTCTGGCGTTAATTGCCGGGGTCTTCACCCGTCTCGCGTCGGTCCTGCTGATCCCGATTCTGGTCGGGGCGACGCTAATGCATTTGGACAATGGTTGGCTGTTCAGCGCCCCGAAGGGGGGCTGGGAGTTCCCGGCCTTCTGGACCGTAACGCTGGTGGTCCAGGCGCTGCTGGGGCCGGGGGCCTATTCGGTAGGCCGCCTGCTACCGACCAGCCTACCGACCCTGGTGCGCGTGTAGACAGAACTGGCCCGCCTGAAAGACGCCGTTGACCCGCTGACCGAAACTTGCTCCCCTCCAGGGCCTTGGCCCTGGAGGTTTCCCTATGTCCGACGCATCGATCAGCCTGCCCCGTTTGGGCGAGATCGCCCCCGATTTCGAGGCAGAAAGCACCCATGGCCGCTTGGCCCTGCGCGATTTTCGCGGCAGTTGGCTGGTGCTCTTCTCCCATCCCGCCGATTTTACGCCGGTCTGCACGACCGAGTTTGTCGCCCTCGCCCAGGCCGCCGATCGGCTGGCGGCGCTAAACTGCCAATTGCTGGGCCTGTCGATCGATAGCGTCTATAGCCATATTGCCTGGCTGCGGACCATCGAAGCGCAGTTTGGCACCGCTATTCCGTTTCCGGTCGTCGCCGATCACGACCGCGCGGTCGCCACCCGCTATGGAATGCTGATGCCCGGCGAAAGCAGCACCGAAGCCAGCCGCTGCCTGTTTGTTATCGATCCGGACGGCAAGCTGCGGGCGATGATCTATTATCCGATGATCGTTGGGCGCAATATCGAGGAGGTGGTGCGCCTCGTCACCGCTCTCAGCGTTACCGCTGAAGCCCGCGCCGCCGCCCCCGCCGATTGGCAGCCCGGCCAGCCTTTACTGAACCCCGCCCCCCGCACGCTGGAGGGGGCGGCAGAGCGCGGCCAGGGAGCCGACTGGTTCTTACACTATCGTCGGTGATCCCATGCCCTGCCTCAACCCCGACGGCAGCCTAACCCGCGTGGCCCGCGCGGTGCTGACCGCGCTTGAAACCGAAGCAAGGGCAGCCCCGGCCGTTGCCATGGCGAGCGGCCTACCGCTATGGCGGGTGCGGGCCAGCCTGCGGGAATTGCGCGGGCAAGATTTGGTAAAAGCGGCTATGTCTCTGCCGAGTGCGGAAGATGCCCCGCATCAGATCACGGCCAATGGGCGCGAGGTCCTGGACCTTAGCCGCGCCCTAGATGGAGAGGAGTTGCGCGAATGACCGACCGGAAACCGCAGGGATTGGCTGCCATGCCCGCCGGGCTGCGTTTATTCATCATCGCCGGGGCCTTGGTGGTCTTGGCCGGGGTGGGCGCGATTGTGGCTCTGCTAACCAGCGACCGGGGCATTGGCACGGCCCGCGACGGGCAGAGCAGCGGCACCCCCCTGGTCGGCGGCCCCTTCACATTGGTCGATCAAGACGGGCAAACCCGCACCCAGGCCGATTTCGCCGGGAAGATCATGCTGATCTATTTCGGCTATACTTTTTGCCCCGACGTCTGCCCCACCGGCCTACAGCGCCTGGCGGAAGGGTTGGATGTTCTGACCGAGGCGGAGCGCGCCCAAATCGCCCCGATCTTCGTCACCATCGATCCAGTGCGCGATACGGTGCCGGTGCTCAAAGAATATGTGGCCCAATTTCACCCCAACCTGATCGGGTTAACCGGCACGGTGGACCAAGTGGCCATCGCGGCAAAGGCCTATCGGGTCTATTATCGAAAGTCCGACCAGACGAAAGACCAGCCGGATTATCTGATGGACCATTCCTCCATCATTTTTGTCATGGGGCCGGATGGCGGCTATCGCGCCCATTTCACCCATGACAGCAAACCCGAAGATATCGCTGCCGGGGTACGGAAAGCGCTGAAGCCCGTCGCTTAATCGGCGTCGGGATAGACCGCGCCCATGAAATACAGCCCCTCCGCCGGGGCGGTTGGGCCTGCCGCCGACCGGTCGCGGGCTTCGAGCGCGCGGGTTACATCGTCCGGGGTCCATTTGCCTTGCCCGACGAGGGCCAGCGTGCCGACCATATTGCGCACCTGATGATGCAGGAACGACCGGGCGGCGGCGGTGATCTGGATTTCGTCCTCGACTGCCCGTACCTCTAGCCGGTCGAGTGTGCGGATCGGCGAATCGGCTTGGCACAGGCTGGCGCGGAAGCTGGTGAAATCATGCCGCCCCAACAGCCGGTCAGCGCCCGCCTGCATGGCATTAGGATCGAGTTTATAACCGACCGACCAGACGCGGCCTTTGTCCAGCGCCGGCGGCGCGCGGCGGCACAGAATCCGATAGCGATACCAGCGCCCGATGCAGGAAAAGCGCGCGTGCCAATCGTCCGGCACGATGGCAACGTCCAGCAAGGCAATCGGCTGTGGTTTTAGGTGAAAATTCACCGCTTCCATCAGCTTGAACGGCGGCCAATTCTTCGCCAGCGTTACATGCGCCACTTGCCCGCGCGCGTGCACCCCGGCGTCCGTCCGCCCGCAGGCGTGCACCGTCGCTTCTTCCTGCCCGCTCGCCAGAATCGCGCGCTCAATCGCTTCCTGAATACTCAGAACCCCCGCCTGCTGGCGCTGCCAGCCGGAATAGCCGGTGCCCTCATATTCAACAATCATGCGATAGCGCGGCATGGAGATCCTGTGTGTTGGGCAAGGGCGCCGCCCTTGCATCCCGCTCAAGGGGCAACCGCCCCTTGAGAATCCGGGCCTCTCGATCAGAAAAATAGGGATCGCCAAGGGGCAAGCCCCTTGGCTGGGGTTCAGGGGCAAAGCCCCCGATAAACCGCCCCTTAGTGCTTGAAGTGCCGCACTCCGGTGAAGACCATCGCCGCGCCTGCGGCATCGGCGGCGGCGATCACTTCGGCGTC
>CAZNVY010000063.1:0-20600 GCA_964576605.1 uncultured Elstera sp. | reverse complement strand
CGGTAAACGCGCGCCGTTCGGCGGCCGGCATCGGCTTCTTCACCGCGAGCCGGGGCGCACCGGCTTCAGCCTTTCGAGACACCGCACCGTCTCGACCGGCACGTTCTCGAATTCATAGGTGATCGCCGAAACCGTGGCGGCCTTTGCCAAGGCAGCAAAGCGCGCCGACCGGGCCGGGTTCGATCTGGTGGAAATCCACGGCGCGCATGGGTATTTAATCCATCAATTCCTGTCGCCGCTGGTCAATACCCGTACCGACCGCTACGGCGGCTCGCTGGAAAACCGCCTGCGTCTCGTCCTTGAAGTCGCCGAAGCCGTGCGCGCCGTTTGGCCTAAGCACAAGAGCCTCGGCATCCGCCTGTCGGCCACCGATTGGGTGGACGGCGGCTGGTCGGTCGATGAAACCGCCATCTTGGCTCAAAAGCTAGAAGCCATCGGAATGGATTTTATCCACATCACCTCTGGTGGCGTCGTCGGGTCCGCGAAAATTCCAGTCGGCCCGAACTACCAGGTGCCCGCCGCCGAAGCGATTAAGAAGACCGTCTCGATCCCGGTCATCGCGGTTGGCATGATCGTGACCGGCCCGCAGGCGGAAGCGATTCTTCAGCAGGGCAAGGCAGATGCTATCGCCATCGCGCGCGCGTTCCTGGACGATCCGCGCTGGGTGTGGCGCGCTGCCGAGGCCCTGGGGGTTGACCTGACGCTCGATGGGCGCTACCAGCGTGCCTCCGGGAAAACTTGGCCGGGCGCGGCGCTGAAGGCGGTGCCGCTGCCGGTCGCTGCGGAATAGAGAGAGGAAGGCATGGCGCGGCAGCCCGTCTCTGCCCTCGTTGTGGCCCATAACGAGGAAACCCAGTTAGACGCCTGCCTCGCCACCCTGGGCTTTGCCGATGAAATTATCGTGGTGCTGGATAAATGCACCGATGGGTCCGAGGCCATCGCCCGTCGCCATACCGATAAAATCATTATCGGATCTTGGCCGCTGGAAGGGCCACGCCGCCGGGCTGGGATCGACGCCTGCACGCATCCGTGGGTGCTGGAGATCGACGCCGACGAACGGGTGACGCCGGACCTCGCTGCTGAAATTCTGCAGTTTCTTGAAGCCTCTCCCCAGGGCTATGCTCTGGTGCCGATCCGCAATTTCATTGGCGGGCGGGAAATTATTTACGGCTGGGGGGCTTATAATGGGGTGGGGGCCAAGCCGATCCTATTCCAGAAGGAGGCTAAGGATTGGGGCGATCAGCCGGTGCATCCAAAGATCGTGCTGCGCGGAACCCGCACACGGTTTCAAGCCGGGTTAATCCATTACGTGGATCAGGATTTCACCGATACGCTGCATCGCTTGAACCGTTACACCAGTGCCCATGCGCGCGATCTGGTGGCGGGCGGCAATATTGGAACCCTGGGCGGCAATCTGCGGCGTATGATTACCCGGTTTCTAAAAGCCTATGTGCAGCGTAAAGGCTATCGGGAGGGGGCCGCGGGGCTGTTATTGGCACTTTTTGCCGGACTTTACCCGATTCTTTCCTACCTTAAAGCGCGGGAGATGCAGGAGCGGCAGCGGGGGGAATAATCCCCCCAAACCATTTCCAATTAGGCCGCGTTGCGAATATCGTTGATGAAAGCCAAAACCCGCGACCGCAGCCCGTCGACGCTATTAGTGATGGCGCTGGTAGCGGTTAGCACGGTGCTGACCGCGCCGCTGGTGCGATCCGCCGATTGCGAGACGCTGGCGATATTTTGCGATACATCCTGCGCCCCACGTGCCACTTCCTGCACATTGCGGGCGATTTCTTCCGTCGCGGCCTTTTGTTCCTCGGCGGCTGCGGCGACGGTGGAGGCAATCTCGCTGATCTTGGCGATCAGCCCTGCGATACTATCGATGTCGGCCACCGCCGCGCGGGTGGCTTCCTGAATGCCGCTGATCTGGGCGGAAATATCCTCGGTTGCCTTCGCGGTTTGAGTGGCGAGATTCTTCACCTCCGACGCAACGACCGAGAAGCCTTTCCCAGCCTCCCCGGCGCGGGCGGCTTCGATGGTGGCATTCAGCGCCAGAAGATTGGTTTGCCCGGCGATATTGGAAATCAGCCCGATTACCGTGCCGATCTTATCGGCGGCTTCCATTAGCTGGGCCACGGTTTCCGAAGCTTTGCCCGCCTGCACGCGCGCCTGGTCGGTCATCGAAGCGGAATAAGTGACCTGGCGGGCGATTTCCAGCGACGAGCTGCTGAGTTCTTCGGTCGCGGTGGCGACGGTTCCGACGGTCTGGGTCGCCTGTTCGCTGGCGGTGGCAACCAAGGAGGAGCGGCGGGTGGTTTCTTCGGCGGTGGTGGAGAGAACATCGGCGGTGGAGCGCATATCGACGACCGAGCGGGTCAGCGCCTCCACCATCTGGCCGACCGTATTCTCAAGATCGGTGGCCATGCTGTTCATGCTCTGCTTCCGCTGCGCTTCGGCGGCCAAACGTTCAGTGCGCCGTTCGGTAGAGAGCCTGTCCATCTCAAGCGCATTATCTTTGAAGACCTGGACCGCGCGGGCAATATCGCCGATTTCATCGGCCCGGCCCAGATGCGGGACATCCTGTGTACGGTCCCCCCCGGCGAGCTTACCCATCACCGCGGTTAAGCTGCGAAGGGGGCGTGCGATGGCGCGGAAGGAAAAGGAAATGGCCAAGGCCAGCAACCCAACCATCAGGATTGTGCTAATGATCGCTTCGGTTACGGCGGATTGCTTGGCCTTCTCGACGCCCTGCAGCGAGAAGCCAACTTCTAAAACCCCCAGTTTTTCCTTATTGCCGCCGTCCTGATACACGATATCGCGCTTTTCGGTCAGCCCGGCAGTGATCCCGCTTTGGACCGTTTCCGTGACCAATTTGCCATTGCTGCCGACGACGCGGGCATGGGCAAAATTCTGATCCTTTGCAATCGCAGCTAGAATGGACTTAATCTGGCCATCTGATAAATCCCACAGGGGCCGCGCCAAAGCATCAGCCTGCATTTCAGTGATCCGCTGTAAGGATTCGCCCAGCCGGGCTTGCTCTGATTCGGCAAGCCGCAGGTAAGCATAGGTCGATGATCCCACCTGAAGCACAAGCGCTAGGGCGGAGATAATCAAGATCACTCGCGTTTGCAGATTAACTTTCATCGGCCTCATCGCTTTCTGCGCTGCATCGCGCGCCGTCAGTCGCGTCAGATTCTAGCATTCACCATAACGCAGATTGGTTAAAAAAACACGATATGTGATACGGCTTTGACGATAAATTTATGGGTTAACGAGACGATTTAAGACAGGTGCAATGCCCTTTTCTGTAATGATTCAAGGTGCCTGCCTAGCGTCTCTGGGGAAAATGCTGAAAAACGGCAAAGGCCGGCGTTGATACCTGCCGACCCGCCAAAGAATACTCGTGTGTGATGAAAATCCTCGGTATTTTCCCAATAATTTACTGAACGCCGTTATTTCGGTACGATGACCGACAGGTACGGGGCCTTCGCCGTCTCTTGCGGGCCGACTGGGGCGGGGGTGGCGTGGCGCACCGGCGGTAGACTTTTCAGATAGGTCACCAGGGCACGAGCGTCGGCATCGGTCAGTTTGGCGTAGCTGAAATAGGGCATGACTGGGGCTAACTGCCGTCCATCGGGCCGAACCCCCTGGCGGATCGCGGCGACGATCGCCTCGGTGCTCCAGCGTCCTAGCCCGGTTTCGGCGTCGGGGGTCAGGTTCGGTGGGTAGAAAATACCAAGACCGGGAATCTCAAACCCTACATCGCCCCCGCCCAGAAACCGGCCCATATCGGGTTTTCCCATAAAAACCCCCGGCGTATGGCAGCCGGTGCAGTCCATAATGGCGGCAAGATAGGCCCCGCGTTGTGCGGTGGTTTCTGCCTGAACAGGCCAAGCGATGGTAAGCGCCAGCGTGGCGAAGGCAAGGCGGGTCCAAATAATCATCATCGTCTCCAAAAGATAACAATTCTCAACCCCCCTGCGGCGATTGGCGCAGGGGGGTGCCGGAACCGGCGGGTGATCGAGTGTTGATCTTTGGTATTCTTGCGGGCGAGAATCGCCAAGCTAAGAGATTGCTAAGAGTGTGACAGCCCGCGTCACAGCCAAGGAAGGATCGGCCATGGCCCAGGTTTCGGCGCAGCCCCCGGTGGAAACGGTTCGTCGGCATCGCTTGTATGAGGATGTCTGCGCGCTGATCTTGGGAACGCTCTTTGTCGCGCTGGGCATGGTGATGTATGCCCAGTCCCTGCTGCTAACTGGCGGGATCGCCGGCGGCGCACTGCTGTTAAGTTATGTGACGCCGCTGGCGTTTGGATGGGCCTTCTTTGGGTTGAACATACCATTTTATTGGCTGGCTTGGCGGCGGATGGGGCCGGGCTTCACCCTGCGCACTGCGGCGGCGGTCGGCCTTGTGACGGTCTTTGCCCGATTGACCGGCGATTGGATCGGTTTTTCGCACTTAGACCCGCTCTATGCCGCGATTATTGGCGGGGCCTTGAACGGGGTGGGGCTGCTGATGCTCTTTCGGCACCGTACCGGGCTAGGCGGGGTGAATATCTTGGCCCTTTATCTGCAAGAAAAGATCGGGCTGCGCGCCGGCTATGTCCAGCTGGGGATCGACCTTGGCATTCTGGCGGCAGCCCTCTTGGTTCTGCCTTTTGACCGGCTGCTGCTATCGGTTTTGGGCGCGGTGGTGATGAACCTGATCCTCGCCCTAAACCATAAGCCTGGCCGCTATCTCGGCATCAGCTAATCCTTTGCGCTTTCTCCCAGGTCGACCAAACAGGCGCTGACCATATCCACTCCCAGGCGGCGGCAGCGGGCCGGGGACCAGCCATAGAGGGGATCGGGTCGGTTGGCATTGTCCTTGAAGGGCATTTCCAAGGTCAGCGCCAGACAGCCGAGATGGCGCGTCGCCCAATGGGATAGAAGACGCGGATTATTCGGCCCGCCCAGGGTTGAACTATGCTCGGTCTGGAAATCGGCATTGGCGATCATCAGCGCGCTTTCAAACTTGGCGCGGCGGTCCAGTAAGGCAACGGGCATATCGGCGGGGATGAAATGCACATAGGGCAGCCCCTCGTCGCCGTGCAGATCGAGAAGCTGCGATGCTCCGGTGGCTTCCAGCGCCGTGCGGACCGCCAGAACTTCCGGGCTATATTCCGGCGTCGCGCGGTCCCATTCGCGGTTCAGGTTGGCACCCGCGAAATTGGTGCGCAGATTGCCCCGGCGCGAGCCGTCGGGGTTAATGTCCGGCACGATATGCACATCGACCGCGGCCAGCAGCGCGCGGGCGGCGCTATCGGTCGGATCCAGCAGGCGGGCGAGGAAGCCTTCGAGGAAATAGCCGCTCATGGTTTCGCCGGGATGCTGGCGGGCGATCAGCCAGAGCGGCGGGCGACCGCCCTTATTTGCCGGGTCTTTGACGATCAACCGCTGGATCGGCGCTTTTTCAAGCGAAAAGCCGAGAATATCGACCGAGACGCGCGGGTCGCGCGCGGCGCTGCCGATCAACCGCTGGGTGTCTTCCGCCGAATAGGGGGCGAAATAGGCATAGGCCGTGACATCGGTGGTCGGCGTGTGGCGGATCGTCAGCGTCGACCCGTCGTAGCTGGTTTCCGTCCGCCGCCAATCCTGCCCATCGGCGGAAACACAGGCGCGATAATCCGGCCAGCCCGCCGGGAAAGCCGCCGTTTCTACCCCCCGGATATGCAGGACCTGCTCCACCCCGCGCGGCGCATAAACGCGAAAATAGAACCATTGCGCGAAGTCCGACGCATTATCCGGGCGCAGGCGCAATTCGATCGCGCGCACATCCGCCGCCGAAACGACGGTGATCGCGCCGCCGTGGAAATTCTGGTCGATAACGGCGGAAACCGGGGACATAGCGCATCTCCTAAGCGAGGGGAACGAGTTCCAGGGTCGCCGGTTGGTTGCGGGCAACCCGCACAAAGGCGCGCTGCCCCAGGCGGCGGGCCAAAGGTAGGGTATGGAAGCCAATTTCTTCGAGAATAAAGGCCCCTTCCTCGGGCGGCCAGTCGGGCGAATCGGGCAGACCGACGTGCGGGAACCAGCGAACGCCGGCTTCGCCCAATTGCCCCCAAAGCTGTTCGAGCCGGGCGGCATTCTCGCCGGGGGAAAGCTGCGGGTACGCATCGGCGACGGCCGCCCCCGGCGTGGGAAGGCCGGGGTTGAAAGCCGAGAGGAATACCCCGGAGTCGGCCCCTTGTTCGGTTAGGAACCGGCTGATCGACGGGCTGATCTGGCCGATGCGGGCTTCATAGAGCGCCCCGCGCGCCGCAAACATATAGCGGGTAGCGATCCAGGCAGCGCGCAGCGCGTCGGGCAAAGGGGGTTCCATCGCCTCAGGCCCCCGGACGGTCGAGGGCAGCCATGAGTTCGCCCCATTCGCGCTTGCCGAGACCGCTGCTTTCTTGCGTAACGCTTTCGCCGCCTAGCAGGCGCTTCACCACTGCCAACATTCCCGCCGAGAGCGAAACCGCCCCCAGCCGATAGTCGCAAAACGCCTCATAGCACCCCGGCACCCAGGCTTTCACGCTTTCCAGCATCGCTTCGGCATAAACCCGGATTTCATATTGGGCGTGCGGATCGGCGCGCAGCGAGAGGAAATGCAGTAGATTGTGCAGATCGGTCTTCCAATACCATTGGGTATAGGTATTGAGCGTTAGGTTCATACGCGCGAGTTCACGCGCCAGCCCCGCCCGATGCGGGTCATGGTCGGCGCTCTCTGCCTCGTTCAGCATCCATTCGTAATTGCGATAGGTGCGTTCGGCATCGTCGCGCAGCAGATCGAGCACTTGGGCGGCCTGTTCTGCCTCCAGCACCTCACCGCGCCCTTGGCGGTTCTGGGCCGATTGCGCCGCCAAATCTTCGGGCCGGGGCAGGTAGAATTCTTTATCGAGGATCGAATAGCGCGCCGAAATCTCGTTTACATTCGCCGTGCGATGCCGAATCCATTGCCGGGCCACGAAGATGGGCAGCTTGATGTGATATTTAATTTCGCACATCTCGAACGGCGTCGAATGGCGATGGCGCATCAGATATTTAATCAGCGCTTTATCTTCCGAGACCTTTCGCGTGCCGCGCCCATAGGAAACCCGTGCCGCCTGCACCACGGCAGCATCGTCGCCCATATAATCGATCACCCGTACAAACCCATGATCCAGCACCGACAGGGCTTGGAATAGCATCGCTTCCAAGGCCGGAACCGTCGCGCGGCGCGTTTCAAAGCGCGCGGCGCGGGCGGTTTCAATCTCGGCGAGTTGAGCCTCGGACAACGACATCCCTAAACCTTTCGGCACCAAAAACAAGCGAAGCACGGTAGCGCGCCGTTTTCGGGGCTGCAAGAGCGCGAGACTTCAATTAACCTTTCAATTCCTATTCATTTCGACACGAGGTGCCCCCAGTGTCTACGTCTCCCCTGAAGGAACCGATCACTGTTTCGTTAAAAGCCGGCCAGGCCTATTGGTGGTGCCGCTGCGGGCGCAGTGCCAAACAGCCGTTTTGCGACGGTTCGCACGCCGGAACTGGGCTGGAGCCGATGCAGTTCAAACCGACGGCCGATATGCCGGTCCGCTTTTGCGGGTGTAAGGCAACAAAGCGCCCGCCTTTCTGCGATGGCAGCCATTTGGACCTATAGGAGCTTAGGCCGTTAAGCCCTTTAGCCGATATAGGGTTTCCAACGCCGCACGGGGCGTTAGCGCATCCGGGTCGATATCGGCCAGCGCCGCGAGTACTGGATGCGCCGCCGCTGGCGCTTCTGGCGGCTCCGGCTCAGGGGCGGCTTTGGCGGCGGCGAAAAGCGGTAGATCCTCTGCAAGGCGCGAAAGGGCGGTGGAACTGCCGCCGCTTTCCAGCAGTTTCAGCACCTCCTCGGCGCGGCGCAGCACCGGCTTGGGCAGCCCGGCGAGTTTGGCGACATGGATGCCGTAGGATCGGTCCGCCGCCCCAGCCTGCACCTCGTGTAAGAACACGACATCCCCCTGCCACTCCTTAACCCGCATCGCGTGGCAGGAGAGGGCGGGCAGCCGGGCCGCAAGTTTCGTTAGCTCGTGATAATGGGTGGCGAAGAGGCAACGGCAGCGATTGACCTCGTGCAGGTTTTCCACCGCGGCCCAGGCGATGGATAGCCCATCGAACGTGGCGGTCCCGCGCCCAATTTCATCCAGAATCACCAGCGCGCGGGGGCCGGCTTGGTTCAGGATCGCCGCCGTTTCGACCATTTCGACCATGAAGGTGGACCGGCCGCGCGCCAAATCATCGGCGGCCCCCACGCGCGAAAAAAGCCGATCCACGATCCCCAGGGTGGCCGCCTGCGCGGGAACGAAGCTGCCGATTTGCGCCAGCAGGGCGATCAGCGCATTCTGCCGCAGGAAGGTAGATTTCCCGGCCATATTCGGGCCGGTGAGCAGCCAAAGGCGGCTTGTTCCTAAATCACAATCATTGGCGATAAAGCCGCTCGGCCCGCTGGGCAGCAGCGCTTCCACAACTGGATGACGACCGCCGTCGACCCGAAACTCCGTCCCATCGGTAAGCACAGGGCGAGTATAGGCGCGGTCGGCAGCGAGATCGGCCAGGGCGGCAGAGACATCTAGGACCGCCAACGCGCGGGCCGTGGCGGCAATTGGGGCGGCGCGGGCCAAGACTTCCTGCACCAAATCCTCGAACAATCGATGTTCCAAGGCGAGGGCGGTGTCGCCGGCCTTGGCCACCTTGGCGTCGAGATCGGCCAGATCAACCGTTGTAAAACGGGCGGCCCCGGCCAGGGTTTGCCGATGGATGAAAGGATCGGTCAGCTTATCGGCCTGGGCTGCGGTGACTTCAACAAAGTAACCCAGCACGTTATTATGCTTAACTTTAAGGCTGGAAATGCCCGTTTCGCTAACGTAGCGGGTTTGCAGGGCGGCAATATGGCGGCGGGCATCGTCGCGCAGCGACCGTTGAAAATCCAAATCGGGCGCATAATCGGGCGCGATGAAATCCCCGTCGCGGGCCAGCAGCGGCAAATCGGGCTTCAAGGCGCGCGCCAGCCGATCAATCAGGCCGGTATCGGGGCGAAGGTCGGCAACCGCTGCCGCCACCTCGGTGGGGAGGGGGCGGGACTGATCGGCCAGCAGCCGTTCGCGCAAGGTTTCGGCAGCCCGCAGCCCATCGCGGATCGCCGCCAGATCGCGCGGCCCGCCCCGCCCCAAGCTAAGGCGGGTCAGGGGGCGTTCCAGGTCCGGGGCGCGACCCAGCTCCGCCCGCAAGCTGGTTCTTAGGTCGGTACTCGTGTGTAAAAAACTCACACTATCCAATCGGGCCAGCAGGGCGTTCCGGTCGGTCAGCGGCGCGACCAGCCGCGCGTGCAGCAACCGGGCACCGCCGGGGGTCACGGTCCGGTCGATGATCGAGAGCAGGGAGCCTTTTCGCTCGCCGCTCTGGGTACGGACCAATTCGAGTGACCGGGCCGTGCTGGCATCAATCGCCATGGTGGCCCCGCTTTCCAGCCGGGTCGGCGGGTCCAGACGCGGCAGTTTGCCGCGCTGGGTTAGATCGAGATAATCGACTAAGGCCCCGGTGGCGGCCACTTCTGCTAGGCTAAACTGGCCAAACCCTTCAAGGGTGCCAACCGCAAGCAGGGCTTCCAGCCGTTTCCGACCATTGCTGGGATCGAAGCGCGGGCCGGGCAAGGGCGCAAGGCGGCTTTTCCAGTCGGCAAAAATCTCGAAAAGCCGGTCGGCCTTCAAGAGGCGCTCTGGCAATAAAATTTCGGCGGGGTCAAGCCGGAAGAGCGCGGCGGCCAGCGCTTCCGTCGCCCCCGGTTTACCGATGTCGCCCAGCAGCCCGACCTGGATCGCCCCGCTGGTCATATCGACGGCGGCCAGCGCCAATTGCCCCCCGGCGTCGGCCAGCGCAGCGAGGTAATTGGCCCGGCGCGCGTCCAACAACCCATCTTCCGTGATCGTTCCCGGCGTGACAACCCGGACCACATCGCGCTTCACCGGGCTTTTCGGGCCGCGCTTCTTGGCTTCGGCGGGGTCTTCCATTTGTTCGCAAACCGCGACCCGAAACCCCGCCCGGATTAACCGCGCCAGATAGGCTTCCGCCGTGTGAACCGGCACGCCAGCCATCGGAATATCATCCCCGGCGTGTTTGCCCCGCTTGGTTAACGTAATGTCGAGCGCGCGCGCGGCCTGGACCGCATCGTCGAAGAACATTTCGTAGAAATCGCCCATGCGATAAAACAGCAGACAGTCGGAATACTGCTGTTTCAACGCTAGGTAATGCGCCATCATGGGCGTTGGGGCGACGTCAGGCGACAGGCTCATGCGGTCCTCGGTCCAGCGGAACAGGCGGCGTCCCCCCGCTGCGGTGTCGGGAGGGGCTTTTCTTCCTACAGGGGTTCTGGGAAGGAATCATCCCCCTCCCTGCGCCGCGCCGTTCCCCCAGAGTTAGGCCCAAAGCCGGTCGGCAAATATAAAACCAACGGCGGCCACCAGGCAGACGAACGCTGCAAGATGGTTCCACTTCAGCGTTTCGCCTAGGTAGAGCACGGCAAACCCGGCAAAAACCAAAAGGGTGATAACTTCCTGAATCACCTTCAACTGACCCGCTGTGAACCCCGACGTATAGCCGATGCGGTTGGCCGGAACGGCAAAGCAATATTCGACAAAGGCAATCGCCCAGCTAATCAGCACCACTTTCCACAGTGGCGCGTCGGGATGCTTAAGGTGCCCGTACCAGGCCGCCGTCATGAAAAGATTTGAACAGCAGAGAAGCAGAATCGTCGCCATCTTCTTGGGGTCCGGTATCGGAGGAGGGGAGGGTTACGGGGTTAAGTCCTTTGGTGGCAAAAGAAAAACGCCGTTTTCTCAGAGCGCGGTTACGCGCCCAGCAGCGTTGCTGTTCGGGAGTGGCGCGGTCTGCCCGCGTCATTTCACCACGACACAATCCACCTGCCGGTCTTTCAGTGCCCGGCAGAGGGTTTGCGCCTCGGTGGCGGGGCGCGCTGGGCCAAGATAAACGCGCGTCCAGCCATCCGCGCCGAGTTCGGTCACCAGGGACAGCGCCCCGCGCCACCCGTCGGTTTTACGGTAGAAGTCCCGCTCGAACGGGGGAAGGCTGACGGGGTCGCGCAGGGCCGCGACGCGAATGCGGGCCGTACCGAGCGGCGTGACAGCGGGCGGCAGCGGTGGGGATGCTATGGCCAAGAGGGGCGGCGGCGCGGGCTTGGTGGGCGCAGGAGCCTCGGTCATCAGCGCATCCGGGTTCACGGTCACCACTGGGGCCGGGGCTTTCGGCGACGGCATCGGGAAGCTGAGAACCACGGGATCGGGTCGGGCCGGGCTAGGAGTTGGCCCTGGGTCCGGGGTGCGGGTCACGACCTGTGGTGTCCATTGGTCGGGGGGGCGCGGCGCGGCAGGATCCGGTAGGGCGAAGCGGAAACTGGGGGATTTCCCGTCCCGACGGGCGACTTCCGACGCGGCGAGCACGTGCCCTGCGGCCGCGGCGCTTTTGAACCGGGTGAGCGCCTCGGCCTCTTCCGGGGGGGCTTCCCCCGCCAGCAGCAGGCCCAAGCGATAGCTGGCCTCGCGATGGCCCCGGTCGGCGGCGCGGGTTAGGTAATCCCGCGCGCCCGCCCGGCTGCGATACGGGGCGGGAGCGGTGGCGAATAGCAGGCCCAATTGATATTCCGCCTCCGGGTTCCCTGCCTCGGCCAGCGGTTGCCACAGCGTCTGTGCTTCTGCCCAATCTTGGCGAGCAAGGGCTTCGAGCACCAGAATCTGCGTTTCGGCGCTATCGCGCGCAGCCGCCCCCGCGGCAAGACCCAGGGCTAGCAGCAGCGGCAGTCGGCGGATCATTCGGCGGCGATCTTGGCGCGGCCCCGTCCGGCGGCGGGACGGGCGGCTTTCGGTTCCGGCGGTGCGGCGGTATCCAGCACCGCCAAAAGGGCACGGCGCAGTTCGTCGATCTTACTAGGCCGCTCCAGTTTGAGGCCGAAAATATCTTTTACGTAGAAGACGTCGACCACTTTTTCGCCATAGGTGGTGATCTTGGCGGCCCCGATTTGCAGGTTCTGTTTTGTAATGACGCTGCCAAGATCGTGCAACAACCCCGGCCGATCACGACCGTTGACCTCGACCACCGTCGCCGTGGCCGAGGCGGAATTATGCACCAGCACGCGCGGCGGCACCGTGAATACCTGGGTGCGCGCCGGACCGCTGCGCTGGGTCTTGAGGTCGGCGAGCGATTTTAGCCGCCCCGATAGGGATTGTTCGATCAACACAGCCAGGCGGGCCAGTTTATCGGGCCGGTCGAAGGCCCCGCCGTCTTGATCCTGTACCGTAAAACTATCCAGCACCATCGAGTTTGACAGGGTGAAAATCCGCGCATCGACGATATTCGCCCCCGCCACCGCCAGCGCCCCAGCGATGCGGGCGAATACCCCCGGATGATCGCCGGTATAGATGGTCACATCGGTTACGCCGCGCTTGGCATCGACACGGGTTTCAACCGACAGCGGTGCCCCGTCCAGCCCAGCGCGGCGGATCATCCGGGCGTGCCGGGCCAAGGCCGGGGCGTCGGCGGATAACCAGTAGGAGATGGTGCCAAGCGCTAGATGGGCTTCAAAATCCGCGTCCGACCAATCTTCCAGCAGGCGGCGCATTTCGGCATATTGGGCCTGCATCCGTCGTTCCAGCGGGCTAACCCCTTCGCCTGGTTCGGCGGTCAGTTTCGCCTCGGCCAGGCTATAGAGTTCGCGCAGCAAGCCCGCTTTCCAATTATTCCACACCTTCGGACCAACAGCGCGGATATCGGCAACGGTCAGGATCAGCAGCAGTTTGAGCCGTTCCGGCGATTGCACCAGATCGACGAAATCCTGAATGGATTTTGGGTCCTGCAAATCGCGCCGGAAAGCCGTATGGCTCATGGCGAGATGCCAGCGGACCAGCCAGGCGACGGTTTCCGTCTCCTCTGCCGTTAGCCCCCAGCGCGGACAGAGCTTGTAGGCAACCTGTTCCCCCAAGATCGAATGATCGCCCCCGCGCCCTTTGGCGATATCGTGCAGTAGAACCGCAGCGTAGAGCGCCCGGCGCGAGACCAGTGTGGGGAATAGGGCGGTTGCTAGCGGCGCTTCGTCCTTCAGCTTGCCTTTTTCGATCGCGGCCAAAATGCCGATGGCGAACAGCGTATGCTCGTCCACGGTGAAGACGTGGTACATATCATACTGCATTTGCGCGACGACGCGGCCAAAATCCGGCACAAAGCGGCCTAAAACCCCCGCTTCGCTCATCCGGCGCAGCGCCTGTTCGGGATCGTTGCGCGAGACAAGCATATCGAGAAACAGGCGGTTTGCGGCGGGGTCGGCGCGCAGCTTGGCATCGACCAGTTTCAGGTTCTGGGTAACGAGCCGAAGGGCGGTCGGGTGAATATCAAACCCGGTGCGGTCGGCTTCCCAGAAAAGGCGGATCAGATTGACCGGATTGGCCAGAAATGCTTCCTTCTGGCCAATCGACAGCCGGTTGCCTTCGACGATAAACCCGTCCTTCTCGTGCTTCTTGGTGCCGAACCAGCGGTGTAGGGCCGATGGTTTCGGCTTGCGCTTCTGCTCGGCCTCCAGTGCGGCGCAGAAAATGCGCGTAAGATCGCCGACGTCTTTCGCCATCAGAAAATAATGCTTCATGAAGCGTTCGACGCCGCGCGTTCCGGCATGGTCGGTATAGCCCATGGCGGCGGCCAATTCGCGCTGCACATCGAAGGTCAACCGCTCTTCCGCCCGGCCCGCCAGATAATGCAGGTGGCAGCGGATGGTCCAGAAAAAGCCTTCGGCTTTGGCGAATTTATTGGCTTCTGCCGTGGTCAGCACCCCGCGCAGTGGTAGGGCTGCCACATCATCGACCTGATAGGCGTATTTGGCGATCCAATAGAGGGTGTGCAGGTCGCGCAGCCCACCTTTGCCTTCCTTAATATTCGGCTCCAACACATAGCGGCTATCGCCCATGCGCTCGTGCCGGGCGTCGCGCTCGCCGAGTTTTGCCTCGACGAAATCCAGCGCCGTGCCGGTCACGACTTCGGCGGCAAAGCGGCGCTTAAGATCGCTATAGAGCGCCTGATCGCCCCAGACGTAGCGGGATTCCAGTAGCGCGGTGCGGATGGTCTGGTCTTGCCGGGCCATGCGCAGGCATTCATCGACCGACCGGGTGGCGTGCCCCACTTTCAGCCCTAAGTCCCAGAGCATATAGAGCATATATTCAACGATCTGCTCGCCCACCGGGGTTTGCTTATAGGGCAGCAGAAACAGCAAATCGACGTCGGAAAACGGGGCCATTTCGCCGCGCCCATACCCGCCCACCGCCACGACGGCCAAGCGTTCCGATTGGGTGGGATTGGGGGTTTGATAGACCCGGAGGGTCGTATCGTCGTACAGCGTCCGGATTAATTGGTCGATCAGATAGGCCATGGCCCGTGCGGTTTCGATGCCGCTGGCCCCGGCCAGAAAGCGGCGCTTCACCGCGTCGCGCCCATGGGCGAGCGCCTGTTTCAAGGCGGCAAACACTGCGGCGCGCCGGTCGGGGCTTTGCCGGTCGGCGAAGGTCAGGCCAGCTAGCGTAAGATCGAGGGTGCGACGCTCGATCAGCGCGCGGCGGGCTTTCGGATAGGGGGGCGGACGAACCATGGCTTAAACTTAGCGATTTTTAACCGGAACGGAAACATCACACGAAACAGCGCAGCTTTTTGTTTAACGCAGCCCAGAGAATGATACTCTGCCGCACGACGCAACCGAGGGAGCGGGTATGAGTGCGGCGCTGAACGCCAGTTTGAAACAAGCCATCGTCGCCGCGCGCGGCGATAAGGCCGATGCCGCCCGGCGGCTGGTCGCACTGGCCAAGCATGATCCCGAAGTCTTACTGGCGCTGGTCGATCCCTACCTGCAGGGCATCGCTTTCGATGCGGTGAACAAAGTTTTGGCGCGCGCCGCCGTTAAAAGCGGTACGGCCGCGCCGTCTGCCGCCGCCCCGGCGCAAACCCGCGCCCCGGCGGCTCCCGCGCATATTCTGGCGCAAACGGTCGAAACCTTGCCGCCCGCCACCGTTGCCGCGCCCCCGAAGGCAGACGCACAACCGCCCGCACCCAAACCAGCCTCGAAGCCTGCCGCCCCGCGCCGGGTATTGAAACCGGGCGAAATCCCGCCGGCCGCGCTGGATGCGATCTTCGATCAGATCGGTAAAACCCTGCCGCCGGTCAAACGTTCCGTCCGCCAACCGAAAACCCCGGAAGAGGCGATGATGCAAGGGATCGGGCGCGACCCCAACGGCCCGCCGCCGCCCATCGCCGGGGCGGGGCACCAAAAAGCCATTCTGGCCATGGCCAAGAGCTTCAAAAAGCGCTGATTGCGCCCCATCTGCCAGTTTCTTCCCTTTCCCAGGAGTTCCCAGGAATGACCGACCCCGTGCTCGCCGGCGCGCGAATGCTGCATACAATGATCCGTGTGTATGATTTGGATAAATCCATCGATTTCTACACCCGCCTGCTGGGGATGAAACTGCTGCGCCGCCAGGATTATCCGGAGGGCAAATTCACCCTGGCCTTTGTTGGCTATGGGGAGGAGACGGCGCATACGGTGATTGAGTTAACCCATAATTGGGACCATGCGCCCTATGATCTCGGCACTGGCTTTGGTCATATCGCCCTGGGTCTGCCGGATATTTATGCGGCCTGCGACCAGCTTGCCGCTGCTGGGGCGAAGATCACCCGTGCCCCCGGCCCGATGAAGCATGGCACGACCCACATCGCCTTCATTGAAGATCCGGATGGCTATAAGATCGAGCTGATCCAGAAGTCTAGCCTATAGTCAGGCGGCTGGGGCGGCGAGCCGGGCTTCCACCCGGTTGCGGCCATTGGTTTTGGCCCGGTAGAGCGCCCGGTCAGCCCGGTCGATGATCGCGTTGATCCCGTCGCCCGCGCCCGCGAAAGCGGCGACGCCGATCGACGCGGTAAGGCTGATGGTGCCAGCATCGGTTTCGATCCGGGCCTCGGCGATCCGCTGGCGCAGCCGCCCGGCAAAAGCAACCGCCGCCGGACCGGGGCAGCCGGGGAGCAGCAGCACGAATTCGTCGCCGCCGAAGCGGGCAACCAGATCGCCGTCGCGCCCCTGCTGACGGCAGAGGCGGGCAAGGGCGCGGATTGCGGCATCCCCCGCCGCATGGCCATAGGTATCATTGATACTCTTGAACCGGTCGATATCTAGGACCATCACACTCATTTCTTCCGACTGAAGATCAACCTGCGACATCAGCCGCTCGACCGCCTCGAAAAAGCCGCGCCGGTTCAGCAGGCCGGTCATGGCGTCGGTCTCAGCAATCCGCCGCAGGCTATGATTATCCTGCGCGAGGGCCGAAGCTTCGGCGCTGACAGTTGCCAAATCTCGCTCGTAGGTGCCAATCCGCCGCACCAGCGCCCGCAGCGCTTGAGATAGGCGCACAGCCTCGCGCGAGCCGCCGGAGCGGGAGAGGAAGGCCGCCTCTGGCGTATCACCACTGCTGCGCGCATCTTCGGCCAGGCGGTTCAAGGGGGCCGTTAGACGGCGGGCGGCAAAATAGCTGACCACCGCCCCCCCGACCGCGGCCAAGCCGCCCAGCAACAGCAGGCCGATTTGCAAGGCGCGCAACGGCCCATAGGCGACGTCCAGAGGGGTCAGGGCGAGCACCCGCCAGCCAAGACCGGCATAATCGCGATAGCCATCAGCAGGCGCATAGCCGACCAACCAGTCCGAAGACTCGATGCTTTCATGCCGCGCGCCGCTTTTGCCGGCCAGCACCTGTTGGACCGCACTAAGATGGTCCATCGCCTCACCCAAGGCCGGGCCGAGCAGAACCCGACCGCTGGCATCCAGCACACGAATATCGGTACCAGGGAAAATCCGTTCCGGGACCAGCAGGGATTTGCGCATCTCCTCGGCCCAGGACCAATAAAGATGGGCACCGATAACCCCAATCACCTGCCCATCCGGCCCCAGAACCGGGGCGGCGGCGTCGACGAAGCGTAAAGGTTCGCCCGCCGCCCCCGCCCGGAGAAGTTTATCGAGCAGCAGCGCTTCGTGCAGATCGCCGACGAACGGCCCCTGCAAAGCTGCCTGAAACCAGGGGCGGGCGGCGACCGATTGGCCCTCCAGTAAGCCGCCGGTCGCGGTTTCAACTATGCCATCCGGGCGCACAAACCCGATCCAGGCATAGCGAGGAAAATGCCGCTGCATTTCCGCCATCCAATCGCGCCGTTTGACGTTGCGTGCCGGGTGGTCGGCTATATAGGGGTCGAGACGGGCAATGCTTTGCACTTGCGCAAACACATCGTACATCCCCTGATCCAGCCGATCGGCCATATCTTGGGCTAGCCCACTCAACCGTTCCCCTACCTGCGCTTCCTGTTGCGCTTTCAGCTGCCATTCGACCAAACCGATGGTTGCAAAGCTGCATAGTAAAATAATCACGGCGGTTAAGACCGAGATTTGGGTCCCTAGCGAGAGGCGTTCTAGGATCAGTTTATTCATAAAAGTTCAGGGCGATGACGAAAGCAGGGTTTCGACAGAATAAGGATGGATAGGGCGAATCACAATCGCGCAGGAGTATTAATTTTTTGCGTAAATTAGGTTTTCTGGATGCGTGAATAAAAAAAAGGGGCGAGAAACCCGCCCCTTTTCCTATTTCTCATCGCTACGATGTTTATTCGGCAGCCTGGGCCATCGCGGGGGGCACCCAGCGCAGAACCGGCTTGCGGGCGGCGAGGGTTTCGTCGAGACGGCGGCGCGGCGTTAGGCGCGGGGCGGCGTGGAAGGCCTCCGCCTGTCCGGCCTTGGCCTTTTCCGCCAGGCTGCGCATGACCGCGATGAACTGATCCAAGGTGGCCTTATCTTCCGTCTCGGTCGGCTCGATCAACATCGCCCCATGCACGACCAGCGGGAAATACATCGTCATCGGGTGATAGCCCTCGTCGATCAGCGCCTTGGCGAAATCGAGCGTGGAGACACCGGTATCCTTCAGGAAATCGTCGTTGAACAGCACTTCGTGCATACACGGCCCCTCGAAGGGGGCGGAGAAAACATCCTTCAGGCTGGCCAGAATGTAATTAGCGTTCAGCACCGCATCTGACGAGACCTGCCACAGACCATCGGCCCCGTGACTGAGCATATAGGCCAGTGCCCGCACGAACATGCCCATCTGGCCGTGGAAAGCTTTGAGCCGCCCGAAGCTCTGGGCTGCTTCCGCCTTGGCCTGTTCCAGCACGGCATAGCTGCCGTTTTGAGTAACCACCCAGGGCAGCGGGGCGAAGGGGGCCAGCGCATCCGACAGCACCACCGGCCCCGACCCCGGCCCACCGCCGCCGTGCGGGGTGGAGAAGGTCTTATGCAGGTTGATATGCATACAATCGACGCCCAGATCGGCCGGGCGCACGCGACCGACGATGGCGTTGAAATTGGCACCGTCGCAGTAGAAATAGCCGCCCGCGCCGTGGATCGCGTCGGCAATCTCGCGGATATCGCGCTCGAACAGGCCGCAGGTATTCGGATTGGTCAGCATGATCGCCGCCACATCCGGCCCCAGCTTGGCCTTGAAGGCTGCAAGATCGACGCGGCCTTCGGCAGTCGCCGGGATCGGATCGACGGTGAAGCCAATCGCGGCGGCGGTCGCCGGATTGGTGCCGTGCGCCGATTCGGGCACCAGCACCCGCGTGCGGTGGCTTTCGCCGCGCGCCGCGAGGGCGGCCTTAATCGCGACCATACCGCAGAATTCCCCATGCGCCCCGGCGGCGGGGGACATGGCGACAGCGGGCATCCCGGTTAGGGTCTTCAGCCAATGGGCCAGGGTATCGATCAACTCCAGCGCGCCTTGCACGGTGGAAATCGGCTGCAACGGGTGCACGTCGGAGAAACCGGGCAGCCGCGCCATGCGTTCATTGAGGCGCGGATTATGCTTCATCGTGCACGATCCGAGCGGGAAGAAGCCCGAATCAATGCCGTAGTTCTTCTGGCTCAGGCGGGTGAAATGGCGCACGACCTGCGGTTCGGCGAGATCGGGTAGGCCGATGCCGCCGCGCCGGGCAAGCCCGCCCAAACGGTTCGGGGCCTGCGGGGCGTCCGGCAGATCGACGCCAAGACGGCCCGGTTGGCCGAGTTCAAAGATCAGCCCTTCTTCCAGCACAAGGCCCCGGTTGCCGGAGAAGGTTTCGACAGACGCCGTTTCGGGGGCGGTTTCGCGGGCGCTACGGCCCTGGGAACGGTCGAGAAGGGTCATGCCAGCACCTCTTTCAGCCCGGCGACGAGCGCGTCCATATCCTCGTCGGTCACGGTTTCGGTGACGGCGACGAGCAGGTGATTCTTAAGGTCGGAATGATCCGGCCACAGGCGGGCGGCGGGCACCCCGGCCAGAATGCGCTTCGCGGCGAGGGCTTCGACCACTGCCGAGGCATCCTTCGGCAGCACCAGCGTCACTTCATTGAAGAACGCCTCGTTCAGCACGCGTACGCCCGGAACCGCCTTCAGCTTTTCAACGAGCTGGCTGGTCTTGGCGTGATTGAGCGCCGCCAACTGCGTAAAGCCGGTTTCGCCCAGCAGCGACAGATGCACGGTGAAGGCGAGGGCGCAGAGGCCCGCGTTCGTGCAAATATTGCTGGTGGCCTTCTCGCGGCGGATATGTTGCTCGCGGGTGGAGAGGGTCAGCACCCAGCCGCGCTTGCCGTCGGCATCGATTGTTTCGCCGCAGAGACGGCCCGGCATCTGGCGCATGTATTTTTCGCGCGTGGCAAACAGGCCGACATAGGGGCCGCCGAAGTTAAGACCACTGCCGATAGACTGGCCTTCGGCAACGACGATATCCGCCCCCATCGCCCCCGGCGGCATCAGCGCGCCCAGGGAAACGGCTTCCGTCACCACAACCACCAGCAGCGCCCCTTTGGCGTGGGCGGCCTTGGCCAACGGCGTCAGATCGCGGATATGCCCGAAAACCGAGGGGTTCTGCACGACGACGCAGGCGGTCTGATCGTCGATGCGGGCCGCGAGATCTTCCAGGCCTTCCGGGTCGGCGGCGGCGCTATCGAGCGTGAAATCGCCATAGGCCGCATGGGTCGCGGCGATTTCCGCATAATGCGGATGCAGCCCGCCCGACAGGATCGCCTTCTTGCGCTTGGTGACGCGGGTGGCCATCACCACGGCTTCAACGCAGGCGGTGGAACCATCGTACATGGAGGCGTTCGCCACCTCCATGCCGGTCAGCATCGCGACTTGCGTTTGAAACTCGAAGAGATATTGCAGCGTGCCTTGGGCGATTTCCGGCTGATACGGCGTATAGGCGGTTAGGAACTCGCCGCGTTGAATGATGTAATCGACGCTGGCAGGCACATGATGGCGATACGCCCCGGCACCAACGAAGAAAGGAACCTCGCCCGCAACCAGGTTCTTACCGGCCATCGCCTTCAACTGCCGCTCGACCGAGAGTTCCCCGGCGTGGTGCGGCAGATCGACCGGCGCGCGCACCGGCAGCGGCGCATAACCGCGCGCCCGGCGCAGCACCAGTTCGCGCCCGGCCATGACGCGCACAATCGAGT
>CAZNVY010000062.1:6091-20946 GCA_964576605.1 uncultured Elstera sp. | reverse complement strand
ACAGCCCGCCCAGCAGCGCGCGCCATTCCGCAAGGCGTCGGGGCAGCTTCTCCCCGCCCAGCGGCGCCAGGGTGGCTTCGAGCGCGCGGGCACGGGCGTAGCGTTCGTTCGGGGTTTCGAGTTGCACCACCGGCGCAGGCTGCTGCATCTCGGCGGCGATCTGAGCGCGGCGGGTGGCGCGGGCCGGGGTGACAGGTGTCACCGGCACCACTTCGACTGTGGTTTCGTCACCCTCAACCACACGGAGCGCACCAAGCTGGGCGCGGGCGGTTTCGACATGCTTTTCTAAGCGCTTGAGTTGGCCTGCCACGCGGCCCCGGATGACCTTGGCGGCAGCAGTTTCGGCGGCGGCGAAATAGGGGGCGGCATGGGCGTCGCGCTCGGCGATGCAGATGCGGCGACCGGCCATGTCGGAAACCCAAACCCGCTCGGCATCGTGAATATCGTAAGCGACCAGCACGTCCTTACCGTGCAGATCAAGCTGCTCCAGCATGGGGCTGGCGTAGGTGTTGCCGCCGATTTGAACGGTGGCACGGTTGACGATCCGGTTTTCCGTGGGGCGAAACAGATCGTCCAGCAGCTCTGGGCTATGCAGCACCGGCGTCCAGCCCTTGGCTTCAAATGCTGCCCACGCCTCGTTTGGCGTTTGGTTCCGGCGCACACCCGTGAGCGGGCAGACAATCTTCGGCAAGCTGCTGTGCGGGCGGTTGTTGTAGGCTTCCAGCGCGGCTTCGCAATGGGCGAGAAACTGCGGCCAATCAAGCAGCAGGCGGGAAGAGCCGGAGGCCGCAAGGTCGCGCCGGGTCCGGTGATAGACCGCCTTGCGGAAATCCTCAGATGTGCGCTCGCCCGTGTAGGTCGGAAGCGTGCGCGCGGCCTTTTCCCAAATCGTTGACTGGATGCGCTCAATCACGCCGCGTGCCTGCGCGTTGTAGGGCAGCGCGGTGCGGTGGGTGGTGCCGATGCGGGCGAGCACGCCGAGCGCCTCATGACCAAGGTGCTCATTCACGAAACCGGGGCCATTGTCGGTGTAGAAAATCGCTGCGACGCCATGACGGGCGGCATGGCGCAGCGCATCGGCGACCAGCCACGCCCCTTCGGCCAATCCCGCTGAAAAGCCGATACCGCGCCGGGTGGCGACATCAAGGACCGTGATGATTTCCGGGCGGCAAGGCTTGCCGCTGAGGAAGTTCACCACTTCGGCCTTGAAGCTGTGACCATCGGCGGTAATCACGTCGAGCGGCTCCAGCCCATCAAAAGTCCGCTTGACGAAAGCCCGGAAGCGCTTGCGTTCGCGCGCAGACAAACGCCCTGCCGAGCGGGCCAGCGGGCCGAGATCGGCAAGCGCCCGCTGCACCGTGCGAACAGACGGAAGGGCAAGGCCGGGGTGCCGCTCGGCAACGATCTCCAGCAGCTCGGCGGCAGTGCGTTCGGTGGGATGGGCGTAGGCATCCAACACCGGCTCCAGCCACGCCGGGGCTTCCGGGGCGGGGGTGTGCTTCGGGGCGAGCACGGTGGGCGCGTCCGGGGCTTTCTTCGCCTCGGTGCGCCAGCGCCGCAGGGTTTGCGTCGAGAGGGTGCGCGAGGCCCCGGCGCGCGCATTGGCGGTCCGCACGGCCTGTTGCAGCGTCGGCGGCAGGGTGCCCTTCGCGGCGGCTTCGGCAAACAACGCTTCGGCTTTGAGGATGGAGCCGCAGTCGTGCGCCATGTTTTGGACGTGGGCGAGTACAATGGCGCGGGCCGTCAGCGTGTCGCGCTGCCAATCCCGCAGATCGGCGGGGGCAGGCAACGGGAGTTCCTGCTGGATCAGCACGGGTCCCGGCGCGACGGTGACGGCGCGGCTCAAGGCGAGCGCGTCGCGGGCGGCTTGCGGGAGCGAGGAGACCGGATATTCGCTGCCCCCGCCTTGGCCTTGGCGCGGGCGAGAGGGCCAATTTTCACGCTTGGCCTTAGCGAGCAGCGCGGGCTTGCTGGAAGGCAGGCCGGGCAGCGCTAACCCCAGAATATCGGTGGCCGTCATCCACTGCTCGCTCATCGCGCGGCCCTCCGTTCGAGGGCGGCGGCGGCGCGGAGTTTCTCGGCGTGATCTTCGAGCATTTGTGCGCGGACGAGGTGAACGTACTTGGGTTCGACAACGGCGTAGCCAAGCTCGTCGGCCAGCAGTGCCAGCGGACGAATATCGCCCAGCACATGGCAAAGCGCGACGAGGCGTGCGCCGTTGATGACGTGCGCGGTCCGGGCCTGAGAGGCGTAAGCATCCAAGATCGCAGGCGTCACCGCCCCCTCGGCATCGCCAAGGTAGGCCGTCATCTGCCGCGCCACTTCCGCCCGGTCGATGGCGTGTTCTTTCAGCGAGGTCGAGACCGCCAGCGCGAGGCGGCTTTCCAGCGTTGCGGCCCTAATCTGCTTGGGGGCAAACCCTTCCGCCACGCGCGGGGCTTCGTAATCGAGCAAGTTCATCGTGCTTGGGCACGGCGTGCGGCGGGCCATCATGCGGCCCCACCGGAAATGAAAGAAGGGGCAGGCGCAGCAGAGGCTCGCGCGCCTGCCCCAGTACCCGCTATGGTTGGGGAGGCAAAACAACCATAGGGGGAATGAATGACTGAAGAACCAAGCCTGGAGGGCATGACCGGCCAACAAGCATTTGAGCTTTCCGCGCCGGTAATAATTCTATCGGTCGCAGCGATAGGGTTGCTGCTTAAAAAGGGCGTCATCACTAAAGATGAACTGGCCGAAAACATGCCGACCAGCGACACGCAAGCCCGCAGAGAGGCGATTGAAATATTGGAAGGTTTCACGCTGTAGGGCGCTAAAACCCATATAGCTGCCTGCGGATTTTCGCCAAAGTTTCCGCAGGCAGCCCGCGTTTGCGCCGCCGAAACAGCTTGGTAATGGCTCTCACCAAAAGCATCATTATGCTCTCTCCTAAGTTTTGGGGGCGCGCTCATGCCGCCCTCCCGGTCTCTGTCTGGGTATGACGCGCGTTTTGACTGTCCACAGCCCCACGCCCCGCGCTAATGTTGGCGGGTCGAGTACGGGGAATGCGGAAGCCCTTGCCGTCGAACCGCTCTGGAAACAGGGTTTCGATGGGAAGGCTCAAGGCATCCGCAATCGCCTGCTCGATGCGTTCTGAGGGGGTCATCAGCGCGCCGGAAACGGCTTGCCGACATACCCCTAAGGACGCGGCGACGCTGGCAAGCGACTGGCCGCGCAATTTCAACTGGAACACCACCCAGGCCCGCCGCTCGGCGGGATTTTTTGGGGGTGTGAGGGTTGTCGTGTCCGTGGTCATGTCAGGGAGCATATTCACTATCAGGTAATACCGTCAACCACATTGTGAGCTTAACGGTTCACTTAATGGTTATTTTTGACGGAAATTCCTAAAAGTGAATATTTTCAACGATTTACGGAACTATTAAGTTAAGGGCGACGAAAGTGCAGGACTTAACAGAAGTGGACAGGAACCGTAAACTGCTCGGAGAGCGGTTACGCGCAGCCATCTCGGCGTCCGATCTGACCATTGACGCTTTCGCAAATGGTGTCGGCGCTTCTCTGTCGGGTGTAAGAAAGTGGCTTTCTGGGGCTGCGGAACCCGCATTTAGTTCAATTGCAATCGCCGCGAAGATCACAAAAGTGCGCTTAGATTGGCTCGCCACCGGCGAGGGCCCGATGCGCCCCGGCGAGGCCGCGCCTGCCCCGGAAGCCGCCGCGCCCGCCGAAAATATCACCATCGATCCGGTGTTATTCGGGCGGTGCCTGGATGCAATCAACAAGCTCTTTCAAGAGCTTAATATAAAAGCGCCGTCCACCACTTTGGGGGAGGAAGCGGCCCTGATTTATCAGGATGTGGCGGCTTCGGGCTTGGCTTCGCTGGAAGAACAGCTTGTGGCGATCCGCGCCCTCATCGCCCAACGCCGCCGCGCGCTTCTGGCAGCCCCTCCCAGTAAACAGCAGGGCTCCGCTTAATCGGCGGGCCAAGTTGCCCCACAAAACCAACGCCCGCTATCGCTGTCAATCACCGCATAGTATGCCATTTTAGCGCGATTACACCCGTAGTCACCCCGGCGAACGACAATATCGCCTGGGTGCTCAAATCACGTGTCGCAGGGGCCAATTTTGGGTTTTGGGGTGCTCAAATCGGATCGGACCAAAATTTTCCGTTAAACCCTGATTTTGTCCCATTTAATCCCGGTTTATCCCACCTAATCCCGGCTTACTCCGAGTGTTCAAATCAGGTGTCGTCTCACACCCCCGGCGGTATTCTTACCGATCAGCAGATAGCTGGCATTCTCCCGGAAGGGTTTTTCGGCGGCGGCGAATTTCCCGCTTAGGCCCAGGTCGGCGCTTAAGGCCGTGACCACCGAGGCGGACGAAATGATGAAATCCGCCCGCCCGACATCGAGACTCTTGAGGCAGCCAGACATATCGGCGGGGTCCTGGAGACGCAATTCCTTGGCGTCGAGCAGCCCTTTGATCTCCGGGTAGAGAACATAACCGGTTGGGTTGCAGAAGGTCTTTCCTTTCAGGCTTTCGATGCCGCTGTAAGCCAGGGGCGTGGCCGTCGCAAAGAAAATGCGGGAGATATCGAGGTACAGCGGCTCAGAAAACAGCATTTCCGCCTCGCGGTCCGGGTTCCGCACATAGGGGAAAGTACCGAGGGCCTCGCCGCTCATCACCATCTGGTAACCGCGCTTCCAGGGCAGAAAACGGATCCGGGGCGTATCGCCCATTCCCGTCAGAACGGCGGTGACCAACTCGGTGGCAAAACCGCCGCCTGGTAGTTTTTCATCGGTATAAGGGGCATAATCATTGCCCGTTAAAAACTCGCTGGCCCATCCGCCCGATAGTGGCGTAACGGTCATCAGGGCAATATAGGCCAGAGAACGCATGTTCATCATAAAAGTATCCTTCAGTCTAGCGGGCGGCACCCCGCGCCTCTGCGGAGACTCTAGCGGCAAAAAGCGTGTCGTTTGATGAAATATTGACTAAAGATATGCTAAATCAAGGCGTTATGTCGTAACTAATCGTGCTTTGCGCAGCAATTCGCTGCTGTAGAGCGCAAGGCTGATCCAGATGCAACTGAACGCGATAGCGTGACCCTGGGTAAAACTTTCGCCATAAACCGTGACCCCCAGTAAAAACTGCGCCGAGGGGGAGATATATTGAAAAATACCCACGGTCGCATACGGCAGACGGCGGGTGGCGGCGACGAAGGCGGCCAGGGGCACGATGGTCACGATCGAGGTGCCGATCAACAGGGCGCTCAGGCCGGGCGACGGAAAGAGCACGGCAAACCCGCCAGGATCGGTGCCGACGCGCCAAGCCAGCCAGGCGGCGCACGGGGTGAAGACCAAGGCGGTCTCGAAGAACAGCCCGACCAGCGGATCGACGGGCGTGATTTTCCGTACTAACCCGTATAGCCCAAAGCTCAGGGCCAGCGTTAAGGCGATCCAGGGGAAATGGCCGCCGCCTGCGACCAAGCCAATCACCCCCAGCGCCGCAATGCCAACGGCAATCGCCTGGCGCGGGCTAAGGCGCTCTTTCAGCACCAGAACGCCCAGAACGACATTCACCAAAGGATTGATGAAATAGCCTAAGCTGGAATCCAGCACATGGCCGTTACTGATCGCCCAAAGCCAAACGCCCCAATTGGTGCCGATCAACAGACCAGAGATCACCAGCCGCCCCGTCAGCTTTGGTTGGCGCAGGGTTGCAAGCGCTGGTCGCAGCCGCCCGCTGACGGTGACGATCAAGGCGAGGGCAAGCAGCGTCCAGACGATGCGATGCGCCAGCATATCCGGCGTCGGCACGCTGCTTAACTGGCGGAAATACAGCGGGGCCGCGCCCCAGCTGCCGAACGCGAGAAGCGCGCAGAGATAGCCGACGGTCTGGGGCGAGAGGGCGGCGGGGGGCATTTCGGGCCTCTTAACGCTGTTAGAAGGCGATCCTAGCAGAGGCCCTAAGGAAAGTTTCCTGCGAAACCTGCGGGGCAGCCCCCGCGCAGGACGCGGGGATCAGACGATCTTCGCCACCTGATCGAAGGTAAAGCGCCGCTGGCGCGGCCGGACCTGGCTTGCGTCGGCATAGCCGAGGTTGCAGATGAAGTTGATGCGATGGGGCGTTCCGGCGAAGAAAGCGGCATCGATCCCCGCCGCATCGAAGCCACCCATCGGGCCGCAGTCGAGGCCCAGGGCGCGGGCGGCTAGGATAAAATAGCCGCCTTGCAGCGATCCGCTTTGTAGGGCGGCGTCGGAGATTGCCCGTTCGTTGGTCGTGTCGTACCAGCTTTTCGCGTTGCTGCCAGGGGCGAGCAGGTCGAAATGCTCGTAGAACTCCAGATCGATGCCCAGCAGGGCGGTGACGGGGGAGGTCGCGACGGAGGTGCGGTTGCCGCGCGACACAAGCGCCGCCAGTTTTGCCTTTTCCGCCAGGCTGCGCACGAAGACCAGGCGCAGCGGGCAGCAATTGCCCGCCGTCGGCCCCCATTTGGTGAGATCATAGAGCGCGTGTAGGGTTTCGTCGCTCACCGGGCGGTCGGTCCAGGCACGATGGGTGCGGGCGGCGGTGAAAAGTTGCGCCAGCGCATCAGCAGTCAGTGGTGCGGACATCGCCCTCCCCAGTTTTACGTGGTGTTCTTGTGGGAATACTCTTGTGGTAGTATTCACAACGACAAAACCGCCCAAGAGAAACTCTGGGGCGGTTATCGTGCCGTTCCGGACCCGCCCAAAGGCGGGGGAAAAAGCCGCAGCTTAGAAGCCCTCACGCTCCAGTCGCTTCCGCAGCAGCTTGCGGTAGCGGCGGACAGCTTCGGCCTGCTCGCGGGCTTTACGCTCCGACGGCTTTTCAAAGTTGCGCCGCAACTTCATTTCACGGAAAATCCCTTCGCGCTGCCTCTTCTTCTTCAGCGCGCGCAGGGCTTGATCGACGTTATTGTCGCGAACGATCACATGCACGGTTTACTCACGCCCCTTTGGTCTGGACCTGTGGATAAGAGGGCGTCCGGGTACCATATGTTGGCAGACTTGGAAAGAGAGAATCGTACAAAGCCGAGTCTTTCTGCTCCTCGCATCGGTTTACGCGCCTATGAATGCCTGCGATAATAAGGCATGACACTCGATGCTTTGATCCCGCCAACCGACGCGGCCCTGCCGATTGTGACCGCCGGGCATCCCACCCTGCGCTCCCTGGCCGCACCGGTTGCCGATCCCACCGACCCTGCCATTTCACGGCTGGGGCGGATTCTGGCCAATAGTCTTGCCGCCGTCGGCGGGGTGGGGCTGGCGGCCCCGCAGATTGGCATCGGGCTGCGCGTTGTCCTGTTCGAGGTGCCGGCCCGCCGCTTGACCGACGATCCCGATGATTGCGAGCAGGGGCCATTGGTATTGGTCAATCCCCAGATCACGCCGCTTGCCGATACGATTGCCGAAGATTGGGAAGGCTGTTTGTCACTGCCCGGCCTCTGCGGTTTGGTGCCGCGCGCTCAACGGATTCGCTATACCGGGGTAACGCCGACGGGACGTGGCATCGACCGGACGGTTAGCGGCTTTCATGCGCGGGTGGTCCAGCACGAGTGCGACCATCTCGACGGCACGCTCTACCCCCAGCGGATGCGGGATTTGGGAAGTTTAATGTATGTCGCCAACCGGTTGGCCGGGGCGGCGACGCAACCGGAAAGGATTGCGCCATGACCGTGGAAGCGCTGCAAGCCCGCCTGCTGCCCGCTATTCTGGACGAGGTCCCGTTCGACGGTTGGACCGACCGTTGCCTAGCGCAGGCGGCAAAAGCAATTGGCCTGAGCGAAATTGATCGGCTGCGGGCGTTCCCTGGCGGGCCGGTCGAGGTGCTGGCCTATTGGAACCGCGTGCTGGACCAGGCCGCCGCCGAGGCGATTGCCGCCGCGCCTGATCTGAAAGTGCGGGAGAAGGTGGCCTTGGGGCTTCGCACCCGGCTGGACGCGGCGGCACCGCATAAGGAAGCCGTGCGCCGCGGGCTGGGGCTGTTAGCGCTGCCGGGTCATGCCGCAACCAGTGCCCGATTGCTGGCGGGTACGCTGAATGCCATTTGGTATGCGGCGGGTGACCGGGCGACTGATTTCAACTATTACACCAAGCGCGGGCTGCTGGCCGGGGTCTATCTGACCACGCTTCTCTATTGGCTCGATGATGAGAGCGAGGGGGGGGCGGCAACCTGGGTCTTTCTTGATAAACGTATTGCCGATGCCCTGCGCTTGCCGGGGCTGATTGCGCCGCTGCGCCAGGGGATGAAAACCTTGCTAACCCCGCCATTTCTGCGCCGCTCGGCGACCGACCCAACCTGATCCTGCGATTTTCTCGTGTCGCCGCCGCCCCCCCCCCCCCCCCGCGCTACTGGCGGACACCACCCCGCGGCCCGCATTTCCGGAAGCAACCCGCCGGTTGTTCGAGGAAATTTTGGATATTGTGCCGGTCAATATCTTCGTGCGCGATGCCGAAGGGCGGTTCCTCTATGCCAATCGTCAGACGGCGGCCTTTATCGATCTGACGCCGCAGCAGATGCTGGGGCGTACGGTCTTCGAGCTTTACCCGCCCGCTATTGCCGAGCGGTTCCACGCCGGCGATTTGGCGGCGCTGGCGGGGGAAGAGGTGCTGGTCGAAGATTGGGTGGTGCCCGATATCGACGAAATCCCGCGCCAATATTTGATGCGGAAGCGGGCGGTGGAGATCGAAGGCCGCAAGATCGTGGTTGGCGCGTCGGTCGATATTTCCGACCGGCTGCTTGCTGCCCATAAACTGGCGGAGAGCGAGGCGCGCTTCCGGCATTTGATCGAAGGCTCGTTGCAGGGAATTCTGATTATCGCTGGGCGGCGGGCGCAGTTCGTCAATCAGGCGTTTATCGATATCTTCGGCTTCCGTGATGCGGCGGAAGTCTTGGCGTTCGAGCAGTTGGTCGGCGTTTTCGGCGATCAGGCAGAGCAAGAGATTCTGGCGATTTGGGCGCGGATGACGGCGGGCGAAGATGGGATCATCGTGCATCGCCTGCCCGCCCGGCGGCAGGATGGGTCGCGCATCTGGGTCGATGTTTTTGCCCGTTCGATCCACTGGGATGGGCGTGCGGCCATGCAGCTTACCCTGATCGACGTGACCCAGCGCACCCTGGCGGAGGAGGCGTTAGAAGCCTCCAACCGCGCTCTGGATGAGGCGCGGGCGCGGGCCGAGGAGGCGGATTGCGCCAAGAGCCAGTTTCTGGCCGTGATGAGTCACGAGCTGCGCACCCCGCTGACGGGGGTGATCGGTATGGTCGATCTGCTGCGCGATACGGCGCTGGACCGCGAACAAGCGGGCTATGCCGCAACGCTGAAATCATCAGCGCAAAGCCTGCTGACCTTGCTGAATGATATTCTGGACCTCTCGAAAATCGAAGCGGGCGGGCTGGAGTTGGAGGAGATTGATTTCGACCTGATGGACCTGCTCGATCAGGTCCTCGCGCTCTATCGGGGCCGCGCCCAGGCGGCACAGACCGATTTGGAGATGGGGGTGGCACCAGAGGTGCCCCGCTTTCTGCGCGGCGATCCAACCCGGCTGCGCCAGATTCTGCTGAACTTAATCGGGAACGCGGTGAAATTCACCCCCGCCGGGCGGGTTTCGGTGCGGGTGGCGCTGGATGCCGCGCCGGCAGAAGACTTGTGCCTGCGCTTCGAGGTGGCCGATACCGGCATCGGGATTTCGCCCGCCCAGCAGGCCCGGCTGTTCCAGCCCTTCGTGCAGGCCGATGCGTCGACCACGCGCAAATACGGCGGCACGGGCCTGGGTCTCGCGATTTGCCGCCGCTTGGCCGAGGCGATGGGCGGTAGCATCGGCGTTACCTCGGCCCTGGGGGCGGGGTCGATTTTCACGGTGCGGGTCCCAATGCAGGCGGGGGCGGTTTCCAGCCCGGTCGCGCCGGGCGTGGGGACGGAGATTCCCGCCTGCCGCCTCTTGGTTGCCGAGGACAATGAGGTTACCCGCACGCTGCTGCGGTTGATGCTGACCCGTCACGGCCATCAGGTAACAGCGGTGGAGAATGGGCGGGAAGCGGTGACGGTGGTGCAGACCCAGGAACCGTTCGATCTCGCGATTCTGGATATGCAAATGCCGGAGATGGACGGATATGCCGCCGCGCTGGCGATCCGGGCGTTGCCGGGACCCGCCGGGCGGCTGCCCCTGATCGCCCTCACCGCCGATGTGACGCCGGACTGCCAGGTCAATGCGGCGCGGGTTGGTATGGCGCGGGTATTGCCCAAGCCGATCGACTGGCCGAACCTGCTGGCCGCGATGACCGAACTTCTACCGCACGACCGTATTCCGCAGCCCGCCATCGTCGATGGGGCGGAGCAGGCTTTGCCACCCTTGGATGCCGTCACAGCGGTGCGGTTAGAGGCAACTATAGGAACGCTTGGGGTGCAGGCTCTCTGGGCCGAAGCCCCCGCCAGCCTGACCGACGCGCTCGCCCGGCTGTTGCGGGCACAAAAGGCGCAGGATTGGGGGCAATGGCAGCAGACCTTGCAGGCTTTGGCGGCTTTGGCGGAAACCCTTGGCGCGGCGCGCTTGCAGGCGGTTGTAACCGAGGCGCTAGCGGCATCGGTGCCGCAATTGGCGCAAGGGCTGGCCCCGCGCCTGATCGAACGGTTGCGGGCGGCGGCATCGGCGGCGTTGACGGCAGTCGATCAACCGCCACTGGCCCCGCAGGTGGCGGGGGCATTACCGACCCTCGGCGGTTCCTAGCAACCGGGTGACATGGCCCATTTTGCGGCCAGGCCGGGCTTCCGTCTTCCCGTAAAGATGCAGTTTAGCGCGGGGATCGGCCAAAATTTCCCGCCAGGCGTGCACCTGATCGCCGATGAGATTCTGCATCACGCAGTCGGTTAAGCGTTCGGTGGAGCCGAGCGGCAGGCCGCAAATGGCGCGCACCAATTGTTCAAACTGGCTCGTCACGCAGGCATCCAGCGTCCAATGGCCGGAGTTGTGCGGGCGCGGGGCCAGTTCATTGACCAGTAAGCCGCCGTCGGCGGTCACGAAAAGCTCGACGCACAGAATGCCGATCAGGTCGATCGCCTCGGCGATCTTCCGGGCCAGATCCTGGGCTTCGGCAGCCCTTGCCGCCGAGAGCGGCGCAGGGACCGTGGTTTCGGCCAGAATATGATTCTCGTGCCGATTCTGTACCGGCACATAGCAGCTCATCCCCCCGTCGGGGCCACGCGCGACGATGACCGAGGCCTCATAAGAAAAATCGACGAATTTTTCGACGATGCCGACCGAAGCCCCCATCTGCCGCCAGGCGATGGCCAAATCGCTATCGGCCAGAATCTTGGCTTGTCCCTTACCATCATACCCCATGCGGCTGGATTTCAGCACCGAAGGCCGCCCCACTTCCGCCACCACTTCGGCCAGCCGATCAAAGGCGGAGACGCCGCGATACCGGGTGGTGGGCACTCCAATTCGAGCCAAAAAATCCTTTTCGTTCAACCGATCTTGGGTGATGCGTAGCACGCGCGGGTTCGGGCGAACCGGCAGCAGTTCGGCCAGAAAACTGACAGGATCGACGGGGATATTCTCGAACTCATAGGTCACCACATCGCAATCGGCCGCGAAGCGGGCTAGCGCGTCGCGGTTGTCATAGGCCGCCGTCGTAGTGCGATTGGCCACCTGGGCGGCGGGTGGTTCGCTTTCTGGCGCGAAGACGTGCGTGCGATAGCCAAGGCTAGCGGCGGCTTGAGCGATCATGCGGCCAAGCTGACCGCCGCCAAGAATGCCGATGGTGCTGCCGGGGGAAAGGGGGGTGTCGGTCATGGAAGCGTCAGCGCCCTGTCTTTTGCCAATAGGGATCATCTTCCTCTTCCGGGCTGTCGGCGACATTCCCAGTCTGGCGAGCGCGCCAAGCATCGAGCCGCGCGGTCAGCGCCGGATCGGCCAGCCCCAGGACCGAGGCGGCCAGCAGCCCGGCATTCACCGCCCCCGCCTTACCAATCGCCAGGGTCCCGACCGGCACCCCGCCCGGCATCTGGACAATGGACAGCAGCGAATCCATCCCCTTCAAGGCTTGGCTTTCGACCGGGACGCCGAAGACCGGCAGGCTAGTTAGCGCCGCGACCATTCCCGGCAAATGCGCGGCCCCGCCGGCCCCGGCGATGATAACTTTCAACCCCCGGCCACGGGCTTCTTTCGCGTAAGCGTATAGACGGTCTGGGGTGCGATGGGCCGAGACGATGCGCACTTCGTGCGGGACATCCAGGGCTTGAAGGGTTTCCGCGGCGTGGCGCAGGGTGGCCCAGTCGCTCTGACTGCCCATGATGATGCCGACCGACGGCGTGCTGCTCATGACAAAACATCCATCACAAGAAAAGGGGCGGCATTATAAGCGGTTCCGCCCGCCAAGCAATCGCGCCAACCGGGATTAGGCGATAATATCGGGCAAAAGCGCGCTTTCCAGCTTATGGATCTGGTCTTTCAGCACCAGTTTGCGCTTTTTCAGCCGCTGGATCTGCAAAAGATCGACCGCGTCGCGCCGCTCTAGCAGGCGGGCGATCACTTCATCGAGGTCACGGTGTTCCACCCGCAACTCTTCGAGCTGGCGGCTAAGGCTTTCGATATCGTCGATCATGATGCCAATCAGGTCACACCGCTAGGGCCGACAGAAAGGCCTTATACCATGAAAAAAATCCGCAGCGCACCCCCTGAGTGCGGCGGACGCGATGGGCGAGTCTTCCTGCTGGTTCTTGCCATAATTCAGGTCTAGGCTTTTGCCTCGGTCTTGGAAAAGACCGGGTGGGGCGATCCCGCCCTGCCGCCCATGACAAAGGGAGACGCCCATGGCATCTTTTGAACGGGTTAAGTCGTTGCAGGCAAAACATGCACAACTCGAATCCCTGCTGGACCGGGAGCGTAGCCGCCCCGATCCGGATGCCGTGACCGTGAAGCACCTTAAACGGGAAAAGTTACGAATTAAGGACGAAATCGCGCGCATCGCGTGATCGCCGCCCAAGACGCATAAACGTGCATAGGCTGCCCGCCGATCCCTTTGGATCGGCGGGTTTTTATTCGGGAACGCGCCTTACAGAGCCTTCGCCTGATCGCGCAGAATGAACTTCTGCACTTTACCGGTCGAGGTTTTCGGCAAGGCACCGAAGACGATGGTTTTCGGTACTTTGAAGCCTGCCAGATGCTGGCGACAATGGGCGATAATCTCCGCCTCCGTCGCCGTCGATCCGTCCTTTAGCAGCAAGAAAGCGCAGGGGGTTTCGCCCCATTTCTCGTCGGGCCGGGCGACGACGGCGGCTTCCAGCACGTCCGGGTGCTGATAGAGCACGCCTTCCACTTCGATGGACGAGATGTTCTCGCCGCCGGAGATGATGATGTCCTTCGACCGGTCTTTCAGGGCGATATACCCGTCGGGGTCGAGGACCGCGAGGTCGCCGGTATGGAACCAGCCGCCCGCGAAAGCCTTTTCCGTCGCGCTGGGGTTCTTCAGATAGCCCAGCATAGTGATATTGCCGCGAATGAAAACTTCGCCCAGGGTTTTACCGTCGGCGGGCACGGGTTCCAGCGTATCGGGATCGGCGACCATCAACCCGGCCTGAAGCTGATAGCGCACGCCCTGACGGGCTTTCAGCCGGGCGCGTTCTTCGACCGGCAGGGCGTCCCATTCCGGCTTCCAAGCGCAATAGACCACCGGGCCGTAAACCTCCGTCAGCCCATAGACATGGGTGATGGAAAAACCTTGGGTTTCCATCGCCTGAATGACGCTGGCGGGCGGCGGCGCGGCGGCGGTCATCACCTCCACCTTATGGGGCAGCGGGCGACGGTCGGCGGGCTTGGCGTGGATCAGCATATTCATGACGATGGGCGCGCCACACAGATGCGTCACACCGTAATCGGCAATGGCGTTATAGATCGACGCCGCGTCCACCCGCCGCAGACAGACGTGGGTGCCTGCTTGCAAGGTGATCGTCCAGGGAAAACACCAGCCGTTGCAATGGAACATCGGCAGGGTCCAGAGGTAGACCGGATGCCGGGGCATCGACCAGACCACGGCATTATTCACTGCGTTTAGGTAAGCACCGCGATGGTGATAGACGACGCCTTTCGGATCGCCGGTGGTGCCGGAGGTATAGTTGAGCGCCATCGGCGACCATTCGTCGTCGATCGCTGGGGTGGTGAAGGCGGGATCGCCCGCCGCCAACCAACTATCAAACTCAATCTCGCTCAGGCGCGGGCCGGGGGCATGGGCCTGCGGGTCCAGCACATCAATCGCGGGCGGGGCGTTTTCCACTTGCGCCAGGGCGGCGGCGGCAAGCGCGCTGAAATCGCTATCGACGATCAGCAGCTTCGAATCGCCATGCCGTAATTGAAAGGCGATGGTGGCAGCGTCGAGCCGGGTGTTGAGCGTGTTCAGCACGGCACCCAGCATCGGCACGGCATAATGCAGCAACACCATCGGTGGCGTGTTCGGCAGGATCGCTGAGACCGTATCGCCCGCCGTGATCCCGCGCGTGGCGAGTTGCGACGCCAATTGCCGGACGGCGGTGCGCATCTCGGCATAGGTCCAGCGCGTGTCGCCATGCACAATGGCGGTAACATTTGGATAGGTCGCGGCGGTCCACTCGAGAAAATCGACCGGCGTTAGCGCGGCGCCATTGGCGGCACAGCGCATCAAACCCTCATGAGCCATAGTTCCCCTCTCCCCTTTTTATACGTCCTACCGGCCTTTGGCCTGCTTGAGGACGGTTTATGCGTCCTACCGGCCGTTGGCCTGCTTGAGGACGGGTTTGTCCGTCCTCTCGGCCCCCGACCTGCTGCGAAGTGTCGCGCGGCATCCCCTCCGCTTGTGACCCGCAGAACGCT
>CAZNVY010000062.1:5875-6081 GCA_964576605.1 uncultured Elstera sp. | reverse complement strand
ATGATTAATCCAGATCGAACCATAACGCGGCGTGGGAAGACAGAAAATTGTCGTCACCCGCGCCTAAAGTCGCAGGGGGGAAGCGATGGGCTATCAACAGGTTTACGATCAGGCGTGGAACGATCCCGAAGCCTTCTGGGGCCAAGCGGCCCAGGCCGCCGATTGGTTTAGCCCGTGGACGCAGGTTCTCGACCGCGACGCCAGCC
>CAZNVY010000062.1:5562-5857 GCA_964576605.1 uncultured Elstera sp. | reverse complement strand
CGACCAATGTCTGCCATAATGCGCTGGACCGGCACGTCGCCGCCGGGTGCGGCGATCAGACGGCGCTGATCTATGATTCGGCGATGACCGGCACGGTCGAGCATTACACCTATGCCGATCTGACCGAAAAAGTTGCGAAACTCGCCGGGGCGCTGGCGGCCCTAGGGGTTGGTAAGGGCGACCGGGTGCTCGTCTATATGCCGATGATCCCGGAAGCGGCGATGGCGATGCTCGCCTGCGCGCGGCTGGGGGCGGTGCATTCGGTGGTGTTTGGCGGTTTTGCCGCGACCGAGTT
>CAZNVY010000062.1:0-5490 GCA_964576605.1 uncultured Elstera sp. | reverse complement strand
TGCCTATAAGCCCCTGCTGGATGCGGCGCTGGGCATGTCCGCGCATAAGCCTGCCCGCGTGCTGGTGCATCAGCGCCCGCAATTGATCGCCCCGCTCGATCCGGCGCGCGATACCGACTGGGCTGCGGCGGTGGCGGCCGCCGATCCTGCGCCCTGCACGCCGGTCGAGGCGACCGATCCGCTTTATGTCCTCTATACCTCCGGCACGACCGGGGTGCCGAAGGGGGTGGTGCGCGATAGCGGCGGCTATATGGTGGCGCTGCTGTGGAGCCTGAAGAATATCTACGGGCTGACGCCGGGCGAGGTGATGTTCACCGCGTCGGACGTGGGTTGGGTGGTCGGCCATTCTTATATCGTCTATGGCCCGCTGCTTTACGGGGCGACCACGGTTCTCTACGAAGGCAAGCCGGTCGGCACGCCCGATGCCGGGGCCTTTTGGCGCATTATTCAGCAGCATAAGGTGAGTGTGCTGTTTACGGCGCCGACGGCGTTCCGGGCGATCAAGCGCGACGATCCCACCGGGGTGCTGATGGGGGATTACGATCTCAGCAGTTTCCGCGCGCTGTTTTTGGCTGGGGAACGCTGCGACCCCGATACGCTGCACTGGGCGCAGGATCGGGTGAAGGTGCCGGTGGTCGATCATTGGTGGCAGACAGAAACCGGCTGGCCGGTCGCCGCGAACTGCTTGGGGCTGGAACCGAAGCCGGTCAAACCGGGATCGCCGACAACGGCAGTGCCGGGCTGGAAGGTGGATGTGCTAAATGCCGAAGGCCAGCCGCTGCCCGCCGGGGAAATCGGCGCGCTTGCCCTAAAGCTGCCGCTGCCGCCGGGTGCCTTGCCGACCCTGTGGGAGAATGACGCCGGGTTCCGCAAATCCTACCTGGCTGATTATCCCGGCTATTATAAGACCGGCGACGCGGGGTTTGTGGATGACGAGGGCTATGTCTTCGTCATGAGCCGCATCGACGATATTATCAATGTCGCCGGCCATCGCCTGTCGACCGGCGGGATGGAAGAGGTGCTGGCGGCCCATCCCGATGTTGCCGAATGCGCGGTGATCGGCGTCGCCGACGATCTGAAGGGCCAAGTGCCGCTGGGGCTGCTGGTGTTAAAAGCCGGGGTCAGTCGCCCCGCCGCCGAGATCGAGAAAGAGGCGGTGGCCCTGGTGCGCGACAAGATCGGCCCGGTCGCGGCCTTCAAGACGGCGCTGGTGGTGCCGCGCTTGCCGAAAACCCGCTCCGGCAAAATTCTGCGCGGCACAATGCAGAAAATCGCCGATGGGCAAGAGTATAAGATGCCCGCGACGATTGACGATCCGGCCAGCCTGGACGATGTGACCGAGCGGTTACGCACGATCGGCTATGCCCAAGGGGAAACCTCGCCCGTCTAATCGCAAAAACGGTCCCGATTCCTGTTGGGTCTACCAGGCAACAACAGGAATCGGGGGATCTGTGTTACAAACTTGCCCCACGGCGGCTTGACTTCCCACGCGCTCGCTGAATACTCAAGAGACGGCAGAAAGCCGGATTTTGGATCGAGCGACTGAATGTCGGACGAAAAACGCCATTTTTATAAAAATAAAATTTATGAGGTTTTTCGCGAACGCATTTTCGCGGAGGACCTAGAGATTAATAGCCGCACATATCTAACAATTATTATTCAAATTGGATTTATCGCCTGTTGGTTATTATCCGACCGGTTCGATACGGGCTACGACGTTCAGCAATTGCGGCTGTTTATGGCCTTATCGCAGCTTCTGGCGGCGCTCTTCTCGCTGATGTCGGTCCTGGCGGCGATGCGGGAAATCCGCACCAATAAGATCCGCTATAAGGAACGTTATGCCGATATTCTGGACGATAAATATGTGCCGCTGATTATCGGCGGCTCGAAGTTTCATCAAGCGGGGCACCTGCTCTCGGTGCTCACCCAGCTGGTGTTTTTGGCGATTGGCGGCTTCTTTTTATACCAAAGCCTCCGCTGATCGGGCGGCGCGCTTAAAAATGATCCGGTCGGAGCACTTCCACATCCGAAAGGGTGACGATGCCGAAGCCATCACCCAAGATCCGCTGGCTACCCGTCAAAATCGCTTCGGCTGTCGCGGCGGTACAGATCACGATGATAAGGGCATTCCCGTTCTCGCCCAGGGCCTCGCGCCCGCGTTCTCCATGGCGGCCACGGCCCATGAGATCGCGGATCACCGTATAGCCCGTGGCCTCGGTCGCGTCGATCATCGCCAACATCGGCGCGAGATAGGCGCTTTCGACAATCAGATCGATCCTTTTGCGCGGATAGGTCTGCATCGGGTTAACCTCCCAGGAAAAAGCGCGCGGTTGCAAAATAAAGCGGCACACCGACGGTGATATTAAAGGGGAAGGTAACGGCCAGCGATAGGGTCATATAGATCGCCGGATCGGCCTTGGGCACGGCCAAGCGCATTGCCGCCGGAACGGCGATATACGATGCCGACGCGCAGAGTAGCATCAGCAGCGTCACCCCGCCCAGCGACAGGCCCAGGGCGGCTCCGGTGGCCAAGCCGGCGCAGGCGGCCACCAGGGGCATCATCAGGCCGAAGCCGATCAGCCCCGGCGTCAAGCGCCGCAGCGCCGCCCCGCGCCGGGCAACGGTTAGGCCGATGTCCAGCAAGAACAGGCACAGCGCTCCTTTGAACAGATCGCTGAAGAAGGGTTTCACCTCCGCCTCGCCGCGCGCCCCGGTCGCCCAGCCGATCAATAACCCGCCGACCAGCAGCATGACCGACCCGTTGAACAGCACTTCCCGCAGCAGATTATCCTGGTGCGATGGGGTAGCGGTCGTTCCACGATGGGCAAGGTAGATGCCGGTAACAATGGCCGGGGTTTCCATAATGGCCACCATCGCCACGATATAGCCTTCGTGCGCAATGGCCTGCTGCGCCAGAAAGGCTTGGGCCGAGGCGAAAGTGACGATGCTGATCGACCCGTAATGGGCGGCAATCGCCGCTGCCGTCGCCTGATCTTGGCGAAGAAAGCCGCGCAGCGCCGCATAGGCGGGCAGGGGCAGCAGCAGACTAAGCAGGGCCGCCGCCAGCAGGGCCGGGGCTACCGCCCAACCGACACCGCTTGCCGCCAGACTCCAGCCGCCCTTCAAGCCGATCGCAAGCATCAAATAGATCGACAGGCCCTTGGCAATCGGCGCGGGGATTTCCAGGTCGGATTTGACTGCCCCAGCGATCAGCCCTAGGACGAAGCAGAGAATGAGGGGTGAAAGAAGATTGGCAGCGGCAGCGTCTAAGATCATTCCAGCTCCGGCAGTCGGTTAGCGGTTAGGCGGCGTCCTCGTCCTGCTGGCGGATATAGGTAATAAAGTCGCGCACGTCAGCCCCCAGCTGTTCGGCGGGCGTTAGCAGTCCTTCGGCTGCCCAAAGCACTTCGATGGCCCCGGAACAGGATTTGATTGTGCCAAAGGTGATGGTGGAAATTGCTTCCGTCACCCGGCTCATTTCAGTCGCTACGCCCTGAACATTGCGCGTGATCTCGCCGGTCGTCGCCTCCTGTTCCTCGACGGCGGCGGCAACGATGGTCGCGATTTCGCTGACCTCGGCGATGGTCTTGCGGATACGGCTCATGCCTTCCACCGCACCGCCGGTTTCGTCGCGGATACGGGCGATACGTTGGGCGATATCCTCGGTCGCCCGTCCGGTCTGGGCGGCGAGGTTCTTCACCTCGCCCGCAACCACGGCGAAGCCCTTGCCGGCATCGCCCGCGCGGGCGGCCTCGATGGTCGCATTTAGGGCTAAAAGATTGGTCTGGGCGGCAATCTGATTAATGAGGTCCACCACTTGCCCGATTTCGGTCGCGGCCTCCGACAGGCGGCGAACCTGTTCGGCGGCGTGATCGACGTCGGTCACCGCTTGCCGGGTGCAGGCGACCGAGCGGCTCATATTCTCGCCGATTTCCGCAACCGACTTCGACAGTTGCTCCACGGCGGCGGAGACCGTTTCGGCGCGTTCCAAGGTTGCGTCGGCGGCCCCAGCCACTTCCAGCGTGCTGGTCGAGCCTGTTTCTTGCCGCTCGGCGGTATGTTCGGCCATTTGGCAGATTTCCCCAGCGGACTCGATAACCATATCGACAACGCCGATCACCGATTTCTCGAAGGTGCCCGCCAAGCCGTTCATCCGTTCCTGCAGTGCCCGACGGCTTTGCCGCTTGCTTTCGGCCTGGGCCTGCTCCAGGGCGCGCTTATCAAGCGCCTGCTGTTTGAAGACGGCGAGGGCTTTGGCGATCTGCCCAACCTCGTCGGGTCGGTCGGCCCCGGCGACTTCGGTTTCCAACGTGCCGTCGGCGATAGCCTGCATGGCTTCGGTAATCCGATTGAGGGTACGGCTGGTGCGGCGCGCCAGAACCAGAGCGATCAGCACCGAGACGGCAACCGCCCCGCCCAACAGGCCGGGGAAGCGGTTCGATCCCTCGCGCCGCGTGTGCTCCAGCGCGGTGACCGTCGCGTTAATCGTCGCCTCGCGCGCTTGGATGGCGGTTTCGAGCAGCGAGACGACAAAGGCATTCTGCTGTTCGGCATCGACCATGGCCGCGTCCAGGCCCGCGCTATTGGTTTGGATGAGTTTCACGATTCCTTCAGCGATTTCGGTATAGGCCTGCTGTTCCTTGCGGATGGTATCAATCTGCTTCTGCTCCTCAGCCGATTGACCGCGAAGCGTTGCCAGCTGATTGAAATCCCCCGCCAGCGCCTTCAGCTTATCGCCAAATTCGGCCGTGATCTGCGTGAGCATCGTGTCGGGCATATTGGCCATTTTGAACGAGACGAGGCGGAGCAGCGTCGCATGGCTTTGCTGGACGGCGGTTCCGGCCTTGGCGTAGGCGCGGCTAACGGCGATAGCGTGGGCTACCTCTTCCGTGGCCGCCTCGTCCTCGGCGACGAAGGATAGGAAAACCCCCGCCATGGCGGCCATAAACAGGCTCGCCAAAATTGGGGCGATCAACAGTTTCGTCAGTAGGCTTCGTCGATCCAGCCAGTTCATCCCAGGCCCCCGCCAGTATCTATAACATGCTAAAATCAGCCTACGCGCTTGCGGTAGGAACGAAAAGACCGTCTCGCACCCGCACAGAGGCGCTATGTGCATATTTTGAGGTTGGGGCCGACTCTTTTGCTTGACGAGAGGGGAAGGCGTGCCTATTTTGCGCGCTCCCAAAGGTGTCGGCCGGGTCCGGTGCGGGCTTTTGGGAAAGGTTTCATAGTGTCAAGCCGGGTGACAGCCTTGCTTGACCCGATCAGATGAAGCTGAAAACGGGATGCGGGCGCAAGCCGCAGCGTCGCGTTTTCGTGCTGATTTTGGGGATCGCTTAGGGAAGGGCTCTGATGCCAACCATCAACCAGTTGATCCGTGCGCCGCGCCAAGCTCCGCGGACGCGCAACAAGGTTCCCGCGCTGGAAGCCTGCCCGCAGAAGCGTGGCGTGTGCACGCGCGTGTATACCACGACGCCGAAGAAGCCGAAC
>CAZNVY010000061.1:0-21350 GCA_964576605.1 uncultured Elstera sp. | reverse complement strand
CTGACCGATAATGGTTTTGGCGGGAAAGGGAACTCCCCCGATGCGCTGCTGATGGTGCACCGCGTGCAAACCGATTGGGCGACCGGTAAGGTCGAGCGGCAGGATACCCGCTTCTTGCACGATCCCGATAAGAAGCTTCCCTTCGCGATCGTGAATGAAAATACCGAAAAGCGCTATCTGACTGGCGCGGACCTCGACCCCGAATCCCTGGCCTTCGCGGGCAACCGCCTGTTCATTGGCGAGGAATTCGGCCCCTATATCATCGAGATCGACCAGAACGGCAAAGTGCTGGCTTTCTTTGAAACCGAGGTAGACGGTAAGCCCGCGCGCGGCCCGGACCATTACCGTAACGGTGCCTTGCCCAATGTGCCGGGCGCGGTGAGTTTCGAGGTGCGCCGCTCGCGTGGGTTCGAGCCGATGGCGGCATCGCCCGATGGTCAGTTCCTCTATCCAGCGTTTGAGGGGCCGATCTTTAATGCCGAAACCAAGGCCCCGGAAGCGAAAGACGGCAAGCAGTTCGTGCGTATTCTACAATTCGATGTCGCGAAGGGGGCCTATACGGGCAAATCCTTCAAATATCTTCTGGAAGATAATGCCAATGTCTTAGGCGATATGGCGATGATCGACGCGACCACCGCCCTTATCATCGAGCGCGACGATACCACCGAAGGCAGCAAGGCCCAGGCCTGCGCCGGCGAGGCAAAGCTGGATTGCTTCAACAAGCCCGCCGCCTTCAAGCGCGTGTATAAGATCGACCTAGGGGCGGCCGATGCCGACGGCTTCGTGAAGAAGATCGGCTATATTGACCTGACCGACATCGACAATCCGAATAAGGCCGCCAAGATCGGCCCGAACGACGCCAAGTTCGTGCTGCCGCACCTGGGGCCAGAAGGGGTTGCCCTGGTCGATGCCGATCATATCGCCCTGGTGAACGACAACAACCTGCCCTACTCGGTGGGCCGGACGGTGGATAAGGCCGACGATAATGAAATCACCCTGCTGAAGGTGACGGAGCTTCTGCGGGCCAAATAAGGCCAAAGCCAGTTATACAGGCAGAAGCTTTCGGTGCGGTTCGGGCGGCAGGGTCGAGACGATTCTGTCGCCCGGTCGCACCGTACCGCCAACAATGACGATCCCCATCACGCCCGCCTTGCGCACCAACTCCCCTGCTGCATCGCGGTCCAGTACCGCCTGGGTCAGCCCGTCGCGGTAGGTATTGAGCTGCTGGCAGGGATTGCGCAAGCCGGTGATTTCCACTACGGCGCGCTCGCCAAGTGTCAGCCGCGTGCCTTGGGGGAGGGCCAGTAGGTCGATCCCCGCCGTCGCAATATTCTCGCCAATTTCGCCGGGGCCGATGGCAAAGCCTTTGCCCGCCAGCTCCTCAAAAAGCTCCGTCTGGATCAGATGGACTTGCCGCAGGTTCGGTTGATCCGGGTTGGCCCGCACGCGAGAGCGGTGTTTAACCTTTTCCCCGGCGTGGGCGTCGCCCTCCACCCCCAGACCGGCAATCAGGCGAATCTCGAACTGGGTGCGCTTTGAAAAATTATGCGATGGGCTAAGGCTGACGGCGGTAACGCGGGCGGGCATGGCGGCTCCTTCTTCATCGGCACGGAGCCTACCCGGCAAGGTGCCCGCTGGGCCCGTGCAACCTTGGCATATCTCCCGTGTTGCGGGGCTGGCGCCCGGCCTGTAGCTGGGTTACATCTGCGGAAAATGGGGAGGAAGCAGATGCGTCTCGGTATTGATCTCGGCGGCACCAAAACAGAAATCGTGGCGCTGATGCCCGATGGTTCCGAAGCCTATCGCACCCGCGTGCCGACCCCGCGCACGGACTATCGGGCGATCTTGGAGACGATTGCCGGGTTGGTGGTCGGGGCGGAAGCGGCGCTGGGGCAGCGCGGCTCGGTCGGCGTCGGTATTCCCGGCACGGTGGATCGCATCAGCGGGCGGGTGAAGAACGCCAATACGCAGGTGCTAAACGGCCATCCCGTCGACCAAGATTTAACCGCTCTGCTGGGCCGCCCGGTGCGGGTGACGAACGACGCCAACTGTCTTGCCGCCTCCGAAGCCTCTGACGGCGCGGCGGCCGGGTTGGAGGTTGTGTGCGCCGTCAGCATCGGGACGGGGGCCGGGGGCGGGGTGGCTCTGAAAGGCCAGGTCTGGCCGGGGCCGAACGGTATCGGCGGCGAGTGGGGGCATAATCCGCTGCCCTGGGCGACGGCGGACGAGCTGCCGGGCACGCCCTGCTACTGCGGCAAGTCGGGCTGCCTTGAAACCTGGATTTCCGGCACGGGCTTCGAGCTGACCGAGGGACGCGGCCATAAGGCGAAGGAGATCGCCACCCTTGCCCAAGCGGGCGAAGCCTGGGCCGAAGCCGCCCTGTACCGCTACGAGGATCGGTTGGCGCGCGGGCTTGCCACGGTTATCAATCTGCTCGACCCCGATGCGATTGTTCTAGGCGGCGGTATGTCGAACTTGGATCAGCTCTATACGAATGTGCCGCCCCGACTGGAGCGGCTGATTTTCGGCGGCGGTTCGCTGCGCACGAAAATTCTGAAGAACAAACACGGCGACAGTTCCGGCGTACGCGGCGCGGCGTGGCTATGGCCGGTGGTGGGCAATCCAGTTCCAGAAGAACGGTAATTCTGTTGCAGAATTTCATAAAAATTCATTTAATAGTGCATTGATACTGTTTTTGTGTTTCTTTAACCTCTATCTGCGACGATCCGCTTGTTTAGATAGGGGGGGCAGATGTTTGGTGCATCCAAGAAGAACCGTTTGGTGTCGCAACAGGTCGCGGCTTTGGGGGCATTGAATGCCCGCGTGATGATTGCCGATCAGGATCTGACCATCGTCTATGTCAATCCCGCCGTCGTGGAATTGTTGCGCGTTGCGGAAAAGGATTTGCAGAAAGAGCTGCCGCAGTTTCGGCTTGATCGACTGGTTGGCAGTAATATCGATATATTTCATGCCAATCCCAAACATCAACGGTCGATTTTGGCGACTTTGACCAAGCCCTATGCCGCAACCATCAAGGTTGCTGGCTATCAGTTCGACCTGCTGGTTACACCCCTGTCCGAAGCCGGGCAGGGGATCGGCTATGTGGTGGAATGGGCCAATGCGAAAGAGCGGCTGGAGAATCTGGATTTCGCCGCCCAGATAGCAGCGGTTGATCGGTCACAAGCGGCGGTGGAATTTACCACCGACGGTCACATCACGCGGGTCAACGATAATTTTCTGCGGGTTATGGGGTATCGGCGCGAGGAGGTGATTGGTAAGAACCACCATATCTTCGTCGACCCGGCTTATCGGAACAGCGCCGACTATGTGCAGTTCTGGGAAACACTGCGCAAGGGCGATTACCAAGCGGGCCAGTACCGGCGGGTCGCCAAATCCGGGCGGGACGTGTGGATTGAGGGGGCTTATAATCCGATTTTCGATGAAAAGGGTCGGCTGACCAAAATCGTCAAATTCGCGACCGATATTACCGCCCAGGTCGAACTTTTGAATAATCTGAAACAGATTATCGATACGAACTTCGGCCAAATTGATGGGGCCTTGCGCCAATCCACTGATGCGGCGGCTATGGCCGGGACGGCGGCGGAAAGCACCTCGGCCAATGTGCAAACCGTGGCGGCCAGCGCCGAAGAATTGGCCGCTTCAATTGCCGAGATTGCCCGCAGCATGGTGCGCGCCCGAACGGCGACTGAGAATGCCGTGGAGCGTACGGAAACCGCGACGGCCAGCACCGAAAAATTGGCCACGGCGGGCCAGGCGATGAATGGGATCGTCGGGCTTATCAACTCGATTGCCGGGCAGATCAATCTTCTGGCGCTGAATGCAACCATCGAAGCGGCGCGGGCCGGCGATGCCGGGCGCGGTTTTGCAGTGGTCGCGTCTGAGGTAAAAAACCTGGCCAATCAGGCGGCGCGCGCCACCGAGCAGATTTCCAGTGAAATCGATGGGGTGCAGGCCACCTCCGCCGAAGTGGCTGCCGCTCTCGCTGGGATTCGCGAGGTTGTTTCCACGGTTCGCGACCATGTTTCGGGCACGGCTGCGGCGGTTGAGGAGCAAAGCGCCGTTACGAAAACCATGTCCTCCACCATGCAAGAAGCGTCTTCCGCCGTTACGCGGGTCACTGCTGGCATTCAGGCGATCACTACCTCAGTCGCGCAAGTGCAGGGCGCGGTAGCCCAGACCAGGGACGCGGCAGAAGTGCTGGTGCGCTGACCCCTTGATCGTTTCTGGGGTTTCGATCATTGGAATCCCAGAAGCCCGTTTACTGCCAGCCATCGCCGACATATTTGGTGACAATGGCCGCTGCCGTCCCATCGGCTTTCATCGCGTCGAGCGCCTTGACCATCGCTTGAACCGTGGGGGTATCGCCTTTGCCGGCAGGCGTCCGCAGACAAGCGTCGATGCGGCCAATTGTTAGACGATCCCCCAGAATATCGCGCATTCCACTCATTTTGGCTTGATAGAATAGGGAAAAGCCCGATCCGATAATGGCTTGTAGCCGCCCGGCACTCATCTTCCTTAAGATCGTATCCAGATCGGGTTCCTCAGATTTTTTGATCTGAGGGTCTTCGTCGAAAGATTTTGCGTATTTGATTCCTCTGGTTACCCCAACGCCTTGGGGCGCGGTGTACAGATCTTCAATTTTCTTCATTGGAAAATTCTTTGACGCAATAATAAGAACGGAACTTGAGACAGGGCAACTGGGGAAATCAACAACCCCTTCAAGCCCAACCCCCTTAATGCCAAACGCAATATCGATGGTCTTATCCTTTAACCCCTCCAGCGCCCGGACACTGGGAACTCGCTTAATATCGAAAACCAGTCCCGTCCGGCGGCTAACTTCTGTTGCCCAATCGTCGAACACGCCGGGACCGTTCGGATCATTGGTCAGCCCACCCCACGGGGGAGACGGTACGGTGTAGAGCGTAACCGGGTCCGCAGCTTGTGTGCCGACCGCAGTTAGCACGATGCCGATAAGAATGATGTGACGCGCAATCATCATAGTCTCCCGCCGTTAAGCGGTATATAAAATGCATAAAAAACTTTAGGCGTCAAATTTTCTTTAGATCGGTAATCGGGGGGGCGGGGTACCCACCCCCCGCGCCGTTAGGCGGGAACGGCCTCGGCGGCGGGGGCGGTTTCGTGGCTTTCATCGCCTTTGGGGGCGAGTTCGTCGATCATATGGCGCAGGATATCGGCATAAAGCGCCAGCTTGTCGCCAAACTCCCGGTCACGACCTGCCAGCGCCGAAAAATCATCGGCGACATACTGCAGCAATCCGGCGTGGGTAGCGAAATACGGCGACATCTGCTAACTCCCCTCCTACGCGCGGCCCCGATTGGGGCCTGTCGAACCTCCCCGGCGGGTAAGTGTCATACCAGGGTCAAGCTCTTGTCTCTTGTTTGACATAAACTATGCCCTATGAGGGGTTAAATCGAGATTACTTTTTTGCAACGCAGCAAGGCCCGCCGATGATCCCTCGTTACAGCCGCCCCAAGATGGTCGCCATTTGGGAGCCTGAAAACCGCTATAAAATCTGGATGGAAATCGAGACGCTCGCCGCCGAAGCGATGGCGGAGCTGGGCACGATCCCCAAGGACGTCCCGGTCGCCGTTCGCGCCCGCGGTGCCTTCAATGTGGCGCGAATCGAGGAGATTGAGGCGGAAACCAAGCATGATGTGATCGCCTTCCTGACCAACCTCGCCGAATATGTGGGGGAGGAAGCGCGCTTCGTGCACCAGGGCATGACCTCGTCGGACGTGCTCGATACCTGCCTTGCGGTGCAGTTGACCCAAGCCACCGATATTCTGCTGGAAGACCTCGATGGGCTGCTGGCTGCGCTGAAACGCCGCGCCTTCGAGCATAAGCATCCGCTGACCGTTGGCCGCAGCCACGGCATCCACGCCGAACCGGTGACCTTCGGCCTCAAGCTCGCCACCTATTACGCCGAGTTTGCCCGGAACAAGGCCCGCCTGCTGGCCGCGCGGGAGGAAATTGCCACCTGTGCCATCTCTGGCGCGGTTGGCACCTTCGCCCATCTCGACCCGCGCGTTGAGGAATATGTGGCGGAAAAGCTGGGCCTGAAGCCGGAAACCATCTCGACCCAGGTGATCCCGCGCGACCGGCACGCCGCCTTCTTCGCCACCTTGGGGGTGATCGCCTCCTCCATCGAACGGCTGGCCACGGAAATTCGCCACCTTCAGCGCACCGAAGTGCGCGAAGCGGAAGAGTTTTTCTCGGCGGGGCAAAAAGGCTCCTCCGCCATGCCGCACAAGCGCAACCCGGTGCTGACGGAAAACTTGACCGGCCTCGCCCGTTTGGTCCGCTCCGCCGTAATCCCGGCGATGGAAAACGTGGCTTTGTGGCACGAGCGCGATATTTCGCACTCGTCGGTCGAACGGATGATCGCGCCCGATGCGACCGTAACGCTGGATTTTGCCCTCGCCCGCTTAACCTCGGTGGTCGATAAGCTGGTGGTCTATCCCGACCGGATGCAGGCGAACCTCGATCTGCTCGGCGGTCTGGTGCATTCGCAGCAGGTGCTGCTCGAACTCACCCAGAAGGGTATGAGCCGCGAGGATGCCTATAAGGCGGTGCAGCGCAACGCCATGGCCTCGTGGAAAGAGGGCAAGAACTACCGCGCGCTGCTGGAAGCCGATGCGGATGTGGCAAAGCATCTGACCCCGCAGGATATCGCCGCGCTGTTCGACCTCGGCCAGCATACCCGGCACGTGGATACCTTGTTCAAGCGGGTGTTCGGCGAGGCGTAAGCCGGGCTGGAGTGCAGGATTTAGAGCCGCCGCCAGGGGAGACCTTGGCGGCGGTTTTTTAATAAGCTAGGGTTTCGATGAGCCTTATTAAAGAAAAGCGATTGTCTGTTTAATAAGCGTGCTCTGGAGACGGCCTTATGAAAGCAAGCGCCTTGGCCGCGCGGGTGCGACGAAGCCTCGTTTCGCTTCCGCCGCCGCTTGAGAATATCAAAGCCGTTGTGCCGCCGCTGCCACCGGCAGCCCTGGTTCCGGGGGATCTGCGTTTGCATGGTGAGGCGCAAAAGGCGCTTGGCAAGATTAACGGGTTTGTGCGCGGTTTACCGGGCCGACGGTTCTTAGCAACCCGGATGCTCGAACGGCAGGAGGCGGTGCATTCCAGCGCGATCGAGGGAACTTATGCGACCCTCGCCGATCTTTTGACGCTGGATGCCGACGAGGGCGATAGCGCCGATGATGTGCTGCAAGTTCGTCAGTATGCTCTGATCCTAGGGGCATCCCTGGGCAATGTCCGCGACGAGGGGATGCGGGCGATCACGGCACCGTTGTTGCGAAAATTGCATGTGGCCGTGCTAGAAGCCGATCCGAAGGCGGACGGTTGGCGGGGGCGGTTGCGTGCCATGCCCGTGCGGATTGGCGGGCGCAGTTTTGAAACCGCCACCTTCATTCCGCCGCCGCCGGACCAACTCTTTCTATGCCTATGGCGTCATTTCCGCTGGTTGCGTGACGATGAAGTCCGTTTCAAGAACAGTTCCATCGCGCGTATCGCCTGCGCCCATGCGCATTTCGAGGCAATTCATCCGTTTATGGACGGCAACGGGCGTGTCGGACGCTTGCTGATGGCCCTCATGTTTGCGGCGGAGGGGGATGAGCCGCTCTATCTGTCGCCCTATATCGACGCCAATAAGGATCACTATTACGCCGCGCTACGGGCGGCGCAGCAGCGCGACGATTGGGGCGCGATGATCGACTTCATCTCAATGGCGACGATTGCAACCGTTGACGAAATCCTGCGGGTGCATGACCGTCTTTCGACATTGATTGCCGACTGGCGGGCGCATTTCCAGCCGCGTTCCGGCAGCGTCTTAGATCGTTTGCTCGATCTTCTGCCCGATTATCCTAGTCTCTCCGTGAAGCTGGCGGCCGAAAAGCTCGGCGTCACCTATCCGGCGGTCAGCGGCTATATCGAATTGCTGCACAAGGAGGGCATTCTGGTTGAAACCACGGGCCAAGCGCGCAATCGGCGCTTTGTGGCTGATGCGATTGTGGCACTGTTCCAGCCCAACCGGGACTAGGCCTAATTCTCCAACGGCACCCAGGGGATTGCGCCAACCTCGATGCCTTCTTCCGTCAGGGCGGCCCGTTCTTCCGGGGTGCTTTCGCCGTAGATGCCGTGGGCTTCGACTTCGCCGTAGTGAATCTTGCGGGCTTCCTCGGCGAAATTGCCGCCGACGTAATCGCAATCGGCTTCGATCTTGCGGCGCATCTCGCGCAGCATGTGAAGCGCGGCAGCCTGTTTATCGGCTTCTTCGGCGCTGGGGGCGGCGACAGCTTCAGCGGCGGGTTTGGCGGCGGCTTTCGACGACGGGCGGATGGCCGGGGCCATCAGCGCTTTGCGAATGCCGGTATCGCCGCACATCGGGCAGGAAATCGCGTGTGCCGCCGCTTGCTCGTCATAAGCATCGCTATTGCGGAACCAGGCTTCAAACTCATGCTCGCGGGAGCACAGAAGGCTGTAAACGATCATCTTTCATACATAGAGCCGCTTAGGCGGAAAGAAAAGAGGGCGGCGCAAAGGCGCGGTCGTGGGTGAGCGATGGGATGCGCTGGCGGGCTTTTGTGACCTCGGCCAGATCGAGATCGGCGAGCAGCAGGCCCGGTTCGGCCCCGGCTTCCGCGATGATTTCCCCCCAGGGCGCGACAACCAGGGAATGACCATAGGTGCGCCGCCCTTCGGCATGGGTGCCGGTCTGGGCGGGGGCGAGCACGAAGGCACCGGTTTCAATCGCCCGCGCCCGCAGCAGCACGTGCCAATGGGCCTCCCCCGTTGGGACGGTGAAGGCGGCGGGAATGGTCAGAATCGCCGCCCCGGCCTGGGCTAGCGCGCGGAACAGGGCCGGGAAGCGCAGATCGTAGCAGACCGACAGGCCGAGCTTGGCGAAAGGCGTTGCCACCGTGACCGCCGCACTGCCGGGGGCGATCAGCGCCGATTCGCGGTAGCTTTCGCCATTCGCTAGATCGACATCGAACAGATGGATCTTATCGTAGCGCGCCGCCACCGACCCATCGGGCGCAAACAACAGCGAGCGGTTGGCGAGCTTGTCGTCGCCGACCTTGACGGCAATCGACCCCGCCAGCAGCCACGCCCCGGTTTCCTGCGCCAAGCGCGAAAACAGGGGCGGTAGCGGGTGGCTTTCTTCGGGCTGGGCTTTGGCGCGATGCGCCACGCGGTCAGGCTCCAGCATGGCGCAATTTTCCGGTGCCAGAATGAAGCGCGCGCTCTGGGCCGCCGCCGCCCGCACCTGATCTTCCAGGAAAGCGAGATTGGGGGCGAAGTCGCGCGCCGCCGTTTGCTGGATCAGCCCGACCGTCAGCATGGTTACGCCGCAAGCAGCGGATCAAGCCCGCCCTTGGCGTCCAGCGCGTGCAGATCGTCGCAGCCGCCGATATGCTGCCCGTCGATGAAAATCTGCGGTACTGTGTTGCGCCCGCTTGCCCGGTCGCGCATTTCGGCGCGGCGCTTGGGATCGGCGATCACGTCGATTTCCGCCCAAGTCTGGCCCTTAGCCGTCAGCAGGCGTTTGGCCTTGGCGCAATAGGGGCAAAACGGATCGATATACATTTCGATAGTGGCCATGATGCTCTCGTTTTGAACAGGGTATGAAGCCTATTTAAGAACGATTCTAAAAAATTGCTAGAGGGAACGTCAGTTGAACCGTTCCACCGGCTGATTGAAGAACTTCGGGTCACGGAACTCGAAGGTTTTCGGGGCGATGGGATCGCCGACCCTGGTATCGATCAAGGTTACTTTTGTCAGGCGGTTCTGGCTGTCCAGCACACTCCACTGCTCGAACCGGAAGGGGGTTTCGCTGAACTGTAGAGTGAGTTCGCCTTGCTCGGCATCGTCGGTTTCACGGACGGAGACGCGCAGCACGCCCGGCCCGCGGTCGACGCGCGTCACGGTTAGATCCTGGCCCAGGCGGAATTTTTCGCGCAGCAGAAAGGCGACAGGCGTCGTGCTTAGGGGAAGGACGGTGGTTTCGTTCAGGTCGCGGTCGTGATAGGTCAGCAAAGTGCCATCGGCGACCATCACCACCGGCGAGGGGGGGGCATAATCGAAGCGCATCTTGCCAGGCCGCTGGATAAAGACCGCGCCCCGCGCCACGGCACCGGTATCGGTGACTTGCAGAAACTTGGCGGATAAGGTCTTCAGCCCGTCGAAATAGGTTTCGATGCGGGCGATATCGGCCTTGTCCTGCGGGGTGAGCGGCCAGGGTTTCGCCTTCGCTGCCAGGGCAGGCGCGGCGGCAAAAAGCGGCAGACCGAGCGCGAGAACGGCGAGCAGGGAACGGCGGGCGATGGACACTCTCGGACCTTTCATCAAAATACGGCACCCTCAGTCAGGCCGGGCGTGATGGCGAAGTACGGGCGGTCAGCGCCCGCAAAAAGCAAGCATCCCGTGCGCCGCCCGCACGCCGCTGGCCAGACAGGCCGACAGAAGATAGCCGCCGGTGGGGGCCGCCCAGTCGATCATCTCCCCCGCCGCAAACCAGCCGGGGCGGGCCTTCAGCATCAGGCCGGGGGTGAGACCGTCGAACGCCAAACCGCCTGCCGTTGAAATGGCTTCGGCGATGGGGCGCGGCTGCCCCAGGGTAAGCGGTAAGGCTTTCAGCCGAGGCGCGAGCGTCGGGGGGGCGTCCCAGCCCGCCGGGCGCGGCGGTTCGTGTAATAGGGCGAGGGCGGCGGGGGTTAGACGGAAGCGCTTCTTTAGGAAAGAACTCAGGGAGGCCCCGCCGCGCTGGGCCAGCGTCTCCAACACCGCCGCTTCGGAATAATCGGGCAGCAGATCAATCGTCAGCCGCCCCCCTGGGGCAAGATGATGGGACAGGGCGTAGAGCGCGCTGCCCTCTAACCCATAGTCCGCCAGAATAATCTCGCCGCGCACCCGCTGCCCACCTGCCGTGAGCGCGACGGTTTTCAGTGGGCTACCCGCTTTTTCCCGTAACACCGGCGACCAGGGAATTTCCCACCCGCAGTTAAACGGCGCGAGCGGCGCTATGGGGCCGGGCAAATGGGCGGTCCAGGCGCCGTCCGACCCAAGATGCGGCCAGCTTGCCCCGCCGAGCGCCAGCAGCACGGCATCACCGTCGGCGGTCACGGGACCGGTCGGCGTCTCAAAGCGCAGCCGCCGCCCCTCGGCGTGCCCCGTCCAGCGATGGCGGGGATGGGTGCGCAGGCCGAGCGTGCGCAGCCGTCCCAGCCACGCCCGCAGCAGGGGCGCCGCCTTGAAATCGGTCGGGAAAATCCGGCCAGAGGTGCCGACGAAGGTTTTAACCCCGAGGCCCGCCGCCCAATCGCGGATTGCCTGCGGTGGCAGCGTTTCGATCCACGGGGTAACCGCCCCCTCCGCCGGACCGAAGCGGGCGAGGAAGGCGGGCAGCGGTTCGGAATGGGTTAGGTTCAACCCGCCGCGCCCGGCCAGCAAAAACTTCCGCCCCAGCGACGGCATAGCGTCATAGAGATCGACCGAGGCCCCGGCTGTTAGCAGGGTTTCCGCCGCCATCAACCCCGCCGGGCCGCCGCCGACGATCAGGGCTTTCACGCGACATTCGCCCTGATGGTGAAATCAACGTGGATACCGTCATAGGGGAAGACAAATCCTGCCTCGGTCCGGTCGATGATCCCGGCGTCGGTCAGGGCGTGAACGTCCCCATGCACGGCCTTCACATCCCGCCCTACCCGGCGGGCGATTTCACGCAGCGGCAGGGGGCCGGTGCCGGTCATGGTCCGTACAATCTCCCAGCGTTTGGCCGTGAAAACCCGCCAAAGCAGTTCCGGCGTCTCGAAGCTGATACGCGGTTCGCTTGCGATGCCGGTCTTCCAAGTATCGACGAACTCTGTGAGGGTTTGATCGAGGCTGCGGACCTCAAGCGTCACGATGCTCATGTCGCCACCTTTCAATATCATCGCGGAAGTCGGCAATCAGGCGGTCATGGGTGCTAAACTCGTAAGGGCTTTCGACCGAGCCGATGTGTCGATGGTCGCCCTTACCCCGTTCATTGTCGTAACGAATTACGCAGATCCCATTGGTAATAAAGGCTAGCCGATACTTAAAAGAATGCCGACAGGGCGGAACCGGTTCTGGCAGCCGCCATAGAACCAGTTCGGCGAACTCGGTCTCCGACATCACAATGCGCCGCCGCAGAAGCTGCTCCGCTTTCATAGGAGCATGGTATGGCGGTTAGAAATGTGTTGTCAAATTTTCCAACGGTCTGTCACGGCACCAGCGGAATATCATACCGCACAAACGCCGACAGTTTCGCCACACGGTCATAGAGTTTCCGTGCCGTCGCATTATCGGCGTGGGTATGCCAGTAGATGCGATACCAGCCCGCCGTTTTGCCGATGTCCACCAGCGCATCGATCAGCTTTTCACCAACCCGCTGGCCGCGCGCGTCGGGGGCGACGAACAGGTCTTCGAGATAGCCGACCATCCGGGCGCTATTGGTGTGCGGGTGCGGCACATAGTGCAGCAGGCCAAGCAGGGCGCCGTCCGCTGCTTCTGCCACCAGACCGAAGATGGGGGCAGCGGGATCGTGCAAGCGCCGCCAATTCGCCTCCAGCAGAGCGGGGGTATAGGCGGTCTTGTAGAATTCCCCATAGGCGGTGAACAGGGCTTCCCACGCCGTGCGGTCCCCGGCGGCAACGGGGCGAATGGTGACGCTCATGCTTACCGTCCGGCCAGCGTCATGCCATCGACCCGTAAGGTCGGGCTGTCGATGCCGCGCTTCAATTCCAGATCATTCGCCGGGGTGATCGCCCGATACATATCCTTCAGATTACCGGCGATGGTGATTTCGCTGACCGGATAGGCGATCTCGCCCTTCTCGATCCAGAAGCCTGCCGCGCCCCGGCTATAGTCGCCGGTCAGGCCATTGACGCCCTGGCCCATGAGATCGGTGACATAGAGCGCGTTTTCGCCCGCATAGAGATCCTGCGGGGACCGGCTGCCCGGCTCCACAATCAAATTGCTGGCCGAGGGGCCGGGCGGGCCAGACGTGCCGCGCGCGGCATGGCCGGTCGGGGCGAGGTTGAGTTGCCGGGCGGAGCGCAAATCGAGCAGCCAGGTCGTCAGCACGCCCTTATCGAACAGGGCGCGGGCCTGCGTCGGCAAGCCTTCAGCGTCATAGGGGCGGGAGCGTAGCCCGCGCCGCCGGTGCGGGTCTTCGCGCAGCGTGATCGCGTCGCTGAACACCGCCTGGCCCAGCTTATCTTTCAGAAAGCTGGTGCCACGCGCGATACTGGGGCCGGAAATCGCCCCCAAAGCATGGCCGACCAACCCGCCCGCCACGCGCGGATCAAAGATCACCGGCACTTTGGCCGTGTCGAGTTTGCGCGGATTAAGCCGGCGCACCGCCCGTTCCGCCGCCGTGCGACCGATGGCAACCGGATCGTCCAGGTCTTCGGCAAAGAGGGCGGAGGTATAATCGTAATCCCGCTCCATCCCGGTGCCACTGCCCGCCACGGCGGTCATCGAGATCGAATGCCACGTACTGCGGTTTTCGCCCGCGAACCCGGCAGACGTCACGAGGGCGCTATAGCCCGATCCCCACCCGGCGCTCGCGCCATCGGAATTGGTGACGCCCTGGTAGGCCAGGGCGGTATCTTCCGCCGCGGCGGCGCGGGCGAGCAGCACGTCGATATCCGGTTCGACCGGATCGAAATTATCGAGGATGGGATAGTCTTGCGCCAGCAGATCGGCGGCAGCGATACCGCAGAACGGGTCTTCCGGCGCCAGGCGGGCCATCGCGACGGCGCGTTCGACCATCGCGGTCAGCGCGTCGGGCCGCAGGTCGCTGCTGGAGACGATGGCTTGGCGCTGCCCGATGAAGACGCGCAAGCCTAAATCCTGGCCTTCCGACCGTTCCAGCTTTTCGATCTGCCCCAGGCGGCGTTCGACCGCGACGGAGACGCCGTGATGCAGCACCGCATCGGCGCTATCGGCCCCGGCGGCGCGCGCCTTGGCGATCAGATCGGATAGAAGATCGAGAGTCGGGGGTGTCGTCATGCGCAAGGTCGCCCAACGTGAGAAGCGGAGGGATCACAGAGTGGCGATCCCAGACGCAGGCGACAACCCCCGAAACGCGGGTAGGCGGGTTTATGGTCAGAACTCCCGATAGTTCTGCCCGCTGAGGCGCAACGGGCAGGGTCTATCCGAAGCGGCGACCGGTCTTAGTTCTGCTTGGTCTAGCCCGCCGTTTTGCGATCCCGGCGGGCGGATGGACTCATCGGGCTAGAGCGGCGGACGATATCGGACGTCGCTCTAGAGGCCGCCATTGCGACGGCGGCCAAGGGCGCGGCTGCGCCCACCCGGCGAGGGCTAGCATTTAGTTCGCCTGACGACGCAGGAACGCCGGGATTTCCAGCAGATCGTCGTCCGATGCGCTGGTCAGCGGGCGGGTGCCCGCATCGCTGAGACGCGGTGCAGCGGCAGCCGGGGTCGGGGCAGTGCCGCCCCCTTGCACGCGGCTACCGGCGGCGGGGGTAACGCTGGGGGTTGCATCGCGGCGGCCCGACGAGAGCGGGCTGGTAAACCGCTCGAACAGGCTGGGCGTGCGGGCCTTGTCCTTGGCCGCTGCCGGGTTGGCCGCGGGGGTGGGCACATGCATCGGCTGTACCGCCAGGGCGGCATTGCCGATGCTGGTCGGCTGCGACAGGGTGGGTTCGGCGCTGGCGGTCACGGTGGGAACAACGCGCTGGGTCAGCGCCGGTTCGGTCGCGGCTTCCACCGGGCGCGGCGGAATGAAACCACCGTCCACCGCCGGGGCGGCGGCGCGCGGGGCCGGGGTGAAGCTGCTCGCGTTCATCGAGGGCTGCGGGGCGGCTTGCGGGCGCACCGGCTCGCTCAGGCTCTGGGTCACCACCGGCTGCGGGGCAACGGCAAGATTGCCCTGCACGCCGAACGCCGGACCGCTGGTCGGGGCGGTTTCGGCGCTCATCATCGGCGCGGCAGCGGCTTGATGCGGGACATGCGCCGGGGCAGCGGCCATCGGCGCATAGCCGCTGCCGACGGCGGCAGCACTATTGGAAATGGTATTATGCAGCGCCGGGCGACTGGTGGCATCGGTTACCAGCGCGATTTGCGGGCGGCGCGGTTCGGCCGCGGCTTCCGATTCGATGCCGGTCGCGACGACCGAGACGCGGATGCGGCCCTCAAGGCCCTCGTCGAAGGTCGAGCCGAAGATGATATTGGCGTCCGGGTCCACTTCCTCGCGGATGCGGTTGGCGGCTTCATCGGCTTCAAACAGGGTCATATCGAGACCGCCGGTGATGTTGATGAGCACGGCGCGCGCGCCCTTCATCGAGGCATCATCCAGCAGCGGGTTGGAGATGGCGGCTTCGGCGGCATCCAGCGCGCGGCGGTCGCCGGTCGCTTCGCCCGTGCCCATCATCGCCTTGCCCATTTCGCTCATCACGGTGCGGATGTCGGCGAAATCGAGATTGATCAGGCCCGGCATCATCATGAGGTCGGTCACGCCGCGCACGCCGGCGTGCAGCACATCGTCGGCCATTTTGAAGGCATCGGCGAAGGTGGTGCGTTCGTTGGCGAGACGGAACAGATTCTGGTTCGGGATGACGATCAGCGTATCAACATACTGCTGTAAGTCTTGAATGCCATTTTCGGCCAGGCGCATCCGGTGCGCGCCTTCAAACTGGAACGGCTTGGTGACGACGCCGACGGTCAGAATCCCGCGTTCGCGCGCCGCGCGGGCGATGACCGGGGCCGTGCCCGTGCCCGTGCCGCCGCCCATTCCAGCCGTGATGAAGACCATGTTGGAGCCGTCGAGCTGCTGCATGATTTCTTCGATGCATTCTTCGGCGGCCGCCCGGCCCACGTCCGGCTTCGCCCCGGCACCGAGGCCGCGGGTGAGGTTGGTGCCGAGCTGAATGCGGCGCGCGGCGAGATTATGCGCCAGCGCCTGATTGTCGGTATTGGTGACAACGAATTCGACGCCCTGAAGATTGGCGCGGATCATATTGTTAACGGCATTGCCGCCTGCACCACCGCAGCCTACGACCGTGATGCGCGGGCGTAGTTCGTGGTCGGCGGGGTTGCTCAAACCGATTTGCATAGCCATTGGGTGCCTCCGCTTCGGATATACGTTCGATGATCGTGCTTTAGTCGTTTTTAGAAGTTTTCTTTGAGCCATAACCCAAGCCGTCCGATCATTCCGGTCGGCGGGGCAGCGGGGGCCTTACGCCCGCCTTTCGCCGGTTCGGATGTCGGTTGAAGAGCATGGGCGATCAGACCTGTGCAGGTGGCATAGGCCGGACCAGCAAAATCGACCGGCAGACCGTGAAACCCTTGGGGTTTGCCCACACGGATCTGCTTGTCGAGAATATGGGCCGCAAGGTCGCGCACCCCGGAGAGCTGGCTCGCCCCGCCGGAGAGAACGGCCCGTCGGCCCGCAATCTTGTCCAAGCCGCTCGCCTCCAAGCGACTGCGGACAAGTTCAAAAGTCTCCTCCAAGCGGGGTTGGATAATCCCCGTTAGAATGGACTTCGGAATATGATGCGCGGTCAGGCGGTCATCCTCGCCGACCAGCGGAACTTCGATGATCTCGCGCTCGTCGGCGCTGGCGACTAGGGCCGCGCCGTAAAGCGTTTTCATCCGTTCCGCATGGGCCAGCGGGGTCGATAGCCCGCGCGCAATATCAGTGGTGACATGGCTACCGCCGATGGGCACCGAGTCGGTGAACACCAGCTTGCCGTCGAAGAAAACCGCCATGGTCGTCACGCCGCCGCCCATGTCGATCAGCGTGCAGCCCATCTCCCGCTCGTCCTGAACCAGGGTGGACAGGCCGGCGGCATAAGGTGCGGCGACAACGCCGTCGAGTTCCAGGTGGCAGCGGGCGATGACCATCGCCAAGGTCTTCAGCGCCGAAGTCGAGGCCGAAACCACATGCATATTCACGCCCAGGCGCTGGCCATACATGCCGCGCGGATCGCGGATACCCCGGCTGCCGTCGATGGTGAAACCGACCGGAATCGTGTGCAGCATTGTGCGGTCGGTGGGTTCGAGGTTCTGTCGTCCGGCTTCTAGGACGCGCCGCACGTCGGCGTCGCCAATTTCATGGGCTTCGACGGAAAGTTCGTGCTGCGCCACGCGCGACGATAGGTTCCCGCCGGTCATATTGACGATGACGCCGTGAATGGTCTCGCCCGCCATCTGTTCGGCGGCCTGCACGGCGGATAGGATATTCTGCTCGGCGGCGTCGATATCGGCAATCGTCCCGGCTTTGATGCCTTTCGAGCCGATCATGCCAAGCCCGATAATGCGCGGCACACCGCCATCTACCCGCGCGATGAGGCAGGTGGTTTTAGTGGTGCCCAGATCGAGCGTCGCCACAATCCCGTTGCGGGCTTTGGTCGATCCCTTGCGCGTGCTCATTCTACCCGTTCCCTCCGCCCGATTGTTTCGGGGTCGCCTGTTTTTGGGCCGCCGCCGCCGCTGCGGGACTGAGCTGGACGATCATCCGGTCCGCTTGTCGCAGGTCGATTGCAACAATGTCCCGGTCCAGCAGCTTTTGCTGCCGGTTCAGATCGGCGAGCACCCCTAAGGCGACCGCCGGATTTTCTTCCGGAAGGCGCACGTCGATCCCATTGCCGAGGTGCAGGTTCCATCGCCGGTTCCCAACGCGCACAACGGCGGCGATGAGCGGCTTCAACTCTGGCTCCCCCTCCAGCAGCAGCAGGATTTCTTCCGCCCGCTGCGGAGCACCCTCGCCGACGATAACCGGCAATTGGGCGAACTCGGCCCCCGGATCGGTCAGGATGGTCACGCCCTTGGAATCCACCAAATGGAACCGCCCGCCGTTCTGCCATAGGGCATAGGGCGCGCGTTCCCTCAGACGGACATATACCGTATCTGGCAACCGCCGTTCGACGATCGCCGATTCGATCCAGGGGAGTGCCTCCAACCGCTGTCGGGCGGCCTCGGCATCGACCCCTAGAATCGCTTCTCCGCGCCGTGTTTGCAAGGAAGAAAGGATTGTTTCGCTATCAGAACGAATCCGGCCCTCAACGAGAACATCCTGAACGCGCAGGCCGAAACCCGCGCCAACCTGGGCAAAAAAGCTGGGGCGCGGCAGGGTGTCGTCCCCCGCGGTGGAAACGGAAGCCGAAGAGTGTAGCGCAATTGTCACGCCTAAGGCCCCCAGGATTCCGACCACGGCGGTGGCACCAAGGCCCCAGAGCGTCGGCTTTAGCCAGCGGTTCGGCGGGCGGCGCTTCGGCGGATTGGGAATGACGACCAGCGCACGGCCCGGCTCCTTCGGTTGGCTGGCAACCGGCGGCGGCACTTTGCGGCTGGGGCTGGTGACCGGCTGGTTCGGTGAAATCAGGCGCGCCTGCAATTGCGGTTCGATGGCGGCGGCGGGCGGCGGCGGTGCCGAGGGTACGACCGAGGGGCCGGTCAGCAGACGCTGCGGTTCGGTAATCTTTTTTGCGGCGACCGGTTTGGCCGCGCGTGTCGGCAGCCAGCCGGTCAGGGCGGCGCGCAGCCGCGCCCCGGCGCGCGGCTTTTCCGGCTTCGGTGCGGTTAAAAAGCTCGGCAGGCTGGGGCGGTCGAGCGGATCGATTTGCAAATCGCTTATCCCCATCGCGCTTGCTCCACCATCAGGGCTACCAAATCTGCGAAGGAAATGCCGCGGCTGCGCGCCGCATCGGGCACCAGCGAGGTCGGGGTCATGCCGGGCTGGGTATTGGTTGCGAGCAGCCAGACCGTGCCGGGGTTCCCGTGCGTATCGTCGTAGCGGAAGTCGGAGCGGGAAACGCCCCGGCAGCCCAGCGCCTTATGGGCGCGCACGCCCATATCGTAGAGATCTGCCAGCACCTCCGGCGGCACATTCGGCGGCATGATATGTTCCGCCTCACCGCCCTTATATTTCGCCTCATAGTCGAAGAAACCGTGGGCATGGACGATTTCGATCGCCCCTAGGGCGCGCGCTTCGCCGGTTTCGGGATCGTCCATGACGGCGACGGTCAGTTCGCGCCCGGCGATATAAGGTTCGACTAGAACTTCTTCGCCAAACCCCCATTCCGCCACAGCGGGGCCATTGTCGCCGGGGCGAACCACTTGCACCCCGAAGCTCGATCCTTCGGCGGGCGGCTTCACCACGTAAGGCCGGGGGATAACGTCGCCGGCCAGTACATCCGCCTTGGAATAGACCGCCCCGCCCGGCACGCGCAGCCCTTCGGCGGCAAAAACGCGCTTGGCGGCGGGTTTATTCATGGCGAGGGCCGAGGCCAGCACGCCCGAATGGGTATAGGGGATTTCCAAGAGATCGAGGATCGCCTGCACCCGCCCATCCTCGCCGCCCTGGCCGTGCAGGGCGTTGAACACCGCGTCGGGCTTCGGGGTCAAGGCGGCGATCAGGGCTGTCGGGTCTTTCGGCGCGTCGATCTCCGTCACCTCGAAGCCTTTTTCGCGCAGGGCTGCCGCGACCGCAGCCCCGGAGGCGAGCGAGACCGGGCGCTCGGCGGACCAGCCGCCCATCAGCACAGCGATGCGGCGGAAGCGGCTCATGCGCCCTCTCCTGCCGCGATGCCGATGCGTTTGATTTCCCAATCCAGCATCACGCCGGAGGTTTCAAGCACGCGGCGGCGGACCTCCTCACCCAAGGCTTCGATCTCGGCAGCGGTGGCGTCGCCGGTATTAATCAGGAAGTTCGTATGCTTTTCCGACACCTGGGCACCGCCCAAGCGCAACCCCCGGCACCCAGCCTTGTCGATCAGTTCCCAGGCCTTTTGGCCGGGTGGGTTCTTGAAGGTGGAGCCACCGGTTTTGGCGCGGATTGGCTGGCTCGCTTCGCGGTTGGCGCGAATTTCGGCAAGGTGCTGGCCGATGGTTTTGGGATCGGCTTCCCGGCCCTGCATCCGCGCGCCGGTGAAGATCCAATCGGCGGGCGCGTCGGAGTGGCGGTAGGTCAGGCCCATCTCGGTCAGGGTCGCGGTGCGCCGATTGCCCTTCCGGTCGAGCGCGCGGGCTTCGATCAAGACTTGTGCCATATCGCCGCCATAGGCCCCGGCGTTCATGCGCAGGGCACCGCCAATGGTGCCCGGCACGCCGGAGAGAAACTCCAGCCCGGCAATCCCAGCATCGCCCGCCGTCAGGGCGGTATTGAGGTCAAGCGCCGCCGCCCCTGCCGTGATCTGGGTTCCATCCGTCGTGATCGTGGCAAAGCCTTTGCCGAGCCGCAGCACGACGCCCGGCACGCCGCCATCGCGCACCAGAAGGTTCGAGCCGACGCCGATGACCGTTACGGGCACGTCGGGCGGCAGGGCGGCGAGCAGGGTCGCGAGGTCTTCCTCATCCGCCGGACGCACCAAGACTTCCGCTGGGCCGCCAACCGCAAACCAAGTGATCGCGCTCAAGGGCGCATTCGGCGTTACCCGCCCGCGCAGCTTGGGCAGGCGGTCGGCCAGCGGAATAGCGCTGTCGGGGCGAAGAATGGCGATCATTGCGCCCCCCCGCTCACGGGTTCGCCGTAGAGTTCGGCTAATTGCCCCGGCAGGGCGTGCGCCCAATTGGTGACGGTCCCCGCGCCAAGGCACACCACCATGTCGGACGGACGGGCCATGTCTTTAATGATCTTCGGCAGATCGTCCGGGCTTTCCAGCGGGCGCACGAAGCGGTGGCCGCGCTGCTTCATCCCAGCAGCCAGCGCGTCGCGCGTCACGCCCTCGATCGGCGCTTCGCCCGCGGCATAGATGTCGGCGACAATCACCGCATCGGCATCGTTGAAGCAGGTGCAGAAATCCTCAAACAGGTCGCGGACGCGCGAATAACGATGCGGCTGCACCACGGCGATCACCCGGCCCCGGCAGCCGGAGCGGGCGGCTTTGAGCACGGCGGCGATTTCGACCGGATGATGCCCGTAATCGTCGATCACCGTAATGCCGCGCACTTCGCCCGTGCGGGTAAAGCGGCGCTTCACGCCTTTGAACCCGGCCAGCCCGCGCCGGATGGTATCATCGTCAATGCCCATTTCCAGCGACACGGCAATCGCGGCCAGCGAGTTCTGGACGTTATGGGTACCGAGCATGGGAAGCTGAACATTGCGCAGAATGCGCGTCGGCCCGCCCATGCGGTCGCGGATTTCCACATCGTAGCGCGCGCCGCCGGGCTGCATCGATAGGTTCAGGCCGCGCACATCGGCTTGCGGCGACAGACCATAGGTGACGATGCGGCGGTCGAGCTTCGGGATCATCGCCTGCACGCCGGGATGGTCGATGCACAGCGTCGCGAACCCGTAGAAGGGGATGTTTTCGACGAAGGTTTGG